>CAZVBC010000403.1:0-6174 GCA_964625155.1 uncultured Pirellulaceae bacterium
GAATGCTTGGGCACGCGATTGGCGAGTTCGCGTTTCACCGCCAATCGCTCCGCCTGCGGCTTACATGAATCCTTTAAATGTTTTGCTGCATTCCGGACGCGCCGGAGCGGCGACTAGTCTGACATCTCCGAAAACAATTTGATTGCGGCGGCCTGAATATCGTCTGGAGTCATTTTTCGCAGTTGAGCTGAGATACCCCACTGGTGCCCGAAGGGGTCACGAACTCGCGCGAATCTATCGCCCCAGAACATGTCAACTGGGGCCAATAGAACGATCGAGCCGTTGTCTGTCATGGTCTTGACCATCGCATCGCAATCATCAACGTACAGATGGATCGCAACGGTTGTGCCACCAAGTCGTGTTGGGCTCGGCGTGCCACCATGTTCCGGGAGTTCCTCGCTTACAAAGAACCGTGCAGTACCGATGCGAAATTCGCAATGCATCACACGTCCATCTGGCATGTTGAGGAGTAAGTACGGATCGACGCTGAACACGCGCGAGTAAAACGTGACCGCCTTCGCGGCGTCAGAGGTGCTTAAGTATGGGACGAGCTCGCATGTCGGAAGTGAAGTTGGGCTAGCAAGCAATTTGTAGTCTGGCAACGGTTGTGTTCCTGATGATTCAATCGAATTGGTCACTTTTGCGTTTGGGACCGATGCAAGTTCTTTGGGGTTCAGAAATTGAAGACAAAGCGATTGGGATGCATGATTGCACTCAGTCAGTGCTACAGCAAAACATGTCAACTGTTTATCGTCTGAGGATCATCAGGGGTTGTGGTCACGGGCTTGGCAGCCGAGAAATCGTGTAGCAATGCTTCAATTCCGCTTGATGGTGGTTCGTCGATATCGTCGCTCGTACTACATCAATCCCAAGCTGTATTCATATTGGGTGCGTTGCAGCTTGCGGTCGTGCTGTTCCGTGATCTTCTCCCACTCGGAGGCGACTTGTTTGAGCCCAGTTGAGATGTCGACTTGGTTCATTAAGATTCGCGTCAGTTGCTCGGCAAGCGCGGCGCGGTACAGTTCCGTTCCGGGCAGTCGCAATTCAATGGCAACACCCACTCGACCCGCCATGCGACGTTCCAACTGCGAGACCTGCCACTCGGAAGCGTCCGTGCCACTGATGGGCGCGTCGGCGTCAATTCCTAAAATGGTTTTGGCAAATGATCCCCGTGCGGTTGATGATGCAAGCCAATCTACGAATAAGTCAGCGCGAGACGATTGTCGGCAACCCTCTGACAAACTCGCGATCAGTCCGAGGCCTGGATTCCAAGTGCCGTTCGTAGTAGGCAATTCCGCAGTAGGATCGCTTTGCAGAAGTGGAGGACACAGCGAAACACGGATGGTAGTTACTGGTTGGGCGGCAGGGTCGTGGATGGCTGCGACTCCCACAGAGATCGATCCGGGACGATCTTCAGCAAGCCATGCCCATGCTCGACTCCAATCGCCGGACGCAGCGATTCCATCACGGGAATGCTGTGCGAGTTCACGCAAAACCTCGCAGGCTTGCACAAACTCGGGCTGTTCGAGCCGTGGTCTCATCGTTTGCATTTCGAATAAGATGCCATACTTGAGGTTGCGTCTGGTCAACGTACAGGCGATCGTAAGAAATCGATCGACGAGCGCATCGCGGTTTATTTCTGATGGTTTGATTGCTTGACGCTGATCGTTCGAGGATGCTGGTCGCCAGACTTCTTGCCAAGCACTTGGGAACTTGTCGGCATCCCAGCCTGATTTACTGTCGCTCAACATTAATGGAATGGGGCAGCCAAGTGGTCGCGCCCAGGTGTGACCGGCATAGCGGCACTGGGCGATCCAGGCAGGAGGTAGCGTTACAACCGCAGTCTCTCTCGAGTTTTTCGTACTTGAAGCTGGAGCATGCGAGCGACTCAACCAAGCTCGTTTGACCAATTCACCTAACAAACGCGCCGGATAGATGACGATGTCGCAATCACAAGACGGCTTTGCAAGAAAGTTGGTTACGTTTAGAGTTTCCAGTTCGATTGCTTGTTCGGAAACGGATTGCCACTGCCTACGAACTAATTCAAGATCGGCATTGGGTTCGACAAACCAGATTCTCAAGGGCGTCGACGAAACCGACGGCGTCTTCACCGTTTCTGTCGGAGAATTCGTGGAGGGCGAATTCTTATTCGCACAGCCTGTCGTTAAGATATGCAATCCTAGAAATGAAAGAAACAAGAAACAAGAACGATTCATTTCGCGCCGCTCGTTGACTAGAAGTTATCTTATTGACGTTAATGTATTGTAGGGGAGCCGACTGATTGTGGCATGTTACATTGGGATCGACATAGGTACTTCAGGTACTAAAAGCCTGTTAATTGACGCTGACGGCAATATCTTGGCCGAGTCCAGTTCTGCGTATGCCGTTTCAATGCCTAAGCCGCAATGGACCGAGCAAGATCCGGAACTGTGGTGGAATGCGACCCTTAAGACTGTTCGTGCGGTCGTCAAACAATCGCGAGTTAAACCGGCAGAGGTCAAAGCCATTGGATTGTCCGGGCAAATGCATGGTTCGGTATTCCTCGACAAACGCAACAGCGTAATTCGTCCAGCTCTTTTATGGAATGACCAGCGCACTGCAGCCGAATGTGAAGAAATCACACGCGCCGCAGGTGGACGAAACGAGTTGATTCGCATGGTGGCTAATCCAGCCTTGACCGGTTTTACGGCCCCCAAAATTTTATGGCTACGCAATCATGAACCCAAGCACTTCGAACGCTTGACGCGAGTGCTTTTGCCCAAAGACGAAATTCGCCGTCGACTTACAGGTGAGTTTGCTACCGACGCCAGCGATGCCAGCGGCATGTTACTGCTAGATGTGGTCCATCGTCGTTGGTCGACCGAGCTGTTGGGCAAACTCCAGCTTGATCCAACATTGCTTGCTGACGTATACGAATCGGAGCAAGTGACTGGTTCACTTCTGCCGGAAATCGCTGGCCAGCTTGGATTGACCTCAGACTGTAAAGTTGTCGCCGGAGCAGGTGATTGTGCGGCGGGGGCCGTGGGCAATGGGATTGTGAGAAAAGGCATCTTAACTGCGTCGTTGGGGACATCAGGTGTTATCTTTGTACATTGTGATGAGCCTCAATACGATACTCTCGGCCGTTTGCACACATTCTGCCATGCTGTGCACGGTAAATGGCACATGATGGGAGTGACCTTATCAGCAGCCGGTTCATTACAATGGTTTGTTTCGAACGTCTGTGCTGAGTTGGCGGCCCGCCGAGGAACCGACCCATTTCAGGCCCTCATCGCTGAGGCCGCGAACACCGAACCTGGGAGCTCCGGCCTGCTCTTCTTGCCCTATCTGGCTGGAGAAAGAACGCCTCATGCCGATCCCGCGGCACGAGGTGCGTTTGTTGGACTAACAGCCGCTCATCAACGTGGACATCTCGCGCGCGCAATCTTGGAGGGAGTCGCGATGAGCCTGCGTGAGAGTCTGGAAATCATGCGTAATTTGAATGTTCCCATCAAGGAATTGCGAGTCAGTGGAGGTGGTGCCAAAAGTCCACAGTGGCGGCAGATTCTCGCTGATGTCATGAATCAAACGGCCTGTACGATCAACGCTGAACAAGGGCCAGCGTTTGGAGTGGCACTTTTAGCTGCGGTGGGTGATGGTCAGTACAAGTCAATTGAGGAAGCTTGCAAAGCGACGATTGAGGTCACGACAAAAGTTCCCCCACGTCGCCCAGCCAGCAAGGTTTACGATCGAATGTTCCCTACTTATCAATCGCTGTATCACTCGCTCAAAGCTGCCAATGATTTGCTGGGAAAGATTTAAGGTACGCGTGAAACAGGCTCGCACGAAGAGCCTGAATAGCTGCTCGGCGATACAGTGTCGGCAAGAAAAGGTAACTTGCACTACGCCAGGTACGCTGCGCTACAATCAACCAGTCTCGTGACACAAAGACTTAGGAGTTTTCATGTCGGTTTTCGATTCATCCAACGCGCCGGTCGCGAACTATGCATTCCGAATGATCGTTTCAAGTGTAATGCCAGTGTCGATGTGCATTGGTTGCTTGAAATTCGTTGCCAGCGCTTGCTCGATGGCAATCCTCCTTGTTTTGCTGACAATCCATGTAGCGGCGCAAGTTCAGGACACTGAGACGCAGAAAGTGGATTGGCATCAATTCCGTGGACCTTTGCAAAACGGAACTGCCCCTGGCCAAAATCCGCCTTTGAAGTGGAGCGAGGATACCAACGTACTTTGGAAGAGCCCGGTCCATGACCGCGGCTGGGCATCTCCAGTTGTATTAGGTAACGAAGTCTGGCTCACATCTGCAACAGAAGATGGGAAGCAGATGTTTGCGTTGTGTTATGCGCTTGATACTGGCGCCAAGCTGCACGATGTGAAGGTATTTGAGAATGAAGCGGTGCAGCCCGATTACCACGTTACCAACAGTTACGCCTCACCAACGCCAGTGATGGATAATAAGTACTTGTTCGTCCACTACGGCGCCTACGGAACGGCGTGCCTTGATCGCAAAACTGCTGGTATCGTTTGGCGGAGACGAGACTTGCCCTGCAATCATTTCCGCGGTGCTGGAAGTTCGCCAATCTTATTTGAGAACATGATGATTGTGCACTTGGATGGCTACGACTATCAGTACGTTGTTGCTTTGGATCGGGAAACTGGCAAGACCATTTGGAAACGCGATCGCGATGTTGAGTATGGAACCGATAATGGAGACGTTCACAAATCTTATTGCACTCCCATCGTCATTCAGGTCGATGGTCAGCCACAGTTGATCAGCCCAACCAGCAAAGCCGTCCTGGCCTACGATCCGCGAACGGGCCAAGAGATCTGGCGTGCTCGTTATAGCGAACATTCAACAACAGCTCGTCCGTTGTTTGATGGTACCCATTTGTTCGTCAACACCGGCTTTGGCAAAGCTCAGTTGCTATGCTTGCGCGTGGGAGGAACAGGGGACCTAACCGAAACGAACATCCTTTGGGCACAGCGCAAGGCAATTGGTTCCAAGCCAAGTCAGATTCTTGTGAGTGGGCGTCTATTCAGTGTTACCGACGACGGATTGCTGTCGCGCATCGACACTCGAACTGGTGAAATTGTGTGGCAAGAACGACTCGGCGGGAATTACAGCGCCTCATTAGTGGCCACCGATACGCACGTGTATGCTTTCGACCACGAGGGACATGGATACGTGTACACTATTGCAGATCAACCACAGCGAGTCGCCATGAACCAACTGGACGATGGCTGCCGAGCGTCTCCAGCTATCATTGCCAACAGTTTGTTGGTACGTACATCGACACATTTGTATCGGCTCCAATCCAAGCCCTAATTTGCCGCTTGAATCGCGACTATGAGAACGTGCTTATTTTCAATCAGTTACGCTGGACTTTGGGGTCAGGAGTCGATCGCACTGGAGGACTTCATCTTGCGCGCGGGCAAGTTGGGGTTTCAATCAGTGATGTTGGCTGGGAAACGCCCTCACCTTTCGCCGTTGGATGCCACAGTCGAACGGATCGCGAAGTTGCGAGACGTACTTCAGCAAGCCGGCGTACGCTGCGATGTTATCGCTGGATATACACACTTGGCCATGGGATTTGCCGCCGAAGTGCCTGTAATTGAGTTTCAAATCGCCTATGTCGAAGAGCTATCTCGCATGGCTCGACAGTTGGGTGCCGGTATCGTACGAGTTTTTACAGCCTATGAACTTGAAGGACAGGACTTGCAAGTGCAATGGCGTCGAGCTGTGGACACGCTCAAGGAGATGAGTGATCGGGCGGCGGAAAATGGTGTGACAATTGCTATTCAGAATCACCATGATATCGGCTTACACACGGATGCTTTATTGGAATTGCTGATGGACATCAATCGGCCCAATTGTAAATTGGGTTTTGACGCATGGTCGCCAGCATTGAGAGGTGAAGACCTTTACCAAGCTGCTGCTAAGGCAGGTCCCCATGCGGTGATTACGACCAACGCAGACTATATTCGGGTTCCACGGCATCGTTACCGGCCAGAGTTGGTCAATTATGAACCCATGGCACCAGATTGGGTCCGTGCGGTCCCGTTTGGATCTGGTTTCATTGACTATCAACGATTCTTTCAAGGACTACGAGAAGGAGGATTTGCTGGTCCCGCAGTTTACGAGATGTGTTCACCCGTGCGCGGCGGCGGGCAAATCAG
>CAZVBC010000404.1:0-6141 GCA_964625155.1 uncultured Pirellulaceae bacterium
ATGAAATCCAACCTTGCAGATTGCGGCGTGCTTGGCGACGACGGTAACTTTTGGCTGAACGCGAGATTTCTGGCGTTCGACTTATGAGCTGGGGTCTAGCTTTCATTGAGGCTTCCTTGCCCGCAAAATTGATTTCTGCGTCCAATCGGTAGAACGTCGAGCGAATTTCAAATCTCCGGCAGACATGTGTTCAGCAGAGATTTTGAGAGCCAGCGCGCCGTAAATCACCTTGCATCAGCCAGCGGGATAAACCGACTGACAGAAAGCTACTGGCCATGCCTTAATTTCGGATTAATTGGCTTAGGATCTAAACTAGGTTTAACAGGACCATACCATCTTTGCTGCGTGAATCTTTCTTCCAGATCGCCGCATTCATCCCGAATTCGCCAAAATCCGCAAATTCAGTTCGAACACTGTAGATGTCAATGAAAGCAAATGTGGTATGCCAGCAACCATCTATGAGATTTTATTGGTGAACTCCAAGACAATACTGAGGACTTGTGACGTAATGACCTCCATTTGAGGGTGAGGCTTGGCGACGGACCGCGATTCGACAATAATGTGAATGGCTTTCTCAACGATCGTGCGATCTATAGAACACTCCCCGCATCGCTGACAGTCCTAGTTACTTAATCCTACGACATTACTTAATCCTACGACGCAGTTTCTACAACCTGTGTCACAGTCCCACCTGAATTGTTCTTGCAGGCCTCAGAAATCGAGAATTGAAAAATGCGATCATCGGCTCGACTTGGCTTCTTCAGTATTCTGGCACTAGTTGCACTGAGGATCTGCATTGGTTGGCATTTTTACATGGAAGGGGCCAGTAAGATCCGGAGTGGTAATTTCAGTTCCGAAGGATTTGTTAATTCGGCGCGAGGTCCGTTGGCCGAGAATTTCCAATCCTTGATTTGGGATCGCGATGGCAGAACGCGTCTGAATCAAACGGAAGTCAAAAAACTGTTCACAAACGCGGCGGCACAAGCCGCTAAACATTTTGGTTTGACTGAAGTGCAAGGTAGGGAGCTGGAAAAACTCAAGGCCAATACTTTAGCGAAAATAGCCGGAGTTTTCGAACAAAATGGCGAAGACATCTACAAACATCTAAATAGCTTTGAACGCTTCAAGAAAATGAATTCGGCCCCCATGTGGAACAAGGTGGCTAGCCTACGAAGCCAAAAGGAAAAAATACAATCGGACAGCCTGCAAGCGGTGCAACCCGCGTTGGATTCGATCGATGCTGTTTGGAAATTGTACGAGAGTCAGTTAAATGGCCTAGCCACACAGGCTCAGCGACAGCAGGCCGGAAGATTTCGATTTGCACGCCCGAAAACAAGTATGATGGACATAAGCCTCGTAGATCGCTTCATCCCAGTCTTCGATGTAACTGTTGGTATTTGCCTCTTGCTCGGATTTCTCACACCGGTGGCGGCTGGCTTTGGGGCACTTTTTCTACTGAGCGTGGTACTCTCGCAAATGCCAGGATTCCCCGGAACTCAGCCCACTTATTTTCAAGCGGTTGAGTGTTTGGCGTTGTTGGTACTGATGACTAGCCAGGCCGGTCGATACGCTGGGCTAGACTTTATTCCGTGGGCTTGGTGGCAGCGTGCTAAACAAGCTAAAACAGCAAAATAAATAGCCGCAAGATATTAAGTTACCAGAAAAATATATCGCGGCGGATCGCCTACTAGATCAACGAATAACCTGCAATTGATAGTCGACAAGGGAGATGGACCATGATTCCTCTGACCAGTGAACAGCGAGAGCTTGGCAAGAACAATTATTACGAGGCAGTCGGGGTCACTCGACGCGATTTTATCAAGGGGGTCGCAGCCACAGGCGCCGTTTCCGGTGCAGGTTTAGGGGCAATGTACTTTGGTTACGGCAGTGTTAACGATCCGGTCCGCATCGGAGTCATCGGTACGGGGGATGAAGGGAATGTTCTGATTGGTGGTTGCACTCCGGAATACGTTACGGTGAAGGCAATATGCGACATACGCCCCAGTAGCATCCATCGCGCTTTCCATGGTGACTGGTCCAGCACTGCAGCCCTGGAAGCCCGACCAGGCTTGATCAAGAAAGCTGGTTACAGCTCCGAGGCCGAAGCCAAAAAGAATGTCAAGGTATACAACGACAAGAACGGTGGAATGCAAGCCTTGTTGGATGATCCTGAAATCGAAGCGATTATCATTGCATTGCCCTTGTTCCTGCACGCTCCGATTGCTATCGCTGCATTAAACCGTGGCAAGCACGTACTTACCGAAAAACTGATGGCACACAATATTGCTCAGTGTAAAGCAATGGCACGCGTGGCCAAAGCCACAGGATTACATTTGGCAACTGGCCATCAACGACACTACAGCGTTTTGTACGACAATGCAGTGCATCTAATGCGCATGGGGTTGTTGGGCCAGCTCCATCATATTCGCGCCCAATGGCACCGAGGCAATGTGCCTGGCAAGGATAGTTGGCAAGTGCCTTTGCCAGGAGGCGAAATACTGTCGATCAATGGTAAAAAGCAATCTGTAAACGCTATTCAAGACGAATTAAAGAAATTCCGAAACGCACTGGATGCCACGAACGACAAACGAGAAATTGAAGAACTCAACAAGAAAATTGCTCAATGGGAACAATGGGATGCCGACAAACAGCTCGATGCTGAAAAATACGGCTATGAAGAGCGCAAGATTGGCCAGCGAGTAAGGACCGCAATGGAAGAGCTGGTTCGCTGGCGGCTCTGGCAACGTACCGGCGGTGGGCTCATGGCCGAATTGGGAAGCCATCAATTAGATGCTTCAACCATCTTTTGTTCTGCGCTGCGCAAAGATGGATCGAAGGCACACCCATTGACAGTCCATGCAGTAGGTGGCCGTCATATTTTTCCAGAAGATCGCGATGCCGAAGATCATGTTTATTGCACGTATGAATTTCCTGGTCCTGAATACGACGCAAGTTTCGACGTGGGTTACTACAACCGAGCCCAAGATTATCCACCGAAGAATAAAGGTATCCCTGCCTATACCCAGGACCCTAACAAAAAGATTGTGGTCACGTATTCGTCGATCAACGGTAATGGATTTGGTGGATACGGAGAGGTTGTTCTCGGTACCAAAGGTGCCATTGTTCTGGATCGCGAACTAGAAGTGATGTTGTATAAAGATGCTGATGTTTCCGCCAAAGTCGGTGTTAAGTCGGATAAGGGAGGGTATAGCCTCGATACACAGGCCAGCGGCAGCTATGCTGCCTCGACGGCTAAAGCGGCAGCAGGTGAAAAAGTCAGCCGAGGATACACGGAGGAAATCGAACACTGGGCGTGGTGTATTCGCAATCCCGATCCTGCAAACAAACCTAAATGTTACCCGGAAGTTGCCATGGCAGATGCAGTGATTGCCTTAACCAGCAATGTGGCAATGGCGCAGGCGAACCGTGGCGATGCCGGCTTTGTGAAGTTCAAGGAGTCATGGTTCGATCGCGATTCCGACGAAACTCCAGATGGCAGCAATGTCGCCGACGAAATGACTCGCATGAAAGAATGGAAGATCACATAAAAGACTCCCGGCTCAGCGTTTCCAAGAGTACTGCTTGACGCAGTCTTGGACGCGGAGAACCTGCCGAGCTTTTTCGGGCCACGAATTCGCGAACCATTGCTAGACATGGCATTCCAGTAGGATGCGATTTCGTCCCGTAAGGGAAAAGATGTTCGCGTCACCCGCTCAATCAAATTTTGTCCCTGACGGGACGTCGGGTGATCTTTACCATTGCATGTACCGACATTTTGTCCCTATCGGGACGATTCATGCGGAATAAAACTGCGCATCAAAACTCGCGTCAATATCACAGTTTTAACAGCCCAGCTTGGTCCTACCGATCCCAAAAATTAAGCTGTCTCAAAGCACTTCTAGGATAATTTCATAAAAGCCCTTGAGCTGCTTTTTCTCTCTTGCGTCTGAGCGCCTGTGTGAGCCTATGAGGTACATGACGGCCCTCGCGACCTTCAGAAGATGTCGCGAGCTGTCATGAAATTCTTTTTTAACAACTTGACGAGAACTCAGATGTCTCTGCGATGACAGCTAACATCTGAGCTCATACTTTCAATTCGCAAAACGTGAATCAATGCCCCGTATCGTTCTTACTTGATTCGTTTTCGGTGAGCCGCACGACTTTGTAGCCACCAATCGAGGCGAAATAGACCAGAAGTCCGAGGTAAATTACTGCCATCGTTGCGGGGATTACAGCATCGGTAACCAGCGTTTTTCGATCTCCGGTGATCGAAGCTGCAAAGACCTTGTCCGCAGTTGGCTCTCCTTTCTGTAATTCACCAACTTTCTTCCCATCCAATCCGGTCGCCTCTGAAAAGAACAGAAACTTACTGGGTTTAGTATTCTTATATTCGGCATACAGATTTGGGTCCGTCGATTGCAATGCTTCACCAGCATAGCGGTCTTTAAAGTAGCCTAATCCTGGCGAGCCGATCAGACCTGCAGACATCATGCCGATCCCACCCATGATGCTGATGGCAATGGCGCCGGTGCTGGGGAATCTATCACTAGCCACCGCCAGCATGGTTGGCCAGAAGAAGGTCTTGCCAATTCCGTAGATTGTAAGGGCGAGCAGAGCCATACCGAAGGTTTCGACTCGCGAAGTCAGCAACAAGCCAACACACGCCAGAACCGAGCAACTCAGCAAAATGGCAACTGGAGACATCCCCAATTTCTTTTCAATAAAATCTGCACAGAATCGCAGGCCAAACATGACTGACGAGGTGAAGACAAACAAAATCTTACCTTCGCTGCTACTGAGTATATTGCCGGTAATATTTTGAATCCAACCATCCGTGCCCAATTCAACGGCACCTACCAGAGCATGGGCTAAGAACAAGACGAACAGCAATCCCGATCCGATGGCGAAATTCGTCAATACTCCAACGCTGGCCAACAAACCAATGCCGATTGCTGAGCCAATGATCGTGGCTGAGGTCGCGTCAACAAATTTCGAGAAGAAGTCGATGAAAAACATTCCCACGAGGACACATGCAACCGCACCACCAAGCAATCCCACGTCTTTGAGCATTTGCCCCATCGACAGCCCTTTGGCCGAAGCTTCGCTCTTTGGGAAATGCTGGCCCATAAACATGAATCCGTAAACCAGTGTCGGCACTAAAAAGATCGCCAACTGAATTTTCCAATCGAGTTGCAGCCAATCATCGAGCACCCAACCCATCGCTCCACCCAAAATCAATCCCGCTGGCCAGCTCGCATGAAGAATGTTCAGATAGTGAGTCCGATTGTGAGGAAATAGCGTGGCAACAAGAGGATTGGCCACCGCTTCCAAAGTTCCATTAGCTACCGCAAAAATAAAGGTGCCCCACCACAGCATCGTGTATGCCAGATCTCGGTCGCCAATTGCAGAAAAAGTGATGAACGCCGATAGGACGTGAAACAAGAACGCGGCGATCACTAGTTTGCCGTACCCGATTTTGTCGACGATGATTCCACCGACGATAATTCCAAAGCAAAAGCCCGTGAACCCGGCACCGCCGATCGCCCCAAGCTCTTCACCGGTAAATCCAAACTCATTGTCCCAGTTGTCTAGAATCCCTCCTCGAATCGCGAATCCAACTCCAGCCGCCAAAATTGCCATAAAACCAGCCCATAGCAATCGCATGGCGTTGGAGTCTGAGGGAGTCGAATGCCCACCCGCTGGGCTTTGGTAGGGGTTATTGGAAGTGTTCATTTTCGATTAGACGCTCACGTGCAAAAGGGGAATTGAAGGCTCGTCAGAAGGTACTACCTTCTGCGTGGACGCTAGCGTAACTACGAATGGCAATCAATTCAACGCGGCAAGCACGATTAAGGTGTCGGATTTTTTCAGTGTCTTCTGCTGACAGCCACCCTTTGCAATGGAGTAGCCCTGTTTGTAACCAATTATGGATGTAGGGAGCGGCAATGTGGGACTTGCACAGTCTTGGTCGAAGGTCTTCCAGTGCCTATTTGCCAAACGCCCCTTTGCCGAAGTTGAAGACAATTGCTGGCTTATCGCTCGACGTTTGCGTTTGCGGCAGTGCGTGGTGGAGTGGTGTAGGGCGCCGTAGGATATTCGGTCCGATTCGTGGCTGGTTCAATTACGCTCAACGAAAGTGAC
>CAZVBC010000405.1:0-6117 GCA_964625155.1 uncultured Pirellulaceae bacterium
ACACCAAACCGTATCGCATCGAACTCGACCCGCGAAGTCGTATGTTCGACCCCTTCAATCCAGATCGGCCACCCATGCCTGAGGACGATCCGGTATCAAATCGGTATATGAGGATGGTCGACAAGAAACACGGCTACCCACTCTGGGAAGCGAACGGCAGAACAAACTTGACCGAGAATCCTCAATGGTGGAGTTATTTGCCGTTAGACGAACGGGGTGTCTTAGTACTGGATTTGGACACCGCAGTAAGGTTGGGATTTTTACATTCGCCACAATACCAGCAAGCCCTGGAAACGTTGTACTTGAGTGCGCTGGACGTTAGCTCCGAACGTTTCTTGTTGGATTCACAATTCTTTGGCGGCTATAGCACGACCCTGACGACCGACGGACGACGTCGGAATAATGGCAACAACAGTAGTTCAACTGCATCGATCGGACCGTTCAGTCGCGGACGACGGCCAATGGCACTCGAGCGCACTTTTGCCACTGGAGCTGATTTAGTTGTCGGATTTGCGAACAATCTTACTTGGCAAGTCAGCGGCCCGAATAATCAATCGGCTACAACTCTCCTCGACTTTTCGCTGATTCAGCCACTATTGAGGCAGGCTGGACGTGACGTGGTGTTGGAACGTTTAACGTTGGCCGAACGAACTCTGCTGGCCAACGTGCGGGCTTTTGAGCGTTACCGCCGGAGTTTCTACCTGCGTGTGGCTACCGGCCGAAACTTAGATCAGGCACCGCAACGCCGAGGTGGTGTGTTTGGTGGCGCCGGCTTATCTGGATTCACTGGGTTAGGTGGCGGTTTCGGCCAGGTGACAGGTGGTGGAGGTGGTGGCAATCAAGGATTTGCCAATACAGCAGCTCCCGAAGCCAGTGGTTTCCTTGGGTTATTACAAGATCAATTGCGCATCGAAAACACCAAGGACAATTTGATCAGTCTGAAAGAGAACCTCTTAAAACTGGAGGACACCTATCGTGAACTACTCCAGACCATTCCATTAACTCAAACCGCTATTCCACAACAACGACTGCAGGTCGCTCAAACTCGTCAGTCATTGTTTGGTGCGCAAGTTCAACAAATCAATCAACAGTCGCAATACGAGTCCACTCTAGATCAGTTCAAGCGTGATCTCGGTCTGCCATCGTATTTGTGCGTCGAAATCCGCGACACGATTTTGGATAGGTTTCAACTTGTTTCTCCTCAGTTGCGTCAACGAAGGTACAGCTTGGCCGACCTTCGCGAAAATGTAGGGAAGGCCAACACCGCTATTCTCGAGCTGAGTTCGCTTGAGAAAGATGCCAATACAGGGGCGACCTTCCGTACGATTCCAAACGATGAAAACCTCCTTAGATCTCTGAAAGCTCTTGCGGTACAGATCGAGCCGATCAAGCAAGGGAATTTACAGCTCATCAATGAAGATGTCCCGCAGATCAAAGCGGATATCGAGAAACTGCGGGAAATTATTCCACAGCGCTCGAACCAATTGACCAGGCTACGGGAAATCGCGACTCGCGAACGCGAACTTATTTGCCGATTGCTGCCGTTGGAGTCGTATGATCTGAGTTTGTTGGACGACGCAAAACTGGCTAGCTTACCGGCAGAACTGGAGAAGGAGCTAGAGCGTCTGGTGGCTCGTTTTGAACAAGCCAGTAAAGATGCTGCAAACTTGGAGCAGGATATTGCCAAGTTGCTCAGCGACATTGCGCAAGCCAACGATGGACGCGAGCTCTTTTCCACGATTAGCGCCCGTGCCATGCTGTCGAGCCAAAGTCTGATCGCACGAGCGACAGAAGATGTGTTGGCCTTGCAACTCGTTCAGGCACGGGCTCGAACCGAGTCTGCGGTACTGGCCGAAATCGATATCGAACCTCGCGATGCTCTGGAGATTGCTCGCGTGAATCGACATGACTGGATGAATAACCGCGCTGCAGTCGTTAATAGCTGGCGAGCGATTGAAGTGGTCGCAGATGATTTGGAAAGCACCTTGGATCTGACATTCAGTGGCGACATCCAAAACGTTGGCGATAACCCGTTGGCACTGCGCAGTTCCACCGGACGACTACGAGTGGGCTTGCAATGGGATGCACCGATCACGCGTTTGCAAGAACGTAACCGATACCGCCAAGTGTTGATCGAATTCCAGCAAGCACGGCGATCTTACTATCAGTTCGAAGATGCCGTATGGACGACTCTCCGAACTCAACTCCGTTCAATTCGCCTGAACCAGTTCGTCTTCGAACAACAGCGATTTGCATTGAGCAATGCGGCAGAACAGATCAGCATCAACGAAGATATCCGCCAGATTAACGAAACGCTGGGGCAGGCGAGCGGTCCAACGGCAAGCCGTGATACGGTGGGTGCATTAAATGACCTGTTGACCTCTCAGAATACATTTATCGGCACTTGGGCTCTGTACGAGTCGCTGAGGCGAAATCTCGATCATGACATGGGAACGCTGCAACTCGACGGCGAAGGTCTGTGGATCGACCCAGGACCAATTCGAGCTGATACGGTAGGTGGACAACTTGGCCCCGCCATTACCAATTACGGATTGACCGAAGGGGATCAGGCAATCATGCAACAGATGAATGCCTCCGGTGAAAACCTTCCCCTGGAAATTGCTCCCACAAATTCACAAACCCAAAGCTCTATACCTCAGGAAAAACGTTCCCCAGTTGCTGCTAACAATTCAGCCCTGCCAGTGGGACGATTAACAAGCCCAGCAAATGTGCCGCCACAAACTTACCAACCAGTGAGTTTTCAAGCTCCCCTGATCCCCAGCGGTACAGGTGCCACAGGAGCGGTCCCCACAGGCCAGTATCCATTCGCTCGTTAGCGAATTAACAACTGAAAGCTAACAATTCTTCGGCCACGAGTTCAACACAACTCGTGGCCGAAGTTTTTCGCTTAACACATTGTTACAGCCATATAGGCACGTTGCAAAAACAATGCCTTCTTTAATTTACCTGCGTCACTTTCAGTTATTGCACGCAGAACTGAGTCGCTACAGCAAAATCGTTTAGCCGCTTGCCCAGCGGGCCGCGCGTGCACCTTCAGCGCTCACCTATAAGCCACAGTCGTTTAATTTAACCGTCATCCGCGAAGGCTTGCGTGTGCAATCTCTGCGCAGGGCAGCAGGTAGTGGAGCTGTACGCGCGGTCCGCTGGGCACGCGGTTATACGATTTCGCTGCAACGACTTACCCTGTTGACACATTCCCATATTGGAATATATTGATCGTGGTTTGTGAGAATGGGTGTTGGTAAAGTTTATTCTTTGGAGTCGATTCATGTGCAAGAATTTGATGTTTGCTGCGGTTATCGTGATCGGGTTGTGTATGTCGGCTGGGGCACAAGACATTGGCAAGGGAGCCAGTAAGTCGGCTGCATTTGAGGCATTAAAAAAGTTGGTAGGTGACTGGACGTCCCCTGAAGGACCGCATGGCAAACCAGTTGAGACCAATTTTCGCTTGACGGCTGGTGGTACGGTACTGATCGAGACGCTGTTCCCAGGAACACCTGAAGAAATGATCACGATGTATCACTTGGATGGTTCGGATTTGATTCTGACTCATTATTGCATGTTGGGTAACCAACCGCGGCTGAAAGCCGAATCGGCGTCAGAGTCGAAGAAGATTGCCTTCAAATCGATTGGTGGCACGAACATGAAAATGACGGATATGCATATGGGGCAGGCGACGCTGACCTTAATCGACCAACAGAACTTTGAAGCTGATTGGTGTTCCTGCTCTGGTGGCAAACCTGATGGCAACCATCATGTTACGCTCAAATTTACTCGCAAAAAGTGAAATGGTGGTATCGTAGGGCGAGCGGCAGAAGGAGTATACCGATGCAGCTTGCGCTTCACCACTAAAAATAAAAGTGGCAGTGCGCAGGCCCGCTGGTCACGGGTGGGTTTTCAATCGCTGCTCGTATGAATGCAATTGGAATAGACGTTGGTGAATTGAAACGCGGATGGCACGTGCCTCGACAACTTCCGATGTATTTAATGCGATTGCAGAACCGCGGCGCCGCCAGATCATTGCTTTATTGGCAAGGTCTCCTTCGTGTACAGTAGGTGACTTGGTGCTCGCGATTGGGCTGGATCAACCTATTGTCTCCAAACATCTGGCGGTTTTGCGGACCGTAGGGTTGGTTTCAGTTGCAAGGCAGGGAAAAAATCGGCATTACACAC
This sequence comes from uncultured Pirellulaceae bacterium, assembly GCA_964625155.1. GTDB lineage: Bacteria > Planctomycetota > Planctomycetia > Pirellulales > Pirellulaceae > Aureliella. The sequence continues at coordinate 4,195 of CAZVBC010000405.1, forward strand.
TCAACGCACAAGCATTAAAGGCTGTGCACGATTGGACGAGCCAATTCGAAGCTCATTGGTCGAGGCAATTGAGCCGTATTAAGCGACGAGCCGAAAAGTCATCGGAAAACCAGACGAAAGACAAGTCTCACTGAAGCAACCAAGTGTTAGTACCGTGGCGTGACGGTATTTGTAAAGGAGAGTTTCGATATGGTAGCCGGAGTTGAAACGGTTCAACCCATCGTAGTTGAGCAAGAGATTTTTATTCAAGCGTCGATTGAAATTGCTTTCGCGTCCCTACTCGAAGAGTTGGGGCCGGCTAACGAATCGCATACTGGTACGCCGATGCCTATGGTACTTGAGGCCAAACCTGGAGGACGGTGGCTGCGCGACTTGGGGAATGATAGCGGGCATTTATGGGGCTTTGTGCAGGTCATAAAGCCACCTTTTCTCCTTGAGATTTCAGGGCCATTATTCATGTCCTACCCTTGTATCAATCACGTGCAATATCGGCTGACGCAGGAAGTTGCTGGAACTCGACTAAAACTGATACACCGTGGCTTTGGTGAGATCACCCAAGTACATCGTGAAGGCGTCGTACAGGGTTGGAGCCATTATCTCAATCGGACAAAACGCAACGCAGAACGACGCCAGCCAAATCAGTAGGCTTGAATGTAAAGCAAACATGCGGCCTCTGAGCAATCATCGGTTTTCATGGTACGCAAAAAAAGTTGCCTTACATCGCGTTAATGCCGGGAGTTTTCTGCAGGCTACTATGTGCGACGATCATCGGTGCGCGGTAATATCTGGAATGAGTTTCCGACCCTCATTGCCGCTTTGCAAAATGATTTGGCGGGAATTGCCAAATAAGGCCGAATTTCCCAACAGACGTGACTCTGTCGATTAATGCCGTTTCATGCAATGCCGCAAGCGTGAGGGTATGACAAGTGTGGAATTACTCAAGTCATTGGTCAGAGAATTTTCGAGTTGCTGGCATCATGCCTGAAGGAGGCACTACTGTGAATCTGCGAGTATTTGTTGTACTTACTATGTTGACTGTACTTTTGTTGCTGAACGGACACACCACATCGGCAGGTGACTGGTCTCAATGGATGGGAACCAACCGAAATGGAAAAGCTACTGGATTTGTGGCTCCCCAAACTTGGCCCAGCGAGCTCAAGAAAGTCTGGAGTGTCGATGTGGGTGATGGTGTTGCCACGCCGGCCTTGGTTGGAGAGCGGTTGTTTGTCTTTTCTCGTCAAGACAATCAAGAGATCGCTCGCTGCTTAAACGTCAACACAGGCGAACAAGTTTGGAGCGACAGTTATGCAAGCAGCGAGATTCGAGGACCAGCTAGTGGTTTCCAAGGTCCACGTGCGTCGCCTACGGTAGCAGATGGAAAGGTAGTCGTGTTTGGAGCCCACGGACATCTTTCCTGTTATTCGGCTTCGACTGGAAAGTTGCTGTGGCGGAACGAAAGCTCCGTAGGTTCCGTTCCACGGTTCTTTACGTCGTCATCGCCATTGATCGTCGGAGAAGTATGTGTAGTGCAGCACGGAGGCGAAGAAGGTGGGTCAATCGCCGCTTACGAACTGGCCTCAGGAAACGAAAAGTGGAAACTCCATACTGAAGGCACTTCTTACGGTTCTCCGGCGGCATTAAGTCTAAGTGGACAAACAGTTGTTATCGCAGAGACCGACCAAAGCATCCTTGCCATCGATGCGGTTTCTGGAAAACAACTTTGGGATACTCCGTTTGCTGGTACAGAACGCGACTACAATGCGGTAACACCAATATTTTCTGGCGAGGCCCTGATAATTGCAGGTGCAAACCGTGGCTTCAGATTGGTCTCGCTGGAACGCGCGAACGATCAAGTGACCGCTCGCGACCTCTGGAAAAACGCTGACAATTCAGTCATCTACAATACGCCTGTCCTAAAAGACG
>CAZVBC010000406.1:0-6065 GCA_964625155.1 uncultured Pirellulaceae bacterium
GGAAGATCAGATAGAACATTTGAACGTCGAGCAATGGAATACTCGAAGATAGGAGGTTGGAAGTGTCGAGCCGACACGAAAATCATGTCCCCTACGGGACGAAAACGTATCCTACACGAATGCCTTTTCTAACAACATTCAGTCCCTATCGGGACAGTTCGCACACCTATCCTGCATGGAATAAAAGTTGCGCAAACACATTCCCCAATAAGCCGCAGGCGTTTAACCGCAATAGCGTTCAATGAAGAACCGCCCCGGCCTCCGCAAGGCGATTGGTGATGGCAGGCTATAGTATGCAAGCTGCATACGCGGGACTATGGTAACGCGGTTGAACGATTTCGCTGCAACAATCGAAAGTACCGCTATCCAACTAGGCCGGTAGCGATTCGTCAGATTTTTCCGGTACTTTCTCTAAGATTTGTAAGAGCACTTGATCAATTTCAATGCCTTCTGCTTGAGCTTCGAAATTCAGTAGCACTCGATGCCGAAGCGTCGGCAAAAAGACTCTGCGAATGTCTTCGAAGCTGACATTGAAACGTCCGTCGAGTAACGCGCGAACTTTGGCCGCCAAAGCAAGTGTCTGAGCACCTCGAGGGCTACTTCCCCAGCGTACATATTGATTTGTGACCGGCTGAGCCAATTGCCCTTGTGGATGAGTGGCCAAGATCAAGCGCACGATGTAGTCTTGCACGTGTTTCGCTAAAATGACTTCGCGAACCAGGGCTTGCCACTGGATGATCTCAGCCCCGTCCATCACTTTGTTAGTCGTGATTTTGGTACCACGCGTGGTGCGATCGACGATCGTGTTCAACTCTTCACGTGAACTGTAACCAACGACCAACTTGAACATGAAACGATCTAATTGAGCTTCCGGTAGCGGATAGGTACCTTCCTGCTCGATTGGATTCTGCGTGGCTAGTACAAAGAACGGCCTATCGAGCTGGTAGCGTGTACCAGCAACAGTGATCGTCCCCTCTTGCATCGTTTCTAACATGGCAGATTGAGTCTTGGGTGTGGCGCGATTAATTTCGTCTGCTAGGCAAATCTGAGTAAAAAGTGGGCCTTTCTGGAATTGAAAGACACGATGCCCGTGTTCGTTTTCGACAATCATGTTGGTACCAAGAATGTCAGCAGGCATCAGGTCTGGAGTAAATTGAATGCGATTAAATTGCAGGCTGAGAGCCTCCGCCAGAGTACGCACTAGCATGGTTTTACCTAAACCCGGCACCCCTTCGAGAAGGCAATGGCCGCCAACAAACATGCTGGTTAGTACGCCCTGAACGATTTCTTCGTGACCTACAATTGTCTTTCCAATTTCTTCGCGGACCGCTTTGTAGCGGCTTCGAAACTGCTCGGCCTGTTGTTGCATTTGTTCGGCAATATTGCTCATGCTGTGCTTTCGATGTCGCGTTTAGTTCTAGTCTTCGTTACCGGATTTTTTGCGAGCAGCTTTCTTGGCAGCTAACAAGCGAGAAGTGTAGCCACCCTCAGACGCATCCTGAACCATGGTTGGTTTGGCAACAGTTCCTGGTGCAACCTGTGGTTGAGTAACCTTCGTACCAGCTTCGTCCAGAGTCGTAGCGTCCACTGTGCCGGTAGCTTCAAAACGAGTTTGAGCGACCTGTTGGCCAATTTCTTCCGCGACACTGGCTTTGCGGGAGCGCAGTCGTTGCAGGTTCTCTTTTCGCGTCGCGTCGACTGAGGACACTTTGGGTCGCAGTCGGCTGATGATCCACTTTAGAGGCATTGCATAATCCAATGCGACGCGGCGCACAAAGACGTCTGCAAACAAACACAGTGCTCCCACCAAAACACACCACGGCCAAATATCTTGCAGACTTCGCGCCAACGGGACTCCTTCACGAAAAGTGTCTACCTCCAGCAACTTGGCAAGACTGGCATTGTCGAGCGAATCGGTGATTGAGCCAACTTGGCCTCCCGCAGGCTTCAATTTCGACAACTGTTCCAGTCCCGTAAAATTGGTTTGGCGAACACGGTATTCGTCCGAGAATGGAACCGACACGCCGGTAGTCAGCGGTGCCATATTGGGACCTGGAATAATGTTCAACAAGTAACTACCTGCGTTTTCGACATCGAACGTACCCACGTACCTGCCGGGCGACTGTTGGCGAACCGCCACCGGCATAGGCTCCAAATCGGGTCCCACCGCAACAGCGTTCATGTCGAGAAAATTCAGAAATTCATCTTGCTGATTCAGCGCGTTAATTACGACTTCGACTTTGCCTTCAACAACGCGCGAAGCGACTGTAAATTTGGCGTCGTTTTTTGTTGGGCGCATAGTCCAGCGCACCAGTTGGGAAAATATCTGGTCATATCCTTCCCAGTTAGTCCAAGCCGTAGCCCAACGTTTACCCACATCGCTGGCAAAAACTGCCGTGCGTCCTAGTCCATAGTTCCACGTGGCCAGCACCGCCTGGTTCTCCGGTTCGGCAGGTTTCCGCGAACGAATGGGAACTTCGACCAAGGGGCTATCTTTTATTGTCGTTAATACGAACCCTTGTAGGTTCGGCAATTCTCGCGAAACACCTTGCACGATTTCGTGAGGGTAAGTGATCTGTGGCAACAAACCTCCGGTTGGTTCGTATACCAATGGTCGGGAGACACGCATGGCTTCGCGAACAAATATTTTTGGCAGGGCGGCAGCATTCTGTGCGACGTAATAGTTACCGTTTGTCACTTTCGCAATATTCTGCAACGTTTGATGGCCAACCGCACCGTGTGCGCCGACTGCGACAGTCGAGATCTTAATCTGGTTGCTCGCATAGGTATTGAGAATTCCGGAGGTAGGGGCTGATGGGTCACCATCGCTGATAATGATCATATGTTTGATCGATGCCGGAACGTTTTGCAGAGAAGCCAAAGCCATGCGCATCGCTGGTTCAAAATCAGGCATGTCGCCAGGAGTCATGCTGTCCATACGAGCCAACATAGCTTGACGATTGGGGCCGACTCTTAGCATGCCGATTGGCATACCCCAGAGCCACCGATCACCCTGGGCGGAGTACTCGACAACGCCACAATAATCCATTGGCCCCAATACTTCCAAAGCCGCTCGTCCAATTCTCGTTTGCCAATAGTTCCCCTGCGCCATCTCGGATGCGTGCAAGATCATAGCCAAGGCTCCCACTGCCTCAACTTTCGTGTTCTTGATCTGGAAATCAACAGGCATGGCTTTTTCTATGGGAGTATTCGCCCAGCCACCAGCACCCAAACCAAGAGGACCGCCCAGCATCAATAGCCCGGACCCAAATTGTTCTGTATTGCGAACCAACATTTGGATTTGTTCGTCCGAGAAATTGGCAATCGCATCGGCTTGTTCACCGCTGCTGCGTGGAACACCTGCCAAGATCACGCAATCATAAGCCTGCAACTCTGCGAGACTGGTAAACAGTTGATCACTTGGCTGGATTTCGACTTCGATTTTGCTGCGCCTCAGCGCCTCGACCAAAGGTGCATACTCACCAGGAGCATTCCAATCTTCGATTAACAGCACGCGTCCTTTTCCGCGAACATGGGTAAATGCATCCGAACGATTGTTTTGTTGCAGCGCATCGTCCGCGGTATCCTTGGGTATAAACTCCGCGCGATAGGTATATCCAGCGGGCTGGTCGATCGTGTCGCGAATCGGAAAGACATTGACATCTTTATTCAATGTAACGTCATCATCTAGCAACAATTGCTCGCGAGCACCCGTGCTCCGAGTGATCCTCAGTTTACCCTCGACAGGATGGCCTGTTTCAGACTCCTGATAACGATGAACGACCACTCGAGTCTCAAAAGGTTGGCCTTGTCGAATGTCGCTTGGAATATCGATTTTCTCGACCAAGATTTCCGATTTAGTCGCCAAACTAATGGGGACCACGTCGATACCGATCCCACTTTCGGCCATGGCCCGTGCGACTGCCGAGGCGGTACCCATAGTCTCAACGCCGTCGCTGATAATAACGATGCGTTTTGCTGAGTCCTCGGCAAATGATGCTTGGGCCAACTTTAAAGCCGACTCGAGATTTGTTGCATCGGTTCTTCCCATGGCACTTTCGATGCCGCGCACGACAGGCAGGTCGTCGTCATAGGGAGGATACTCAATGGCAGCCTCGCGACCAAATACGATCAATCCAGCTCGATCATTTCGTTCCTCTCGCCGGTACTTTCGCACGGACTCTATAGCGTAGTTCAGCATCACCTCACGTTTTGCCCGCGAGATGCTGTCGCTTTGATCGAGGACATAGATCACCGTCAGCCGGTGACTGGTCCAAACCCATTGAATACCAGCCAAAGCAGAGATGATTAATAATAGCAAACCGGATCGCAAGATTAATGCGGCCAACCTTCGACCAAACCCCAGTCCTGCTAACGCTCCGTAACTGAACATCCACAGCATCGGAAGCATGAGCAGTAAGCTCAGCATCCAGGGGTGTTCAAAGGAAAATGAGGGAAGTCCCACGATTTACTTCTCTGGTAACTGAAAACCACCTTGTTTCAATGTCTAACTAATATCGCTTACCGCGTACATTGGGGAACTCAACGGTAGCTTGACCTACACCATGCCAGTATATCCCTCAGCTCGGTTGGTAACATGGTCGCAGAAAGGCGAGCGAAAAGCAATTAGATCAAGAGATAATCTCGACCTCATGCCTAGTGCTTTTGAGAGCTGAGATCCATCCGAGATGATCTTGCAAACAGAAGCCCAAATAAGAGCATAGCTTCGACTAAAACGCGTTGCATTCGCTTCAGACACGCGGGCCTTGCATTATCTTACTTGCCTGGCCGTGGCGGCCCCTTATGTCGCTCCGCAGGACGATGGTGCTTGTCTCCTTCTTTGCCGGGCGGGCGTCTGCGGAATGAACCGCGAGATTCATCCAAGACTACTTGCGGGAACTCGAATTTTTGTCCTTGAAGTTTTTCGAATGACTTTTTCTGCTCCGGCGTTAAGGCCTGTTCAACTAACTCGCGCAGCGCGTCGCGCATTTCTTTGAATTCCGCCGCGATCTCATCGCGACCAGCTCCCATGCGCAGTAGCTCGCGTATATCTTCGAACGCAACATCCGCTCGAGCTTCTTGTTTTTGTTGCAAAATAGCTAAATCTACTTCAGGTATACCGATCCGTTTCGCGACTTCTTCGTGCCGCACGATTGAAGAGTAACCATGTAATTGAGCGTACAACCCAATCAACCGATCGAACCGCTCAGGAGATAGGACTTCCTTTAGTAACAGCTTGGCCTGATCATTGGCAATTTTCATTGCCGCAAAACCATCCGAGGGTCCCTTTTTTTCTTTTGAATTGAGCGCGAGTTGACGATTCTGTCGGTGCAGTTGGCGAAATTCGTTCAAGCGTTTGACATTCTCGTCAGAAATCTGCAATTCTTTGACCAGCTCCTCATGTTCAATCAATCGCACCAGATCAAGGTAGGTTACCGATTTAAAGAATTCTCGCCATCTGACACTTCCATCTAGGCGAGGATCCAGTGGTCCACTTTGCGATTGATCAGAACCACGATCCCGTGCGGATGACGGCGGATCGGCGCAGCAATGCACCGACAACATCATTGCAGTGATGATGACGCAAGCCAAAGCAGAAAATGCCGTTCTCATCTAACGCCACCGATTTCTTTGCATAAACTGGAGCGTCGCAATCGCGATCCAAATTCTTATATCGACGGACGGACATCGCCGCCGTCCGTCGATTTTGTAGGCCAAACAGAAACTGACAAATTAGGTGTTATCCCCAGCCGGACGACCACCAGCTCCACCGCGGCCACCAGGAGCGCCTCGGCCACCTCCACCAAAACCACCAAATCCGCGATTCTCAGGAAATTCAAACTTTGCACCCTTCAATTCGGTGAGCGCCTTTTCTTGAGCATCATCCAGAACTTTGGCTACCGCTTCGTCGTTCAATTTGGCTGACTCTTCGGCAATCTTCGCCATCGCTTCACGGATGCCACTTCCACCAGGTCGCTCGCCACCGGCACCACGACCACCACCAGGTTGATCACCGCCACGAGGCCGATCGCCACCTGGGTCATTGCCGCGACGGCCGCCTCCTT
>CAZVBC010000407.1:0-6054 GCA_964625155.1 uncultured Pirellulaceae bacterium
ATTGCGTGGGGAATCTCTTAATGGCGAGAGTGTGTGGGATGATACAGATATTGTGCACGTTGTGTTTGACGAAATCTTGGTCCCAGATTTCCACGTGTTTGGTGGTTTGAGACTTCAAAGTGGTCCTGCCGAGAGTTTGGTTGTGAAGATGGGGCCTGGCGCTGGCCTTACTAGCAATGGCAGACCTCTGGATATTGACGATCGCATCGGCGGTGTACTGCAGATCATAGGCAGTCCTGGATTCCCAGTCATCATCACCAGTCTCGCTGATGACAGCGTCGGAGCTGGATTTGATACATCGGGAGCTTCCACGACGGACACCAACGGTAATGGTCCTTCTACCGGTGTTCCAGGCGATTGGCGGAGTATTCGCATAGACCAATTTAGTCATGATCGCAATGTCGCACCCTATAATGAACTGGAGCCGGCAGACGTTGCGGGTGCGGGCACCAACTCCAATCCCGATCAAAGCGAACTGCTCGGCTTACTCGCTCCGAACGAAAAATCTGGAGACGACAATTTGCGTCTTGGATTTACGGTTTATGGAACAATCACCAACATTGATGACATTGACATTTACAGCTTTGTGGGTGTGGGTGGTAGCGAAGTATGGTTGGACATTGATCGAACTAGCGTCAGTTTAGATACTGTCGTTGAACTAGTCGACGCCGCTGGCAATGTCATCGCCTTGAGTGACAATAGTTTTGCCGAGTCAACTGGCGTGCTACAAACTTACGCCAACACTACCCTAATCAGCCGCAATGCAGTAAACAGCTTGCCCCGCGATCCATACTTTCCTCGGAACATGGGCAATTCCACTGCGAACACATTTACAGATTTCTACTCCCAAAATCTATTAGATGCCGGTATGCGTGTTGTGCTGCCTGGTGCCACCGGTTCCAAGAACGCCTACTTTGTGCGAATCCGCAGCAGTAATATCGATTCCAATAATCCGTCGGCCAATCGAGCAGATTTATTGGATCCCAACAAACTTCGCAATGGTCTTACTCAAGGACAGTACCAATTACAGGTCCGCTTGCGTGAATTGGATGAAGTTGCTGGATCGACAGTCAAGTTCGCTGATATCCGCTTCGCAACCATCGGCGTGGAAGTGCTCGGAATGCCCGGTCACTCGCCACTGATGGGTGAAGCCGTTGAGCCACTTGGTGCTGGCGCGGCAGAGATCAACGAAACACTTGCCACTGCAGCCAATCTCGGCAATCTTGGAAATACCGATCGTGCCGCTCTGTCGATCGCTGGAAACTTGGTATCTTCTGGCGACGTCGACTGGTTTCGTTTTGATATCAACCAGAACAGTATCCAAAACAACGGTCAGGCTCAGCACATTGCCGCGACCATTGATGTGGATTATGCGGACGGTTTAGGGCGAGCCAACACAAGTATATGGTTATACTACCAAGCGCCAGGCCAGGCCACGACGCGTTTAGTTGCTTATGGGTTGGACTCTAACGTTGCCGACGACGTTGCCGCACCACTAAATGGCACCGACATGGATGATCTAGGCCGTGGTAGTGCCGGTGTATTGGATGCATTTTTAGGTACTCAAGAACTCCCTAGTGGAACTTATTTCTTGGCAGTCACTAGCAACCAACAGGTCGCACAAGACTTTCAGCAATTTCATCGCCATGACGCAGGCAACAATTCATTACAACGTGTTGAACCTATCAGCAGCGTTGAACGGCTTTCACACGATACGTTTAACGACGGAGGATTGTCTAACCCAGGAACCGCTGCGGCTCCGATCGGAGTTTCGTTCAGCAACGCCGGGGCGGGAACCGCTCGTGGCCTGAGCAATGCAGTGGAATTTGCTTTGGCCGATGTGCCTTTGTTCGTATCTCGCCAATTTGGTAATGATCAATCGGAATTGGTAACGGTCAGCGCTGCTACGGGAGCCACTGTATCTGCGATTGGCCGCTATCCCTACGTGGAAGATATTGCGTTTCGACCAGATGGCACGCTGAACGGGTCGCGAGTGGCGCAAGTAGGCAATCAAACCGATGCCAACAGTGGCGGAATTAGCGAAATCAATACCGGCACCGGAGCGGCCAATCAGGTTAGCGCCACATCGGGTATTACCACAAATGAAAACGATCCCGCATCGACGACGCCACCCGCAGCAGTTGTTGCGCAGAATAATGGCACTGGCAATCGCGATGGTAAAGGTATCCAATTCTTCGGGCTAGCATATCCCGAAAACTCGGATGCGAACCTATTCTTGTATGGAGTGGGAAGTCGCGGGGATGGTAATCCAGCGACGTTCAGTCCCAATGCTGGACAAACGCGAGACGCTAGAAATTATGTCTTCAAACTCTCGCCAACGACCTACGCAGCTACCAGCGCTCCGCAGGCGAATCGAACCGCGAATGGAGTCCTAAGTGGCGCGGGCACGCAAATCGTCGAGCGTGGTTATATCGACACCAACACCGCATCTTATAATAACGTTAACCAAAATACGTCCACTCAATCACTTACCATACCTGAAGGATTTGCTATTGGTAACGGTGATACGATTAGCTTACGTGTCAATGGAGTCGTGACAAACTTTACGTTTGTTTCTGCAGCCCCTGTCAGTTCAACTCAAATTCAGTTTAACGCAATCGATACCGCCGCTACTGTTGCTGCCCGAGTTCTGGCAGCGATCCAAGCGTTCGAGTCAAGTGCCGTGTTGCGGGGCACGACAATTGTGTTGCCTCGCCAATCTGAATTCTTGGATACAGGCACCAGCGATATCGTCGACAACCAGCAATCTGTGGCTATTGTTGTCCCGGCCGGAGCAGCTCTCGTCGATGGCAATACTCTGACAATTAGCGGATTTCCTGCATTAACGTTTAGGACAACTCTCACAACTCCCGCCGTACCTACTGAGATTTTATTTGCCGCGAACGAATCCGCTGCCATCATCGCCAATCGAGTGCGGACGGTGATGCAGGCGGTGGCTCCGGCAACATCACCAACACTGGTCAATCCCACAACTATTTCAATCGGTACACAACGGTTTACGAGAGCTGGAACTTCTCCTGCAATCGCTTTCTTAGGGATAGGAGTTGGATCGCCCCGGTATGGCACCGTGCATGGTATTGCGTTCGCTGGAGCCGCAATGTATGCCGTAAGCGACCAAGGGGACTTGTATCGTGTAGGTGGCACGAGTTTTGATTCCAACGGAACGCTCAACAACGGTGTCTTCATTGACACCATATATCATCCTACTACCGGTAATCGGGTCAACTTCCGAGGGTTGACAAGTGGTCCTCGGAATACCGCAGGGGGTGCGCTGGCGAATACGTTGTTCGGCATCGATGCGAGCGGTTTTCTCTACGCCTTTGATACACTGGGGAAACTTCAGCCTGTGTTTCCCAATGCCGCGACGACTTTGGCAACTAGCATTACCAATCCTCAAGGGCTAGCTTTTTCCACGCTAGACGTCAATCTCTGGCATGTGACCGATCGCCGTAGCAGTGATCCTGGGCACGGTACCGAAGTGACGTTTGATGGATCGCGAACTCAACGCGTCACAGGCGGCCAGAGCTTGTATTTCGGTTTCGAAAATCAAGCCGCAGTTGGCGCAGGCAAACGACAGCCGGGTGAATTTGGGGGAATCAACAATCCTGGCGATACAAACCTCGGTTATGCTGGTGGCAAATATGGCACCTACGACTTCCCAGGAGGGGCCAAGGGGTCGATAGTCAGCAACCCGATCGACTTGCGATCATACTCCAAGGCTGATCTACCAACGTTGTACTTTAATTACTACTTGGACACTGAAAATCTTAACTCTGATTTGAACGACAATGTCGCAATGCGTGACTCGTTCCGAGTTTTTGTCAGTGGTGATGACGGTCAATGGCGATTAGTGGCCACTAATAACTCTGCCTTCGACAGCGAGCGTTTCGATGGTGATGACGAAAGAGACTATTCAAATTTTGGTGAGCGTCAGCAGATTCAGCAATTGTTTGACGTTGGTGAAACCACTGCGACTGGATTGGCACCAACCAGTTGGCGTCAAGCTCGCATCAATTTAGGCAATTTCGCTGGACAGCAGCTTGTGCGAGTTCGGTTCGATTTTGCGTCAGCAGGATCAATGGATATGGGAGCAGCCGGTGCTGGAGGCATTGAACTTCAAGCCGTTCCCGGAACGGCGCTGCGCGAGGGACACTCATTCGTTGCCAGATCTGCTAATTCCACTCTCACATTTGAGTTCGATTTTGGTGTATTGCTGGATATTCCATCTGCAGTTCAATTGTCGAACGGCCAGACTTTCTCAGTCGCCGGAACGACCTACACTTTCAGTTCAACGAATAATACCGGCAACGATATTCTTTTCGCATCAACTGATTCGGCTGAGGTCATAGCTGCGAGAATTCGAGCACGGCTGGAAGCTCGCGGCCATTATGTCGCAACAGATCCCGCAGTGCCGAATCGGATAAGTGTTCATCGTCGATTGCAGGTACCCCAGGCGATTGCCGCAACTGAGGGCACGTCAGTTACAGTTGGAGGTGTTGTTTACAGGTTCAGTACGACCTCTTCGGCAGGAAGCAATATCTTATACGTAAACGGCGAAACGCAGTCGCAGATTACTGCTAGAGTCCGCAATAAACTGCTGAGTAACGGTGTTGTTACGATGCCTGTCGCAGGAAGCCCGGAACTGATAGGCATCCTAGGAACTGACGGATTGGCTGCTACCGCCGGGGCAGGTCTGCCAGCAACTTTTATCCGAGATTTGCCTGGCGTGGCAGGCGGCAATGTGTTGGTGGCAGTTACCAATGAAATGACGTATCAAGAGGTCCGAGAGTCGGTTCGCTTGGCGCTGGCGCAGGGATTTAACCCAATCAATGAACGCAACAATACATCGATGATTCCTGTTCACGACCGTTCCATTCGACTGTTCAGAACGGACATTTTGATCACTGAGCGAGGTCCTCTGGGATTAACGAAACAATTGCCGGGCGATATTTTCGGAACTGCTGAGAGCAACGATATCAACAACCCAGGCGGACAACGTGGACAGAACAATAATGAGGAAGGGGTTTATATTGATGACATCATCGTAGGCTTTGCCGAGCGTGGCGAACAAGTATTCGCTGGGGCTTTTGATCGGACAGGATTTGTACCAAATCCCGAACATGAACCCGACTCCGCAGTACAGGAAACGGAGATCGGTACATACCAGGTAGAAATTCGCACGTCGGCATTTTACGCTACTACTCTGGCGACGTTTCCAGACTTGTTATTACGACGCTCGTTCGATACGAATGATCGCCTGACACAGCAAATGTCGTTGACTGCTCCGACCGGTGCTGCCGTATACGATGGTCAAACTTTTAGTCTATCGGACGGAGTTGATACGGTTACTTTCGAATATAACGACATTCGTTCGGGAGGTGGTATCCAGCAGGGGCGGGTTCAAGTCCCCTTCACTCCCTTGTTCAACGCTGTCGAAATGGCGAGAAGCATTCGCGATGCCATCAATAGCGCCCAATCGCGAGCCGTATTGGATCTAGTAGCGGGTATCAGCGACGGAACTGCTACTGGGACGACCAATCTCGGTAAAACTTCCAATTCGAGTGTTGTCAACTTATATGGTGTTGCTTCGGCAGATAATCAAGGTTCAATTCCTCCGAATGCAATTGTACATGGATTCGATTTTTATGGCCAAGAAGATATCGGAGATCAGAATCGCTTCCGCGACCAAGGCCAAGTACTGATTATTGGAAATATTGTACGCGACGCTCGAAGCACGGGCATCTTGGTCGATAATGGTTCACGGTTGCGCGCCGACTTAGTTCCGTTGGCGGGTAGCCTTCCTCATGCAGGGCCGGTGGCAAATCTTTTCCAATTCAACTCGGACTCATTAGTGCCTGGAGTTGTGGTTTCCAATAACCTCGTTCAAGGTGGAATGGCTGTTGGCATCAAGGTAAGTGGTGAATCTCGTAATGCGAGCAGTCAAGTCGCTTCCGTTCCATTTGGGCGCATTATCAATAATACGATTGCTGGCTTGGGCTCGGGTACCGGCATCGAAGTTACCGAAAACGCCAG
>CAZVBC010000408.1:0-6050 GCA_964625155.1 uncultured Pirellulaceae bacterium
AATCGCAAATATCAGCCGCGCATTCGGCTCCCAGCACCGATCGCTCGCGGGAAACCATCCGGTATCCGAGTCCAATCAGGTAGTCTCCAACGTTGATTGCCGTTGGCAAACCGAATTTGCGGTGCATGGTCTCTTGTCCATACCTGAATCGGTCGTCATCCTCGATGTCGTCATGTATCAGGCTGGCCTTATGAAACATCTCGATGCTCATCGCCGCTCGTCGCACCGAATCGCTGTACTGCTCGATTTGTGCCGCACCGTTTGCCAGAGTTCCGTTGCCGCCGGTCATGGCATCATACGTAGCCAAAGTAATAAACGGTCGGCTGTATTTGCCACCTCGGCACAAAAAATCGTATGCGAGGGCTTCGGTAGCAGCGATCGGATCAGTTCCATTCAACGGATCGATCTGGGTATCTACAAGTGGATGGCTGCCTCGCGCGCGAGGAGCCAAACGCGCGAGGTTTTCTTCGCGAAACATATCATTGGCAGCACGCATTAAGTGAACGTAACTGCGAGTTTGTTGTACCGGGGCCGTCTGTTGAGTAAGAATCATGTCCTTCACCCATTCGACATCGACGCTGGTATTTCGGCAGTCGCTGGACAATAGTGGCACTGCCATACATGGGATTCCTGCGAGCAGGATCTTGTCGATCGCTTTTTCGAGCACGTTCAGGCAGGCGACTCCCACAATCGCATCGACGTAGCCACTGACGATAATCTTCAAGACAACGGGAGATCCTTCGGCCACCAACACCTTGTAACCAAGGTTTTCGGCCATCGTACGAAAGTCAGCGATATCGCAGGCCCCACATTTCTTGCAGTTCATGCCAAATTCGTCGTAATCGGCTGGGCAACCTTCGGCGTGTTTTAAGCAGTGAGGCAATAAGAACAACCGACGACTCGGAGGAGCCGCCGCAACTTGGTCGCGCCAGAACTCGCTGCTAAGCACGACCATGGTCCATCCCAAATAGCCTTCACCAAGACCTTCGCGGTCGAGCAACTGTCGTGCAACCGTCTCCATTTGATCTTTCGATAACGGAACGCTCTTATCCATGCGAGCCGCTACGTCGGCACAGCGACTTCGTAGTTTTTCACGCAATGCAAGCGTTTCCGGGACAACTTTTAAATGGCTGGTTTTGCGTCGAGCGATTTTCTTGCCCGATCCATTTAATGCCTCGTCTTGCTCAAGGGGACGTGAGCCGGCCAAATGTTGACGAACTGTATCAAGCGGCACTGTGGACAAATCAACAACTCCTCAGGCGGAGAGAATTCGCTTGCAAATATTCTGCGATCGATTCGTAGTCATTCAGACATAAATATCATCGCAATACTGGCGACGACGCCTGAAGGAACTTACCGAAACGAACAGTTTCATAGTTGTCACGTTCTTTATCGACAATCGCCCACATGTACCTCTACGGACAATAGGGGTCTTCGAATTGACAATAGTCTAACCCACTTGCCCGTTCACGGGACCATCACTTATCAATAAAATGACCGCAATTTCACATTCTGATCGGCAAGTTGCTCCAGTCTATTGGGTGGCAGGCACAGGGTTCGATGCAAATCCTTCGTGCTCGTTAAAGCTGCGGCTATCAGCGAATGCGACTTAATCACTATGCTCACTCAGCGTTTGGGCCTCCCAAGCACGAAGCCCTGCCCCGATTGCTGCCAATCCAAAAACTGCTGGATACATTCGCTCGTAATACCAAAGCTTGGCGAAGTAGAATCCAATCGGCCAACTCGTGTTCAATGTTTCCCGTCCAATTCCTGCCGCCAGCCACTTCAAGCCTCGCATTATAGCTGGACTCTTGCGTGCTTTGCTACCGCACAGGCACAGCGCTTCGACAACCACTGCCGTCTCTTCAAAGCTGCTGTGCAAATCGTAATTCAAAGCCGATTCATTTTGGTAAGGGACGCTCGAGCCTCCTCCCCAGCCTCCATCGGCATTCTGGTTCGATTCGAGAAACGCGATCGCTCGTTTGGCTTCGGCAGACTCTACTTGACCTAACGCTGCGTAGGCCAGCAATACCCGCGACGTACCATACGCCCGATTCAACTCGTTCCCTTGATCTTGATTACCAAACCATAATGGTATCCACGAGCCGTCGGGCTGTTGGTGCCGAGCCAGATATTTCAATCCCTTGTTGATTGCCGATTCAAGCGAGCGGATCGAAGGGGCTTTGCGCGACTGGCTTCTCAGGTCTTGCCTCCAAATCTTCCAAGCATCGAGGGCACGGATCGCGTGTGCCGTCAGGTCAGTGCCACTGCGATCAAACGGCAATGTACCCCAGCCTCGACAAAAAGTTGGCCAACCACCATCGCGATTTTGTAGTTCTATTAGCCATCTCATCCCTAACACCGCAGCCTTGAGCACTCGTTGCGTCAAGGCGGAATCACTTGAACGATTCTGTGAGTACCAGTTCGCCAGTACTAACAACGCTCCCGGTGTATCGTCAGCATCGGGAACCGCACCGCTCAAATCGGTCCATCCCCATCCACCTGGCTTGGCGCCGGTAAACGGATGCTTCTGCAAATGTTGGCAACTTAACAACCACTCTATGGTTTGATCGTTGACCAACTTCGGTGCTTTGCCTGCGATACACTGACTGTCCAATGGTCCGCGAAACTCGGCGTTGGCAGCAAGTGTGGTCACCCACGTAGCTAGATTGGTGTCAATCGGCCAACTTCCGTCCGATAGTCTGGAGCTCATTAAGAACTCCAAACAGAGCTTAGCCACCGGCAGATGCGATTTCTTAATAGCTGCCAAGTTCATGAGCACAAAACTAGTCAGGGGGACGGCCTCCAAATACCCGCCGCTGGCCGGCTGCATACGTGCCAAAACTTGCAACGTAGGCTCCTGCGCCAACTGGCGAATGTACCGTAACACGGGATTGGCTGGTGGGCGAAAATAGAACTTCGATTGACCGATTGCCACCAGCGCCGGGATTGCGTAGCTGACAACCGGCATTTTTGCAAGCCGATAACATGCTTGTGGCAACCAAGCGGCCTCGAATGGCAGTGTTGGAACTTCATCCCACGAGATCAATCCTGCCAGAGCGCAATTGGTTAGAATTGGAGCGACGAATGTCTTGTCCCGACCATATCGGCGACGCAATGCATCCCATCTCCCTACACGATCGACATACTTTGAAGCAGCATCGTATTGTCTGGCGATCGATGCATCGACACCTTTGAGTTGCCAAGCTGCTAAAACCAGAAGTGTGGTCGCGATGTTCGAATGGCTTAGGTCTGTGTCTCCAAAGCCACCGTCTTTGTTTTGCGATTTGGCTAACCACTGTGAACCCATTTCGATTGCCTCAGCAACCGCGAGACTTGCCTCGGTTGAAATTGCTCCCTCACGACTCATCAACACCAATGCGCTTACAGCAGTTGCGGTCGACAGCGCCGAAGTC
This sequence comes from uncultured Pirellulaceae bacterium, assembly GCA_964625155.1. Classification (GTDB taxonomy): domain Bacteria; phylum Planctomycetota; class Planctomycetia; order Pirellulales; family Pirellulaceae; genus Aureliella. Next base: position 3,417 of record CAZVBC010000408.1, read on the forward strand.
GACAACCGACCGGTCCAGTGATCGCTAGAACCTCTTTCCCTTTGCAACCACACGCGTATTGTTTGCCAAGCTTGTAACAATTCGTCGCGAGTTAGGATGGTGATCGGTTGTTCAGTGGCTGCTGTCGCCTGCGTGGTGGACATTGGTTTTCCGTGATATACTTGGGCTTATCAACAGGTTGCGGGGGACGATTAAACTCGAACGAGTGGCTCGCAGGCTCTAGTAACAGTCGTGTTCCTATGAAATTCACTCTCAGGTAATGGTGTCTTACTGAAACATGAAAACTTGGAAAATTGAGTTAGTAAGTTCCAGCTTATTCTGCATGATAATCGGATGTTTGTGTGGCATGACTGTTGCCGACGATGGAAAGGCAAAAACTTCGAGTAACGCAATTGAGGAAAAGGCAGACGCGATCAAAGTGACTCTGGTCAACCGCCAGCAGTTGATGGAGAATATCGAGAAACACAAAGGAAAGTTTGTAGTGGTCGATATTTGGAGTACATCTTGCCAACCCTGTATGAGAGAATTCCCACACCTCGTCGCGTTAAGCAAAAAATGGCCCAGCGAAGTCCAATGCATTTCCCTTAACGTCGATTACATAGGTCTGAAAAGCAAGCCACCATCTAGTTATACGGCTAAAGTAGAAGAGTTTTTGAACAAGCAAATGGCCCGCATTACAAATCTGCAGTCGATCGAAGCCGATGAAGATCTGCTACAGAATATGCAAGTCGACTCGATACCCGCGATCTTGGTTTTTGATCGCTCGTCAAAATTGCTTGTCAAACTTACCGATAGTAACGCTGGCGACGACGGTTTAACTTATCAGGGTGATGTGATACCAGTAATCGAGAAGTTGCTGAAGAAATCGTGACCGATCTAGTGGAGACTGATATTCGCCAGGACAATGTTCTCCCTGCGCTGCCGACGGAACGGATCTTGATTGATACGTTACCAAAGATCATGGGAAGTCGCGCTTTGGTTGTTTCACCTGGCCGTGGTCAAACGGCATGGCATCTAGCACAGGCGGGCGATTTTCAACAGGTAGAAAGCTGGTACATGGACACGTATGATGCGTGTCAGGCAAGAATTGCAGCAGGGCAAATCGCCAATTCGGTACATACCGTCTGTGGTCCCGACCTTCCGGACGGTCCCTACGATTTAGTTGCCATGCCTGTTTTAGTTGGTGGCGAAGCCGAATTGACTCGCGAATTGATGCAGCAAGCTCATTTGCGACTTGTCGAAGGAGGCATGTTGGTTGTCAGTGTCGACAACCCGCGCGATCAATGGCTGAGACTGCAAATGCAGGAGTTGTTCGATAAAGTCACCGTCATCGACGCTGAACTTGGACGAGCGTATTTGGGTCGCAAGACCAAGCAACTCAAGCGAGTTCGGGATTTTGCCTGCGATTTTTCGTTTCGCGATGACGGCCGACTAATTCAAGCTCGCAGTCGTCCAGGAGTTTTCTCTCATCGGCGACTCGACGCAGGCGCGCGGCAATTACTGCTCAGTGTCGAAATTGAGCCAGATCAGCATATCGTTGATATGGGTTGTGGCTCCGGGGTGGTCTGTTTGGCTGTGGCCCAGCGCGAAAAGGGACTACGTGTCTTCGGGATCGATTCGTGCACTCGCGCTATCGGTTGCCTGCAATCAGGAGTCGAGGCGAATCGATTGGAAAACATCACCCCGATCGTGAATCATGACGGCGAAGTTTCCATAGATGTGCCTGTTGATGTGGTGCTGGCGAATCCTCCGTACTACGGCGATTTTCGCATCGCCGAACATTTCCTCAACACGGCCCATCGAATTCTGCGCCCGGGAGGTGCCGTATTGGTTGTTACCAAACAACCTCGTTGGTACCAATCTGCGATGGCCGATCGATGGCAAGACCCGGAGATCTTTGAAAGTGGCAAGTATTTCGTAGCTTGCGGAAGGAAATAGATGTTTCTGTCACTCGACGGAATGGACGGCAGCGGCAAGTCCACTCAGATTCGGTTGTTGGTCGAACATTATGCCAAGTCAGGCAAGTCTATCGAGACCTTTCGCGATCCGGGCGGCACGTTGTTGGGCGAGGCGCTGCGCGAGATCTTGCTACATCGCGCGGAAATTCCCCTGTCTCCAAAATCGGAGATGCTGCTGTATATGGCCAGCCGAGCCCAATTGGTGGCTGAACAGTTACGTCCTGCACTCGAACGTGCCAACCTCGTCGTCTGCGACCGCTTTCTCTTATCCAATGTTGTTTACCAAGGATGTGCAGGTGGTTTAGACGTTGACTCAATCTGGGATGTGGGACGCATCGCCACCGGTGGATTACGACCGGACCTGACCATCATTCTCGATTTGCCAGTCGAATTGGCTATCGGACGCATCGAACGTGGATTCGATCGATTGGAAAGTCGCGGCACAGAATACTTTGAACTCGTGCGGCAAGGGTACCTTACTCAAGTTCATCGTGCCAGCGACCGAGCGATAGTCTTAGATGCAAACCGTTCCCCTGAGGCCATTCATCGCGACATCCTCGCTCTGCTTCCTCAGGCGACTTAAGCTGTTCGCGAACAGAGTCAATACACAGCTTCCAACATCCCCATCAAGTCAGCTTCGCTCGGCTGTCTTGGATTGGTCTCCATAAGCGCGTTA
>CAZVBC010000409.1:0-6047 GCA_964625155.1 uncultured Pirellulaceae bacterium
TGGTTTTCGAGCCGACTCACTCACACCACTGTGTGAGTTCTTCATGTCACCAGGAATCTTGGATGAGCGCATGTACGCGTTTTTGGCCACCGGTCTGGTCGCTGGCAATCCTGCTCGTGAGCTGGGCGAACAAATTACAAATTATCTCGTTTCGCCAGATGAATTGAATGAGCTAATGCGCGAAGGCAGAATTCAAGATTCAAAATCTCTCACCACAATCTTGTTCTACCTCCGTTTTCATGCCAAATAAGGGATACATCTGGCCAACCTTTAGCAGTCGCGAGGAATTGGCCGAGAATTCATGGATTAATGCGTACCGAGAACGGATCGGTTGCTCACGTTCAGCCATCGTTCGAAGCTTTCGGTGCTCGTCAAGCTGACCGTGCCGCCAATATTGACCTCTTTTCTAGATACAAGCTCTGCCCAGCTCCTAAGGTCAGCGCCCTCGAGCGGAAATGGACGCAATAATTGGGGAATGTTCACTATACAACTCCGTTGGGTTCCACCAACGGCCACACGTCCATCATGCAGTGTTTTCAAGTTTAGGATTTGCGTCCCCAAAGCAATCGGTTGGCACATCAATTCTGACGTCTTCAAATGTCGGACTGCCAAGGTGCCATCGTAACCGCCAGTAATCAGATACTCGCCATCGCGACTGAATTCTACTGCCATCGTTTGAGCGTCGTGTTGGATGGGAAGTGCCACAAGATCGCCGGATTGGAAATCAAATACACGTACGCTGCCATCCAAACAGCCGGTGGCGAGCCAACGATTACAGGGACTGAAACAAACGACTCCACAACGGTCCGCCAGGCGGGTTTGGAACACCAACTTCCATTCGCCGGTTTCCCATACATAGACGTCTCCATCGAAGTTCGAGGCAGCCGCGAATTCACCACGTTCGGAAAACTTAAAATCCGAACAGGCAGAAAGGTGCTCAATTTGCGTGAGCCGTTCTCCGCTCGTTGTGTCCCAAACTTCAATAGCATGTTGCAGAGTTGCAAATACTGCCAGCGACTTGCCATCAGGATGGTAGCGCAGGGCTCCGTTCCATAGGTTATGCGCTCCAGACCTCACCAGTGGAGCCCCATTTAGTCGAATTCGAGCTGCGCAAGTTTCCGAATCAAAAAGTGTAATCGTTCCCGAGGTTTCCAAGACGGCGAATTCCTCGCCATCGGGTTTGAAGTCCAAACTTCGCACTTGGTTCGAGAAATCTTGCACATGTAGCGGTGTAGGGGGCGTAGCGGATGTATCAAAGACTTGAATCTGATGTACTCGTCCCCTGGAGTTGGCGCGTGGGTTTAGCCCGAGACTGTTTGATAATCCAACCACCACTCGCTGCCCATTCGGACTGGCGCAAGCATCGTTAATCATTAACTCAGATGACATGAAGCCACTCGATTGTCCCGTGTTCGTGTCAATTACCCTCGTGCGTCTTATTCGCGGAATTTGTTTGGTGCTTCCCGATGGAATTACATAGCGTCCGTCCAAGGTCGACCGGATAAGCGATGGCCCAGTGCCTAACTGTACCACGACGTCGTCTAGATTCGACGGCATTTTGAAAATACTGATCAATCCCGAGCGATCGGCTGTAATGATGGCTTCATCGTTGGGGCAGAAGGAGGCAAACGACACCATTTGGGAATGTTCCAATGGCGCATAAATCAGTTGGCCGTCGGTCAAACTCCACAATCGCACTGTGTGATCGTGACCGGAGGAAAGAATTGCATTCCTGGCAACGTCCAGGTGAGAGATGCGATTTCTAACTCGATGCTTTAGCTTACCATGAACCAATTTGCCGTCTCTTGAGTCGTATACATTGATCTCAGCCGGCGGTCCGGCAACAACGACGTGGCGACCACCCGCATCGGATGTCATTGCAGTCACTTTCGCCTGTTGCGGGAATTCTGCCAGTACCCTGATTTTCTGACCATTCTTGGTGTCGGACTGAGTTACGAATCGATCATGCACGGTGACCAAAAAATCATTTTCAATTATTGGCTCAAGGGGCGGTAAAGCAGACATTGAAAAAACGCTATCGTGAGGAATTGGTGGGAACGACCAATTCCCTGCGCCTGCATCCACCTTGGTTATTCGCAGCAAATTGTCACTTGAATAAACGGCTAAAAGATTACTGTCGGGCGTGAACGATATGCCTCGCACAAATGCTGAGCAGTTCCATGTTCGCGGTGAAGCCGACATGTTTGTAAGGTCGAACAACAAAACGCGCCTGCCAGCAGAAGTGGCCAAATACCTCCCTGATAAGCTGAATCGCAAACATGCAAAACGTCCCTTGGCTGGAAAGTCGATCAACTTTTGAGTTTCAGGAAAGCTATAAAGTTTGGTAGAATCTTGCGTGATAACACAAAGCTGAGAACCATCTGGCGACCATTCAGCAGCCAACGCGTCTTTGAGGACTTGGTCGACCTGCGGAATAATGTCCTTCGCATCCAAGGGAAGAATCTGGACTACCTGATCTCGAACGATACTGGAAGCTAAAAGGTATCGACCACTCGAGTGCATGGCGACTTTGTCAGCATAGCCATTTTTGAACTGAGCCATGAACGAGGGCACAAACGCTCGCTTGGACCAATTGGCGACTCGAATGCGATTTGCGAGTTGGCGTTGTTGATCATCACCTGCGTACTGGGCCGCCGTTGCAAACCAAACCAGCGCTTCGTTTGCGTTGCCAGTAGTCGCGGTTGATACGCCAATCTTGGAGTAAATGTCCGATAACATGATGTCGCGTGCGCGTGTCGCTTGTGTGGCAAATGATTTTTGTTGCGTCTCGGATACACGTGCCTTTCGTTCGCTTTCCGCCAGTTCTCGGAAAAAGATCGTCCCCCAGATTGAAGCAATCCCGAGTACCATAAGTAGCAGTGAAACCGTCGACAATAAGGTGCATAAGAGTGGGTTCGATCGAGCCCACAAAATCAAATGAGTGGCGGTACTCACCGGCCTGGATTTGATCGGACGGCCGACCAGAAACCGTCCCAATTCCTCAACCAGGTCGTGGGTTGAAGCAAAGCGTTTGGCAGGGGACTTCTCCAGGCACTTCATGCAAATTGTGTCGAGGTCGCGCGGCACTGCCGGGTTCAGCGTACGCGGGGAAACAGGTATCGCAAACCTAGCTTGCTGCAAGGTATCCAGCACCGATGCTGCTTGAAACGGAGGACGCCCCGTGATCAGCGCATAAAGGGTTGCTCCTAATGAGTAAATGTCGACTGCTGGCCCAATTTCATCGTTCTGCCCGCCAGCCTGTTCGGGTGCCATGAAACCTGGAGTGCCGAGCAATTGCCCCTCACGAGTAACATGCTCACTGCCTCCCTCAACACCACTCAATTGCTTGGCTAGCCCAAAATCGGTCACCATGGCGCGATCATTCGGATCGACCAAAATGTTAGCTGGTTTGAGGTCGCGATGGATCACTCCCAGCGAATGAGAGTAAGCAATGGCTTGTGAAGATTCCAGCACCATCCGAGCCGCTCGTACCGGCTGCATAGGTCCATCTGCAATCTCTCGGGCCAATGAATTCCCAGCGATGAACTTCATCGCAATGTAAGGAATGCCTTGTGCAATGGAAATCTCATAAATCGGTACAATTGAATCATGTTGGACGGTCGCCAGCGTTATGGCCTCGCGCTGCATGCGCATAGTCATTTCGTCAGAACGTGCAATTTCGGGACGCAATACTTTTAGGGCAACAGGCCGATGCAAACGAGTGTCTTCTGCGCGGAAGACAATCCCCATGCCACCTTCCCCTAAGACTTCAAAAATTCGGTAATGACCCAGCCTGCCGATTTCTTGCGGATCGCATGAGGGTTCAAGCATGCGCTTGATCCGCTGCAATTCACTATCAAATGAAGTTGGCTGTTGAGTAATCTGTACACAGCACTGGTGAAAGTTGAGTGAAAGCTGCTGGATCAGCTCTTGCGCATGCTTCAGCGCTGAACCAGCAGCGACGCCGGGGTCTGCCTGACGTCGTACCAGAATGCCTATCGAGTCGTCCGAACAGAAAGTGGATAATTGGGCTTCGCAACGACTGCAACTATCTATGTGGCGGCCTATTGGTTCTAGTCGTTCCTCGGCCAGCAATCCACAATTGAACTGTCTCAATTCTTCTGACGATGGGCAAGTATCGCAGTCCATATGGTTCGTCCATCAGACGAGAGTATAGAGCTCGCTTCAACTGAAGTTGGAATGCTTAAAAAATGGCGTCTCTGTGGATCAGCTGGATCGCGTAACCGTCCGATTCTAGCCGCGTTCCAAGCCCAGTTGCGCCCAATTAATTATCGTTGGTCTCTTTCACGAGAGTATTTTCTTCGCACTCCAGCAATCCAGCTAGTTCTTCTCGAAGGCGTTTTAATACCCGGCTTTTAGCCACGTAAACCGCACCGACACTCATCCCAAGCTTTGCAGAGACTTCGCCAGCAGACAGCCCTTCCACCGCAATTGCTTCGAAAGCCAGCCACGTTTTGGGTTCAAACTCATCGTGCAGAAGCTCAATACATCTCCTTACCACGCCACCCTCGAATCCTGATTCGCGGCAATCTTCCTCGTCACACGAATCCTCCTGTCCGTTGAACCAAATATGGGCGTCGCTTCCACCGATCGCGATTGGTCGGTTATTTTGTTTCCGGCGAAAGTCGGCGATCTTGTACTGAGTAATACGTCGCAACCAACCACGGAAAGTTGCTCCAGGTCGGTCGCGATTAAAGCCTTTTGCATTTTGGAAGACGCCCAGGAAAACATCTTGAACCACATCTCGCGCATCATGTTCCGCCAACCCAGCCGCTCGTACCCAACCGTATACGGGCGGAGTAAACAATAGGATCATCCGCTGCCAAGCAACTTCATCCCTGCATTGAACACGAAGCAACAGACTATCCGAAATCGAGTGAAACGAATTCTCGCTCATGACAAGATCACTTGAGCACGCACTAACAAAACGAAGTACCAATGGGCATATACTGCCGTAAGCTACCGTGACTTGCAATATTTCTTCCCGGTAGTGAACTGAAATTTCGTACTTGATTTTTATTAGCTTTGAGTTTGTTTAGGGGCTAGCAAACCAAACGAGATACATCCCGCCCGCCAATTCGCGAGCCACCCCTTGAGTACATCCGTGTTGCTCTGCCGAAACTTGCAGATCGTCGTGTGATCCCTCGGCCAACCAGCGAAAGTCGGTTCGGACGCTCAAGGCGTCTTTTCCAGACCACGCGATGTGCGAATTCGCTTCAACAAGCCGTACAGTACCACCCCCGCCAGAACGCGAGGATGAATCGGAGGCATCCCCTCGGAGAGCTTTTACTTTGCCTCCCACACAGTCCAATCGATTTTCCGAAGGATAGCATCGAGCAACCGAACCGGGTGCTCAGCTGGAATAACCTCATCCAGCTTTGCAGGGAAAAGCACCAGATCTCCACGCCGTTCCGTTGCTTGTGACCGATATATCAGACCTCTCCTGTGACCTTTTTTCCTTACGTGTCTGAATATAGCGCGACACAAATTTTATGCCAGCTCATTTCATGATAAAATCAACAGGCCGTTGACGCATTCTGCTACGCCATGATTGTCTACGCATGATTGTCTACGCATGATTGTCTACGCCATGATCTAGGGGCTCTTAACTAAAGAGCTCGCTTTTTGAACCATGCCGTACGAAATTCCGCTGCGATCATGCCTAAGCGTGAATATTCAAACGCCGCTCGCCAAAACAATAGATTTTCGAAATGCTTCACAGCGTTGCCCTACTGACAAATGCGCGTGACGATTATTGGTTCTACCGACTTCAGGTCATTGGAAGGCGTGCCATCAGCCCACGAGTCACTAGACTGCGTCTCCCAGAAAAACTACTATTGGGTGATTGCGCTCAAATGAACTTGCGTGAATATTCGAGTCGAAGCGATTCCTCATAAAGCTTTGGATTTATTTGACAATGAATACTGATGAAATATCTAACGCAATCTTGCGAGTTTCGCCTCTGACGCCCTACGGATCACTCGCTTACAAACTTGGATTCGCAACAGTCATATTGACGACAATCT
>CAZVBC010000410.1:0-6041 GCA_964625155.1 uncultured Pirellulaceae bacterium
TCTTCGACCTTCACAACGGCAGACACAGAAAAGGCGGCGCCAAGACCTGCGCCGTTTGCTGTTTGAGCGAGATGGCATTGAGCCCGATGATGTGATTATTCCTCCCGCAATTGCGAAAAGCCGAGGGATGACCAGTACCGTAGTTTTTCCAACCGGTAACCTCTGTCCTCAAGGCTCAGTCATCAAAGCGACCGCAATTGATCCTGAAGTGGTCGATACTGACGGCGTTTTCCGCCACACCGGAACCGCTGTTGTTTTTGCGTCAGAGCACGCCGCGATCGCGGCTATCAAAGGCCAAGGTTCGCGACGCGTCCGTCCAGGGGACGTCCTAGTTTTAGCTGGCTGTGGCCCTTTGGGAACTGGTATGGAAGAGACCTACCAACTCACTTCGGCGCTGAAACATCTGAAATGGGGAAAGCGTGTTACGGTGCTTACCGATGCCAGGTTTTCCGGTGTAAGCACTGGTGCATGCGTTGGGCACATTGGCCCTGAAGCTCTCGCCGGCGGGCCCATCGGTCGAGTCCGCGACGGAGACCGCATCGAAGTTGTGGTCGACCGGAACAAGTTGACAGGTTCAATCAATCTTGTCGGCACAGTACGAGATGGCCAAGAAATGACATTGTCTTCAGGAGCAGCCACAGAGTTATTGAACTCGCGCCCACCCCATCCCGATTTGCGAGCCGATCCTCGATTGCCCGACGACACTCGCCTGTGGGCAGCGTTGCAACAATTGAGCGGTGGGACTTGGGGCGGTTGTGTTTACGATGTCGAGACAATTATCGAGGCCCTTTCGTCAATTCCTGCGGGAAAATAAAGCAAGTGCTCTGTCAAAGCTACGAAATTAGAGATCGCGGAAACACGAGAGCGACTTCCTGCCGAACTGCCCGTTAATTGACTCAGCAGGAGCCTCGCCTTGCGCACTCCCGATCCCTTTGCAACCGTTGCTGAACGGCAAAATATCGCTATCCAATTCAATGGGATAACAAAGCAGTTCAACGTGATATATTGTTAGTTTGCATGGTTCTTGTCGGTAAACATCAACTCCTGCAAGTGCTCGTTGAAAGGAAATTGGACTGACTATGGCACACGCTCCATTAATACCGAATGCTTGGCAAGTCCCTGACGAATTTCGTCGACGGCTGGGATCGACCGTTGGGCGTCAACGAGCAATGCAGAGCGAAGGTCATTTGTTGTTAGTACTGCACTTGGTCCCCGAAGCGGATCAAGATTCGCGACATGGTGTTTTGTTTCATCGCGACGCCGAAGGAACTTGGCGTGCCAGTAACGGCGACCGTGGAAACGTCGCGCTGGTTAATCATCTAGATGATTTCACTGAACGTATCGATCGTTACGACGTACAAGAGCAACAAGCACATCAAGCAGCCCAATATTTACCGCTGCTCGAAGGACTTGTGCCACTTGTACGTACAACTCGCCATTTACATGAAGTTTTGGAAGAAGCTCGCAAGGCTCTGCCGGATGATCGCAATATGATCGACTGCCGCGACCGAGCTTATGAGATTTCGCGACGCGCTGAATTGCTTTTAGAAGAAGCCAAGACTTCGATGGAAGTCGCTGTGGTACGCCGAGCTGAAGAGCAGGCCGCAGCGAGTCACAGAATGTTGGTGTCAGCCCATCGCCTCAATGTGCTGGCCGCACTTTTCTTTCCCTTTGGAACTTTAGGAGCGGTCTTCGGCACAACCTTGACCGAAAACTGGGGATGGTCGCAGGACGTCACGGCATTCAAGTACTTTATCATGGGTGGCTGCATCGCTGGTCCGCTACTGGCACTATTCATTTCTCGACCAGCCAAATGAGTCAAGTTGTGCCGGTCCACAGCATACAGCTCCCTGCAAGACACATTACATCAGCCGGAAGACGTTAGCCTCCGGTTTCAGATAAAACTTGGCTCGTGCACCACTTGGTCCATGACGACGAGATCGACCTTCTGTTTTTTGAAGACCTTAGACAGGTAACCGCGATCGGTAGGTGCGAGGAGAAAGGAATGTTTTCGGGTAAGTGTGTCGAAGAAGCAGCACATAGCATTGAATTTTCCGAGATCGAGAGCGAGAATTTTCATCAGCATAATCCTTGGGTTTGGGGTTGGAAAATGTGACATTCTGCGTCGCAATCGCAGACAAGATCACGGGTCTGAGTCGCCAGATTTTATTCGAACGGCTCCCTCCCCAAACCCAGGAATTACATGGATTCTTTCGTCGGATCAATGATGAAATGTCCTAACTGTAATGAGACAATGCGACGAGGCGAGGTTCGGCTCAATAAATCTATTGGGAATACGTTGGCGTTCGGCCTTGGCTCAACAGAATTGGTTTTCCGAGATGAGCAGAGCAAGGCAGATATCGAACTGATGAATTCATGGGATTTTGGCAGGGCGTATTTGTGTAATTCTTGCGGGGCGGTAGTGATTGCAACTAATCTTGGTTCGAAATAGGCCGTAAGAATAAAGTGCAATTCGAGTTTCCGTCCTAATCGCGTCGTTGCTTCCCAATAATCGTTGGGCTTAGTTACAATCTTGGGGATCAAGGAGAATCAATGCAGCTAACTGCCGTATTTATGGAGATTCCTGATTGCTTTATTGGCTTCGTCGAGGAACTACCCGGCGCCAACACTTAAGGCGCGACCTAGGGAGAGGCGCGAGAGAATTTGTGCGAGGCGGTTCAGATGGTCCTGGACGCTAATCGCGAGATCGCGGAACGATCAATCGTCGGGAAGTCCGTTTCAAAGGATCGGCTGATGCTTATCGTTCGCCAAATTAACAGTAGGCCCCATGAGAGCACCTTATTGGATTCCTCTTGTTGCACTTTGCGTGAGCATTGGAGCCTATCCGCTCGTGTATCTGTTGGCCGATGGCAAATTCGGCCTTCTTCAGACGAAGAGCGACGCTCTCGTGATCGATGCATGGTGGCGATTGGGGTTCTATGCACACATTGTCTGCGGCGGAGTCGCTCTCTCAGTTGGGTGGTCACAATTCGTGACGGCATGGCGAGATCGCTATTTGAAATCGCATAGAGTTGTCGGGAAGTTGTATGTTCTTATGGTCTGCGCGAGTGGTTTGGCGGCGGTCTGCATCGCGCCCTGGACCTCCACAGGATGGATTGCAGGTTTGGGTTTTGGCAGTCTAGGGGTGGTTTGGCTCTACGTGACCTTACAGGCATACAGGAGCATCCGACGGGGAGATTTGGAGAAGCACAAGTGTATGATGGTCTATAGCTACAGCGCTTGCTGTGCTGCTGTGACGTTGCGGTTGTGGTTGCCATTGCTGCTCGGTGTGCTTCGCCTTGATTTCGGCTTGGCCTATCCTATGGTTGCATGGCTCTGCTGGGTGCCTAATCTCTTGGTCGCCCGTTCGATCAATTCGAGAACTTTGCAGAGCGTTCCGGAATTTACTAAAATTCGTCAGTGACAACAATCAACAGAAAAAGAGCTGAATTGCCAACCGCCGCAGGTGGCCGTAAAGAATTGGAGTCCATGCAGGTTCTTTTTAGATACGATCCGGCGAAAGGCCAGTCCTGATATTGACAAACGGAAGTGAGATTTGCTAATTCGAGACTGTTGATCTTGGATTCCTTCGTTGTTGACCGATTTGCATGGAAGCAAATAATGCGAGCTGTCTCGAAACTACAGTGTCTGCGTGAAGAAGTGTGTGCTGCGAATCAGTCGTTACCACAACTTGGGTTAGTGGTCATGCATTCGGGTAATGCGAGCGGATACGATCCCGAGTCAGGCAAGTTGGTAATAAAACCGTCTGGTATCGACTACGATCGGTTGACACCGGACTTGTTGGTCGAAGTGGATGTAGTTTCTGGACAGTATGATAGTTCGATGCGTCCAAGTGTCGACCTACCTCACCATTTGTACTTATATCGAAACTTGGCTGGTGTTCGCGGCATCGTGCACACGCATAGCAATCACGCGACCGCGTTTGCTGCTTGCGGCGAAAGTATCCCAGTCTGCTTGACCGCTATCGCAGATGAATTTGGTGACGTCATACCATGTGCACCATATGCCAGTAATGAAGGAGATGCCATTGGGCGTTCCATTGTCGAAAACAAAACCCGCGCACCGGCAATTCTGCTTGCGAAACATGGTGTCTTCGCTTGGGGAAACTCTCCAAGCGCGGCTATAAAGTCGGCTGCAATGGTGGAGGATGTCGCTAAGACAATTATTCTTGCTAGGCAAATTGGCCGAGTTGAGTCCCTGCCGCCAGAGCAAATATTTCTGTGGAATGACCGTTACCAGAATCGGTACGGACAAAGAAAGTCCGCTTAATCACCTCGCTTGATTACCAGTGAATGTCCACAGCGATTGTGGGAAAGTGAGTGAGACCAAATCGATGATCGTTGAGTGACCTCGAGATCACGTCATCTACATTGGTAGGCTCAAATCGTTGACTTGGGCGCGCGGTACCATTTACATCCCACCACACGTTCAATAATCTCACTTTGAACTGGACCGCTGTACCCGTACTCAGATCTGCAACATGCTTAGCTCGAATCCAACCGACGGCCACAATGCATGGCATAAATGCTTGCTCAGTGGAATATGTAGTGCTGTGGTGTACTTCGGTATTGTGTGGTTGGTTTTCAGTGCTTGGGTCCATTACTACTACGCCGGTGTTTACTCGGGCCCACTATGGATTTCGACTTATTTTGGTATCAGCGAACAAAGCATTGCCGCAGGTGCGCGCCCGGTGTTTGAAGCACCCATGGCGGGTTGGGATGGCCAGTTCTATTACACTCAGAGCAACGACCCGTTACTTCTGGACGATTACTCGAAGTCTACGTTGATTGACAACGTATCCTACCGTTTTCAGCGCAACGCCTTGCCGTTCTTTGCGTGGTGCGCGGGTAAACTGATTGGAGCTGAACACACGTCGCCAAGAGTGTTTTTTCTAACCCAAATTTTGATTACCAGTTGCGGGTTTGGCGCACTAGTATCGCTGTTGCTACGGCGAGGCATTCACCCGTGCTGGGCGTGTGTTTGGGGGTTTTATGGAGGAGTCCTGAGACCCATGGCTCACGGCCTGCCTGATCCAACCGCTGACTCTTTGTTCTTGGCGTGTATTGTTGCTGTGCTCTTGAAAAGAATCTGGATATACGCGCTGGCCGGCTCGCTCGTCTGTTTGTGCCGAGAGTCATATGCGGCACCCGCAGCAGCACTATGGATTTTCACATTGACTAACTATGTCGATTGGGGAAACTGCAAGAACTGGTGGATACGAGCGTTTGCTACTGCGATCCCTGGCGCTGTGGTTTTGGGGTGGGCCTACTACGTCGCTCATCAAACGAACTCAGTATTATTGGCAGGCTCGCGCAGTATTCCATGGGGTGGATTGATCGATTGGCCATTCCACGCATTTTACGTGTGTATGTTAGAAGACATTCTCAGCTCAAACGAGAATGAAGTTATCTATGCGACAAGCTGCGCGATTTGCTTGGTTGCGGTTGGCATGCTTGTAGTTTGGAAAGCTCGACCGCAACGATTGTCGGTGGTACTACTGCCTCATATTTTGTTGATGACGATGACCGGGAGTATTGTATGGGAGGCTGGTGTGGGCTTCTTCAAAAACACAAGCTCGATTGTATTAATTGGAGTTCTCTACTTGCCGTTGCATGGTGCCAAGTTGTTACGCTTGGCATTATTGTTCACGTTTGCGGCGGGATTGCATTACCATTATCGTGCGGACATTCGCCATCAGGGATTTCTGCCTCCCTTGGATATTACCGGAACGGTTCAATCTCCTACACCCAATCGGCCGCAAAAAGTTATCCCAACCCGAAGCGACTATGTTGGCAAAAGTGAATTGCAGTTAATTTCATCGCAAATGACTAGCCAACCGTACACAGGGATTTTCGATTGGTTTCACCGAGACGCCAAGACGTTGATCGTGCGCGTGAAAAATACATCTGAAACTGTTTGGCCTGCGAGCTTACCAGGAGATGACGCCGTTACATGCGGTTACATGTTGATGCAGGGCGAAATGGTGTTGCACGAGCAGAGGCTGTCGATGTACAAGGATG
>CAZVBC010000411.1:0-5970 GCA_964625155.1 uncultured Pirellulaceae bacterium
CCGAAGCCGAGCGAGAAAAGTCGATATCAGTGGCTAATGCTACAAAGTTGCGGGAAATTGGTACCCGCGAGGCGCTGCGCGAACAAGCCGTGCGTGTCGCTGTTCTCGACAAGGAAACCACGGTCGGCCAACAAACCGCTGCCTTGGAACGTGAAACCCAAATCAAAGAGGCTCAGCGTTTACAAGCCGTGCGTATGGCAGAACTGGACAAAGATCAGAAGATCGGCGAACAAGCTGCTGCATATGAAAAAGAGGCTCAAATCAAGGACGCGGAGCGTAAGATGCGCGTGGCCATCGCCGACGCCAATGCCAAAGCGATCGCTGGTGAAGCTGAAGCGCAGGCCGAAGTTGCGAACGCGAAAGCGAACCTGCAAGTCAAACAAGCTGAGGCCTATTTGCTGGGCGAATCGCGCAAACGTGAATCGGAGGCCGCCGTCGATGAAGCCCAGCACCGAGCCATGGCTAAGGCCGCGTTAGCTCAAGCCGAACGGGTTGAAGCAGAACGCCGTGCAGAAGTCGAAGCACCAGCTCGAGCCGACAAAGCGCGGATCATTGTCCAGGCCGAAGCCGAAGCTGAAAAACATCGAATAGAGGCGGAAGGGCAAGCCAGCGCGATCTATGCCAAACTAGAAGCCGAGGCTCGAGGGCAATTTGAGATCTTAGCCAAAAAGGGAGACGGTCTCAAACGAATTATTGACGCCTGCGGTGGTTCACAACAGGCGTTCCAAATCCTCATGCTGGAGCATTTGGATAACCTGGCTCAGGCCAGCGCACAAGCGATTTCCAATATCAAGTTTGACAAGGTCGTGGTATGGGACGGTGGCAACAACGGGGACGGCAGCAATAACACGTCACGATTTCTGCAAAGCATGGCCCATACCTTGCCTCCCATGATGCAGATCATGAAAGATATAGGCGGCGTTGAGATCCCTGAGTTCATCGCCAAATTCAGCCATGATCAACGCCCCAACGACACACCATCCAACAACGGCCAAAAACACAACGTGCCCAGCAGGTCACAGGAATAATGGATTGCCCAATTCTCTCCCAGGTTAGCTCAACGTTTTGTCGCGATGGTGGGAGGGCGACTGAAGTCAACTGCTGCGCGGGCCTAAAGCTGCTTGAGAATGGACTCAAGCCAATCGTCATGTGCGTACATTCGTGCGCGGTGGGAGGATAACCTGCTTTGAGCCACTCGCTGTGCAGCTCGGACCTGAGACATTAACTCCTCACATGACGCTGCAATTACTTCTCCGTTCGCTTCAACAGAACCGATGATTCGCTCGGCCAATTTGGGCGCATGCCGCTTCAATAGTGCATCTTCTGCACTAACAAGGAATTGGGCAGAGCCTGGGTCGCCCTGCCGAGCGGCGCGACCAACAAGCTGCATATCGACGCGCTCGGACTCGTGACACTCTGTGGCAATTACATGCAATCCGCCAGCCTTCCGAGCGTCTGCATCCAGTGCGATATCGGTTCCGCGACCAGCCATATTCGTCGCGATCGTTATCGCGCCACACCGACCAGCTTGTGCGACGACTTCGGCTTCGGGTTGATCTTGAGTTCCGTTAAGCACTCGTACTGTTAATCCCTTCAATTGAAACTGACTGGCAAGTTCTTGGCTAGCGCGAATCGACGTTGTGCCCACCAGTACCGGTCGCCCCTGCGCGTGTACTCGTTCTACCTCGGCAGTGATCGCTAACTGCTTGACTTCACTTTTGGCGAAAAATCTTGTGGGAAGTAAGTAACGCTGGCTCGGTCGATGAGGAGCAATCGGCTGCGTAGTCAGCCCATAGATGTCTTGTAATTCTCGTTCGCTACCTTGGGTCGTACCGGTCATACCAGCCAAATGCGCGTATCGCTTAAGAAATTTCTGCCGCGTGATGCGAGCTGCCGGAACAGTTTCAACCGTGACGGTTACTTCCTCTTTGGCTTGGACCGCTTGATGCAATCCATCCTGCCAGGTGCGTTCCGAAAAGATGCGTCCCGTGTGCTGATCAACTATATGAACTTCGTTCGATGAGACCACATAATGGACACCCGAGACGAGTGTAAAATTAGCGATCAGCGCTCGCAGCACGTATTCGCTCCAGGGGCGACCAAGCTGAGCATTTTGAGGTGAGGCCAATTCACGCTCAATCGCTTGGCGACCACCTTCTGTCAACGATACACTAGCACATGTTGGATCGATGCGGTAATGGATGCCGGCTTGCAATCGCTGGCAAGCCTCCTGGGCGCGATAATAGACCTCTGGATGTGGGCATGGGCGGCCGCCCCCTGGCGACAACACCAAGGGAGAAGTGGCCTCGTCCAGTAGAATGCTATCCGCTTCGTCGATCAGAGCCGCGCCGAATGAACTCTGAATGATACTGGCATGCGTCTGTATGCCTTTCAGGCGATCACGAGTTTGAAGGCCCAGCGTTTTGCACGAAGACAGTAGAGTCAATTGATCGCGCAAAAAATCAAACCCGAACTCGTATCCTGGACCGTAAACGATATCACAAGCGTACGCTTGTCTCTTTTCCGCTGGACTCTTTTCTGCGTCGATCAAGCCCACCGTCAACCCCAACCGTCGATAGACAACTTGCAGTAGGTCATAATCGCGTTTAGCCAAATAGCTATTCACGGTCATGACGTGCGTTTTTCTGTTGTTCAACGCATGCCACATGGACGGTAATAAGGCAATCAGGGTTTTCCCTTCGCCTGTATTTACTTGAGCAATTACACCGCGAACCAATGCTAGGCCAGCCAGTAATTGGACATCGTACAGTTCGATACCCATTTCGCGTCTGACAGCTTCTACAGCAAATGCAAAAGCGCTTTCCATTCGGAGAGTTTGCCGGCGTAAACCAGTTGCTCGACGAGTGAATTCGTCGTCACTCAATTCACCAAGTGGAATCGTTTCCTTTCGTATTCTAGCAACCATCGACTGGTCGTTGCGTTGAGGTGCCGCTGCGCGCAAGCCAGCCAACGACTCAAGTGGCTTGGTCCAAGCCAGGTTGGGCAAGTTGTTCAGCAGTTGGGCGAAAGTTGGCATTTCAGTCGTAGGTTTCGTGGGCCAAAGTGTCTTGTCATCCAAGTGTTGTTTGCAGGACCATTCCTCGCGTCGATTCTGAGCAGTTGTACTGTTTTAGGCTGAAGGTCCCGTATCGAACGTATCGAAATTGCGGATTTTTCCGGCTAAGCAGAAGTTGATCGCAGCGCAAAATTGTCTTCGAAAATGTGTTTGAGCGACTCGGTCCCGATTTGCGGCGAAGAATATGTTGGCTGGCTCGTACTGCGCAATCGCTTTTCATCTGGCTGTAAACAACGGAAATCCGTTTGCCACGGTACGACCCACAAAATCGTCAGGCCTCGCTGAAACTCATCGAACTTTGAATTCTCTCCTTTGAATGTTTCTGGAAGTGCACTGCGACGGAAAAAAGGTTGTTCACATGTCGAAACTGATCTCGTTAATGCACAACTTGATGGGGCTCGATTCTTCGGCCGGCAGAGTACTTGATGCCGAGCTGCTGGAGGATCGTATGCTCATGAGCGCTTCACCTGTGGTTGGAGCGGTCGCGTCGATTGACGAGGCACTGCAGAACATGGATGGTCTGACACCCATCTCTCCTCTAGAAACACCTGCCATCGCGACACAACCGACTATGGCATCTCCGGATGCAGGACCTGCAGAAGTGAATGTTGCCAGTCCTGCCAATCTGACACCCATCAAGAAGTTGGAGCTGGTTTTCATCGACCCAGCCACCGCCAACTACCAACAATTAGTCGACGACTTATTGTCCGGTACCAACGATGAACGAGAATTCGAAGTGTATGTCTTGGATCGCTGGACCGATGGTGTGCAGCAGGTCAGCGACATTCTAGCGGACTACGTGAATGTCGATGCGATCCATTTGATTTCGCATGGCGCAGACGGCGCTATTCGACTTGGCAACGGTTGGCTAAACCAATCCAGCCTAATTGCACAAGCAGGTCAACTCGCTTTGTGGCAATCTTCGCTAAGTACGGACGCTGATATCTTAATTTATGGCTGCGATCTGGCATCAACTCCGTTAGGTGTTGAATTGTCCGAATCATTGAGTGCACTGACGGGCGCCGATGTGACTGCCAGTTCAAACGATACCGGTCACTCGAGTTTGGGAGCCGATTGGATTTTCGAGTACACGGTCGGCGTTATCGAAACCGACGTCGCGTTCAGCCAAGACTTGCAGTCAGCTTGGATCGGCAAATTAACGGCCATTACCGTCAACACGACAGCCGATATCGTCAATAGCAGCGATTTGCTGATCTCGCTGCGTGAGGCGATCAACCAAGCCAATTCATTGGCGGGCGAAGACACAATCTTTCTTGGGCCAGGCACGTACACACTGTCTATCTCAGGTGACGACGACGGCGGGCTGATGGGTGATCTGGATATCAGCGATATTTCCAAGCTGACGATTGTGGGTAATGGAGCTAGCTCCACGATCATCAATGTCGTCTGGGACAATCTTGCTTTTCGGGACCGAGTGTTTCACGTTCTAGCTGGAGCGAGCCTATCGCTGCAAGGATTGACCATTCAAGGTGGTGATGTGGTCACCGGTGCCGGCGGTTCAATTCTCAATGTTGGGTCATTGGCATTGGACCAAGTAAAGATCAATGGTGGCCAAGCTGCTGAAGGAGGCGGTATCTACAATACCGGTACACTCACGTTTGTCGATGGTGAAATTCTGAACAGCGGGTCGATGGCAACGACCACGGGTGGCGGTATCTACAATGCGGCCGGCGCCAGTGCCACGCTGACCCGCGTAAACGTGTACCAAAATCAAGCTCAGGCAGGTGCTGGAATCTACAATGCGGGCAACTTGAACTATACCGACGGTAACGTATCGAACAACGGTACTTCCACGACTGCGACCGGAGGTGGAATTCATAATCATTATCTCGGCACTGCAAATCTAAACCGCGTGACACTCAACGGAAATCTGGCCAGCTCAACAGCGGGGATTTTTAATGACTCGAATCCAAGCCTGAGTCAATTTGGATTTATGACTTTGACCAACGTCACGATCAGCGGCAACTCCTCGACTAACGTCGGCGGCTTGTACAACAAAGGCACAGTAGATATCCAGAATTCTACGATCGCGAGTAATATTGGTTCGATAGTTGGAGGAATTCGCAATGATGGAACCGTTTCGATACGCAACTCGATAGTCGCGGACAATCAATCGACCACAACCAATAAAGACGTGCTTGGCACTTTTTCGAGTAACGGATTCAATCTTATCGAGGCTTCGGGAGGTACCACTTGGTTAATCAGCGATCAGGTCGGCATTGACCCGTTGCTGGGAGTACTGTCCAACAACGGCGGCTTTGCAGCCACACATCGTTTGCTCGATGCTAGCCTCGCCATTGATGCTGGAACCTCTACGGGCGCCCCGACTGTTGATGCGCGAGGATATGCGCGTGACGTTGACATCGATATCGGCGCGTTCGAATATCGAAATTCAGTATTCAGCGATGCGCTGGTCGCTGTAAACACAACTACCGCAGGCGTACAGGGGACGATCGGAGAACATCGAGGAAGCCAGCAGTCTGTGGCGATCGACGGCGATGGAAACTACGTTGTTGTGTGGACAAGCGACTCGGCAGATGGTACAGGCACCAATGTTTTCGCACGACGATTTCGTAATGATGGCACCGCCCTGTCCGGCGAGATCCTGGTGAATGAAACTACGGCTGGTGAACAGAAATGGGCACGCGTTGGTTCCGACGAATCGGGCAACTTCGTTGTCACTTGGACCAGCGTGGGGCAAGATTCGTTCGACGGCTCTCAGGGCGTTTATGCGCGGCGCTTCAATTCGACTGGTGGAGCATTGAGCGGCGAATTCCGCGTAAGTTCGTCGACGTTGGGCGATCAATCCAATTCGACCATCGCGATGAATTCATCTGGGTACTTTACGATCATCTGGGAAGGTAATGGTCTCG
>CAZVBC010000412.1:0-5947 GCA_964625155.1 uncultured Pirellulaceae bacterium
TGACTTTCTCGAAGGGCGGTTGGACGATGAGCATCCCTCCCACCATGATTGTCCATCTTGCATAGGTAGCATTGCCAGCACGTTTCTGCCGACAAGCTCTTGGAACCATGTAACAGACGGAGCAGCAGTCGACCCGATGGGAATTGTCGTCGAGCGACCACAACCCCGTTTGCAGTCGACATTACTCCCCAAATTAGCTGCGGCTATTGGTTCGCAATCTCTTCCAAACGTGCTGCGCATTTGATCTGAACTCGGCGTCTGTAATCGCCCATTCCTTTTGATTCAGATTTCTGGCCTGCGTTTTCATTGATGGATCGCAGACGTCTTCCGACATGTTTTACGCAACCCTCGGAGGGATCTCCATGAAATTGAGATTTGCACAATTGATCGCGTGTTTTGCTTCGTGTTTGGTTGTTGGCTGCAGTGGATTAGATCAACGTATCCGATCCAAGGAGATTGCGCGGATTTCTTCTTCCGCGCAACTTGAACATAGTTCGGCGAATTCGGCCAGCGTTTCAGTCACCAAAGGCGTTGATAATGCCAAACCGCAAGAAAATCATGAGAAGGCTATTCAGCACTGTGCGGTATCGCAAGCAGCCTTCTCGCACGATAATTCGAAACCATCAAGCGTTGTTGAGCCCGCGTCTGTGGACGTGGCAACGGTTGATCCGGCCAATGCCACAGACACTCTTGTTAACGGTGCAAAGCTCGATGAACTCCTCTCTCTTGCATTCACGAACAATCCTGCGATCAAAGAACTCGCGGCAACCACACAGATCGCTACGGGTTATCGTACGCAGGTTGGACTCTACGCCAACCCTATGTTGGGTTACCAAGGACAGCAATTGGCCGATGCAGGAACTGACCAACACATGGTCTTCGTTCAACAACAGATCATTTCCGGCAACAAGCTTGAACTTAATCGAGCTGTACTTAATGAAGCAGTACGTGCGCAATTACAGGAACTCGAAGCCCAAAAACTGCGTGTCGCCACTGACATCAAGACCGCCTATTACGACAGCGTTCGCATTCAAAAGCAACTAGCGGCAATCGACCAGTTTTCTGCTTTGCTCAAACAAGGGGTCGTCGCGGCTGAGAAACGTATGCAAGTAGGCGAGGGCTCCAAGATTGATCTGCTTCAAACTCAGGTGCAACTCAAGCAGTTGGAACTTGACCGTCGCCAGCTTTCTGCATCCTTGTCGGCTAGACTTCGTGAGATTGCGGCGCTTGCAGGGATACCAAAGATGAAACTCCAAGGTGTTGCAGATGAATTCCCTGAAACGCCAATAACCCAGGATTGGAATGCCATTGAGGACGGACTGGTTGCCACCAGTCCCGAGTACGCAGCAGCACAGGCTCGAATTCGTCAAGCAAGCGTTGCCATTCGTCGACACGAATCTCAACCCGTTCCAAATTTGGGCGTGCAGTTTGGAGCGGGTGTCGATAACGGCACCAACTCGGGCATGATGAACGTGCAAATTGGCGCGCCGATCCCTATCTTCAACAAGAATCAAGGAAGCATTGCTGCCGCTCGCGCTGAGTACTGCCGAGCATTGCAGGATGCGCAGCGAATCGACAACGCGATTCGTGCACGGCTGGCGGTCGTGTCTGGTGAATTTGCTCGCGCTGCCGAAGCGGTCAACATGTATCAAAACGAACTCTTACCAGCAGCTAAGGAAACTCTCGACTTGGCTGAGGCGACGTATAGAGCTGGTGAACAAGACTTTATTCAGCTTTTGGTAACTCGACGAACCTACTTCGATGCCAACCTAGCCTACATCGCCAATCTTGCACAGTTGGCAACGGCCCAAGCTCAGATTGACGGCTATCTCCTGACCGGTGCGCTGAACGCTGTCATTAACAACAGCGGAGACGACTCCCTCAGAGGATTAACTCTTGGTCAAGAATAGTGCTGGTTGTTGAATTCAATCTTCTGAGTTGCGCTGCCCGATTCGGCCCGCATTTGCCTGCCGAGTCGCTGGATAATCGAGGCCGACGCAGGCTCAAAACTCACCGACGATTTCGCCACCGCGACGAGTTCCAAGAGCGCGCCATACCTGAAGGTCGATGTTGGAACTGACCGACCTCACGGAGCCATCCATCAACGCTGCCTGCACGATTCCTACATGATAGCTTCGGGCCGGTAGGGCCGCGTAGGTCACTCGGGTCGTGGTCGTTCCTTCGCGCCATGATACAAAGTCGATGTCGTACTGTCTGCCTGCGACAGTGTGTGAAATTTTTGCGTTCGGTCCGAAAGTCGTTGTAAAGCCGCTCTGTTGGCACAAGCCGTCCGCCCACTCAGTGTGACCGGTGTTTAGTTGTAGTGAGGGTCCAATGCAACATCCGTCGCCGGTAAAGCCGACCGCGAACGAAGACAGAGCGGGAGGATTGGGTCCGGGGTCGGAGGAAGTGTTTCGCAGGTATGGCGTATACGCCTTGGCTTCGGACAGGGCGATCGTATTGCTGGTACCATCGGTCAGACTTCCGTGAGTTGTTCGGCTGTTCGGGTAAAAGACGCCGTCGCTCCCAGCCCCGCTTTGCGGATCGTAGATCATCCACGTTCCAAAATTGAATACGTAGTTAGCTGGATAATCTCTCGGCGAGCCCGTCGTCGGATTGACTCTAACCACGTCGTTGGCTTCGCTCGGGCAAAGGAAAACCGGCACTCGCGTAGTCGCGACGTTGATCTGCACGTTGTATGGCAAATCGTAATTGACCAAACCGTGCAGGTTGGACTGCTCCAAATAGGGCAACAATCTCGCCAACGCCGACCATTGGCCGCCGACCGGAGATGCGGTGCCGCGAATCACGATATAGCTGGGAGGGAACACTCGCAGCGCGGACTCATAGTTGTGCAGCGCCAAGCCAATCTGCTTTAGGTGGTTCGAACATTGCATTCGACGAGCCGCTTCGCGCGCCGCTTGAACGGCAGGGAGCAGCAGTCCGATCAACACACCGATAATGGCAATGACCACCAGCAATTCCACCAGCGTGAACCCACTATTCGAACTTCGCACGGACCCTACCTCATTCACTCGCATGAACATCTGTCGACTCCCACTTGCAAGCCTATTTGGGGTTTTTGTAGCCAATGCTACAATTCACATGACAGTTTAGCCGAGGCTACAATTTGCGTCAAAGGCTACTCCGAAATTCATGGTGCAACAAGGCGATTGGACAGCTCTGGACGAGCCAACCAAGACTGGTGTGAAACACTGTCGATGTCTTCGAGGTAATCTACTCAATCAAAATCGTTGACGGCCAAATGCTGAACGCGAAATTGACCATAGTTCATCTACACTACTGTCTAGACCTTTTTCAGCTTTGGATACGCAACGCACCTGTTTTGGCACCAGATTTCCAACAACTTGAAACGACCGCTCGCGTGTTCTGATCCACACTCGAAAGCGCTTGATCCTCAAACATTTCGAGGGTCGTACTTCCAAGATTTGCTAGCGAGCCTCTCTTCACAAATCTTTCGCTGACTAAATCGGCAATCTGGCCGAGCGAATGGATTGGCCGGCCAAATCCATGGCAATTTTCCAATGAGTATCATCTGACAATCTAGGTACCCCAACTGAAAACGCCCATAACGAAATCCATCGCCAAGAAAACGCCTCCTTCCTTGCAAAACGCGCATACACATCGCAAAGTCGCAAAGTGTCAAATCCAAACTGATCTAGTTGCCGAGCCGCGAATCTAGTAAGATGACCAGCAAGCCCTGCAGATGAACGTCAAACGCTTGTTCTGAAGAGTTGGTCCTGCATGTTTTTTGCCATTCGACTAATGACACTTTTGGCTTTCACCACGCATGCGGTGCTTGGTTGCTGTTTGTCACATGGCAGTTGCTTGCGGGAACATACTGCAGCGCTAACTGGGCAATGCTGTGATCATGGTAACCACTCTTGTGCCTCTCATAATGATGTCGAGAGTCATGCGCACGGTGATCTTGAGGTGGCTTCGACGCTTCTTTGCAACGCTGGATGTACAGAGTTTCTCTCTGCAGATCATGGCCACTCGAATGGCTGTGATCATGCCACGTGTGCATTCGGAGTTTCGAGAATGACTTCCAACCCGTTGAATTTGCAATTTGCAGCAAATTCGACGGGGGCTCATTCGGTTATTTGTTCCTGGTTATGTTCTTGCCGTGCGACTGGTCATTTTTGTAACGCTCTGGACAGTCCACCAAGGGCTCTTCACAACCGAGCTGTATTCCAGGTATGGCTTATCTGAGTGCCAGCTTGCGCATCCAACTATCGATAAGTGTTCTTGTTGGATGCCTCTTCCCCTAAGCGTTGTGCTGAAACCCTGCTTGGCCAAAACACAGTGGTTAAGGCTGCGCGGTACTAATCGGTACCTCGCGTCCTCAGTCGCGCACATCTAGGCTCCAAAAGCTGCTAATTGCGGACGGCTGCGCATGCCTCAATAAATCGGGCATGCTTGCTCGTAGAACTGCGCGCTATTTAAGAACAAACGGATTTTTCGATGGCTGAGTTACCTATGAAAAAACTCTCATTTCAAACGATCGTCAACAATCCATGGATAAGATGGGTCTTGGGTATGCTGTTACTCGCCATCGCTGTATCCACGTATCCGAAGTGGTGGCCCAGCTTGAATAACTGGATTGACAGAACTGTCGCTTCGCGGAAGGAATCCATGCAAGAAGGAGGTGGCGGCGACGCTCACGCAGAAGAAGGGCATGACCATGCGCACGAAGTAGATGGACACGATCATGCCGGACACTCGGAAAGCACTTCGCTTGAGTTGACTCCTCAATCGCTCAAGAATCTCGGACTAACCGCTGAATACTTACAGCCCATCGTGCTGTCGAACTTTTTCCGCACCATAACCATACCAGCGATTGTTGTTGCCAAGCCTGGTCGAACCGACATTAACGTATCCTCACCGATGATCGGCATTGTGCAGCATGTCCATGCTGTCAGCGGCGAAGCTGTTGTTGCGGGCGACATGCTTTTCGAGGTTCGCCTGACTTACGAGGATCTCGTCGACACTCAAACACAGTTGCTAAAGAACCTAGCCGACCAGGCGATTGAGCAACGTGAGATAACTCGTCTCGAGGAAGTGACGCGATCCGGCGCAGTGGCCAGCAAACTATTGCTAGAGCGCCAATACGCCCTTCAGAAGCTGCAAAGCTCGATTGCCGCACAACGCGCCGCTCTCAAGCTGCACGGTCTGAGCGAAGAGCAAATAGACACCATCGTTCGCGAGCAGAAATTGCTGCGAGACCTGACCATCGTTGCTCCTCAAATCGACAATCATTCAAATGACGAGAATAATCTTCGATTAAGCGATCGCCGATTTAAGTCGGCTTCCCACCAGCAGCAGAATCAACCAGCAGCAATTCATGATCCAGTGCCGCTGATCGTAGAACGCTTGAGCGTTTCAAAAGGACAGGGGGTGCAAGCTGGCGAAATGCTCTGCGCGCTGTCCGACTATTCTTCGCTCTACATTGAGGGAAAAGCGTTCGAACAAGATGCACCTGCGATAGCAGAAGTTGTCGCTAAGGGCTGGCCGATCGAAGCCATCATTCCGGGTGCTTCAGGACAAGAAACCGTCGCAAACTTAAAGTTGACATTCGTGGCAAACGCCGTCGATACGCAATCTCGCACCCTTTCGTTTTTTGTCAATCTTCCTAATACGAAGCTCCGGGATGAGAAG
Organism: uncultured Pirellulaceae bacterium; assembly: GCA_964625155.1. GTDB lineage: Bacteria > Planctomycetota > Planctomycetia > Pirellulales > Pirellulaceae > Aureliella. The sequence goes on from CAZVBC010000412.1 coordinate 5,680, forward strand.
ACGCCAGATGGGCAGCGTTTTGTTACTTGGAAGTATCGCATAGGGCAGCGACTAGAAGTCAAAGTACCTGTCGAGGCTTGGGAACAACAGATCGTACTGCCTGTTGACGCTGTAGTAAGGGATGGTGCCGATTGGTTCGTTTTCCAGCAGAACGGTGATCACTTTGACCGCGCGGCAGTGCATGTGAAGTATCGAGACCAACGCCACGTCGTGATCGAAAACGATGGTGCGATTTATCCAGGCGATGTGGTTGCCATGCGATCTGCTC
>CAZVBC010000413.1:0-5939 GCA_964625155.1 uncultured Pirellulaceae bacterium
TAAGACCAGTTTTTTGAATCTCTCATCCCATAATTTTGCTTTGGCAGCGGACGTAAATGCCGACGGTATCGTATCACCGCTCGACGCATTACTGGTTATCAATTACCTCAACAGTGCCGCGCGATCGATCAGCGATGGTGCCTTGCGTGAGTTCTATTACGACGTCTCTAATGACGGCTTGGTTTCACCTTTAGATTCCTTGCTTGTCATAAATTCTTTAAACCAAAAAAGCTCCGCGAGAATTGCTTCGCAACGTAGTATAAATTCAGAAGCAGAAGGTGAGTCAGAAGGGTTGGCTGACACAACGGATCAGGTGTTCTCTAGTTTTGATTCTTTCGAATCGGATTTCCAATCGAAGCGAAGGAGTCGAACTGCGAAACGATTTACAGGAAGCTGATGGTTCAATTGCGCCATAATTTTAAGATCTTCCGCAGAATCTGTGGACCAACCGAATCTTCGATTGACATCCCGCTGAGACATCCCATCGTGCGGTTTGGGCTAAAGTCCAATGCCACGACGCCGTGCGTCTCTCCAACGGCAGGCTGAAGACAAACTGCGGCCAACATTCGCAGACATTCGCAGCCACTTCCATTAACGCATTACCCCGCTCAACAACCGGGCTGCAATCTGTCTTCGACATTCAAGCGCTTGGGGACTGCCTTTTGTTCTCATGCCTACATTTTACAAATTGACGTTGTTGAATCCATTCTCCATCTGATCCTATCCGATCCTCGGCAAGATGGTAGCAAGTTCTACTAACAACGATCGCACCTCTATACAATTAACTTATTTAATTGGAGTCATTATGACTTCATCAATTTCTTTTGCCGGTGGGTATTTACACAACTCACTTAGTCAATTGCATTAATTCGCGTATTGCATCACGGAATTTGATGAATTATGAAGTACAGAACTATATCGCGAGTATTAGGCATATTACCATGCGATCAAGCCGACAAAACACTATGATTGTTTGTTTGTAGCGTGTTTTTGCGGATTATTCGCACGTCAAGCAAGGTGATTAAATGAAGAAGATAAGACTTTGGCATATTGCGTTAGTTTGGCTTGTAATAGGCGCCATCAGGTACAGTCTTTGTCGGGGCGACATTTTTGTGTTTGTATCGTGGGGTATTCCAATGGCGATAACACTCTTTTGCATGGTTGCAATAACATATTGTTCTGAAAGAGTTTTTAAGAATCGAAAAATTGCATTTGGAATTACATTACTATTAACGGGTCTGTTCTTTTCATCTTTGTCGGTAGCGTCTACTCATCATGAAATATCCGGTGACATGGATTTTAGGAAGGATTTATTGGCATACCCATTTATTATTTTAACTCCGATTTTTGATTACTCTAAAGCTGATAACTTTCTAGTTCGTCTGTTATACGACAGGAATCAACAAATAGTGCTGCCAATGCTTGTCTACTTGATTTTAAGTGGGGTTTATTCTGTGTTGGCATTTTCACTCGCACCCACTCGCTCCCCCACTGTCGCAACATCAAAAAAGATCGCCCAGTCTAAAGAATAGGGAATAATCTTGATTAATTACCTTTGAATATTTGTCGATTCCGATCAGGAATTGGTCCAGTTTTCCAGTTTGGCCGGTCAGGCGGTTGCTAGAATTGCGGTTGTGACCGACGGCGCCTCGGAGTTTCGCGAACCCGTGGAAAGCCTCGAAAAAGAAGGCAAAGACCACGCTTGATGCGAGACATGAAGCACTTTCTGGCCAATCGCTTCGAGGCTCAGATGGCTCAGGAGGAACGCTTTGCAGACTTCGCGCAAGAAGTCGGGCAGATTCGTTCAGCCGTGCAACAGACCGAACTGTCGTATTTGTCGCCGCCAGCCATTTAAGGAGTTGGTTCGCGCGCGGAAGTGCCGCTGTGCCAAGTTGTACAAACCAAACCGTTGATTTCTGTTCAATCAAAACCGTTGGTAACAAAAGCCAAGACAGCAAAGCTTTTGAGAAGGTCCAGGTGGCGTGCATCGCTATTGGACCTAGGTCAGCGGCTGGTTGGATTACAGCCCCAGACTTGTTGCCTACCAGCCGCGACTCTTTCGGCAGCAGGTAGTGGAACAGAAAACCTCTCCCACGTACTCGAAGGCTTGGTCGCCAACGAAGACTGGACAGCCGCAGAATCCACATTCGGAAGGATCTGCTAGGCTACTGATACGATACGGCTTGGGAATCGGGCCGGGATCTTCGCCTGTGATGGCTTGGAGCCAGTCACGAACCCCTAAAGCATCGGACAGGCCAGCTTGGCGGATCTTGCGGACTCGCTTTCTGGTTGTACCCAGCCGAAATGCAAGCGCTTCGATCGTTACTCGATGCTTGCGCATCAAGGAAACGATCTCGGGACCGCTGAGCGACCCGCTTGCCCCCGCTTCCGTACCAACGGTTCGTGTGAAACCGCTGATTACTTCGACGTACTCATTGAAGTTCGATCGACGACGCTTGGATTCACTCATTGAACCACCTCGTCACGATGAGTCTTGCAGCCATAGGCTTTGAGGTTGCGGTAGTGGGCGTCGGGTAGTAGAGCCACGCGCCAAAGCGAGACAGATACCAGCCGATCGACTCCGCCTCCAGCACAGGGCTTATCGCGCCAATGCCAGAATCGGTCTTCTTCCTCACCGAGAAGCTCAAGCCCTTCCAGAGCTTTGATCTTCACCGTTTTGAATGGACCGCCGGAGGTGTCCATCTTCATTGGACTGGTTCCATCCGGCGGACCAAAGCTTGGCCCCCAGAACGTGTTCACTTGGTGACGAGGAGCGACAAAGATCTCCTCGCCTTGAACAATCCATGCTGGGTTCTCGCAAACGCGAAGCCTTTCGCCGTCTTTGAGAGCGTACCACTCGCTGAATTCAACGATGATAACATCACCGGGAACTGGAAAGGTCCTGTCTTTATGCGACATGGGCCACCTCCTTGGTTTCAGCTTCAGTGGAATTCAGCTCCGTCAGGATCTTGGCAGCAACGTGGCGGATTAGCTCAAGCGATTGCATGAGCACCTTGGCGTCACCGTTCCAGATCTGAATGTAATCAGCCGCTTTGGTCGAACACTCAAGTCCGATCGAGCGACAGACTACGTAAGCCACCGCTTCTGCTTCCGTTTCGCGAACTACCTTCGTGGTTGATTCGCGCTGGTCACCCCAGTGAAGCATCTCGTGGGCTAGCTCATGGACCATTGTCGAAAACATCTGCGGCCTGGGCCGAGTTGCGTTGACAGTGATCTTGCCACCCTCCGACGAACCGTTGGCGCCCTCTGGCAGCGAATCGACATACTCAAGCTCAATACCGTGGCTGCGAATGACCGCTTCCATCTTGTCGAGTTTATCGCCTGGATCTCCGCCTAGAGCTGCAAACTTGGGAAGCTCCTCTCCCTCGGTCTGCGAGACATCAAAGACATGCACGACTCGAAAGCCGTACAGAACTTTGCCATCACCAACATCCTTGTTGGCTTCGGTGTCTAATTCGGTAGCCGCTTCCTGCGACATGTCGTTCTTTCGCTTGCCAATGAGCGGAGCGAGGATGGCTATCCCCTTCTCCCCTTTTTTGACAAAGCGGCCAAACTCCTTCCACTTACTGAACCCGGCAACTTGCGTGGCATCGGGCTTCTGAAGTGCGATGAGCATACAGTTGCAGAACGAGTAGCTGTGAAATCTGGCAAGCATTTCCAGATACTCCAGCAACTTCTCGCTCTTGCCAGCTTTGAGCGCCTCCGCGAGTTCCGCGAGGGCCTCATCACTTTTCCTAAGTGCTTCATCTCGATCCATTTCGATGTCCTCCAATGATGGGCCAACTCCGACTGTGTGGCCCAATGCGAGTAAATGAAGAGCCCGTCGGCGGCTCTGAAACGATGGTCAACACGGCAAAGTCAAGGTGGAGCCTTTGTTCGCTTAAAGAACAAAGCCGCTATGAGGAACGCGCTCGAAGAAAGCGTTCCTGGACCTTGACGCCGTGCTATGCTCAGAAAGAGCCGCAGACGGAAAACAAACGTGGAAAACCTTTGGATGCACGCCACCGGCCTCCAGTGATCCGCCAAGAAAGCCGATCAAGGAAACCGTTTGCGTAGTTCTTCTACCCGCAATAATTTGGAATGGACGAGAGGCTGGCGATGCGTGGTAATCACTGCAAACCCAATAAGAGAAACCTCTCGCGCTGATGAACAAGCTGTGAGCGCGGACTATCGACAACGTGGTCGATAGATCCTGGCTGCGAACTTATCGACTGGCTGCTTTTTCGCGCCGAGTCGTAGCTGGCTTCTGGGAGTTTTTCTCCGGTTCAGCCGTTTGAGCTTCAGGCTTGTCATGCTGCTGATAGATCCAAGTGTGAGCCATATCGACAACCTTGGCGACTAACGGCAGTTCATCGCGACCGAAGGACAGGCTGGTCTCCCAGCCGCTATCGGTCTTGTAAATCCGGGACATGGTCACGCCATAGCGAACTCCGGCATCCGTATCGTTTCGCCAGATCGCCGCTTTGACTCTTCCCAACCTAATTTCATGAACGGGACGTTCTTGTGCCATAGGGCACCTCGCTTTCCTGATTCGAAGAAAGAACCAAACGTCCACGCACCACCAAATCTCTCGGGCTCCATCATGCGACAGCTAGAAACGCTAAGCTAGAAAACGATAAGGTCACGTGTAGCGAGTGGTTCTGATCGGTTTGGAATTGGCGGTTTTTGAACCGGCCAGGCCGTTAGATTTGATGACAACCGAAGAAGCCGCTTCCAAGCGTAAACTGCCCATTTGCGATGGTATGTTGAATAGGGCTACACCAACGCTGTAGGGCAACACATTGAGCGCGGCTCCACTGTCGACCAACGCATTGACGGAAGCGACCTTGCCCAAGACTTCAAGTGTGATTGGAATGTATGGCTGCGCGCTAGATGGTCCCAGAACGGGATCAATTTCAACGTAGGGAAACCGTGCTGTCACGAGGAAACTCTGTCTTCCTCAAGCAGACGCAATAAAGTCGCAGCTCCTTGGAAAGAATCGTGAGGTGACCAGATAGGCGCGCATTTTTCGGCAAAGTTCCGTGCAATCTGATCGTCACTTGCCACGTCTTCCGTGAGTAGTTCAATGAGGCGCAGTTTTTCGGTGCGAGGCAGTGATTGGACTAGCGGTAGCATTTCGGTAAGTGTCATAACTTCAGTATACTGTGATTCCCCACACAAGATCAACGATGTTATTGAGTGCTTCGAGGGCTTAGGCTTCAACTCGGCCCCCACGCTTCCAAAAATATCGAGACTCCAAGTGCGATAGGTAGATGCGCGAAACTAGTGCGCCGCCACGCCACCTGTAACAAGTGGTTCTAATCAGTTTGGAATAGGCGAATCGGCGGTTATCGCATTGACCAAGGATAGTCAGGCTGATTTCCAACCAACACTTCCGCCGCAAAATCACTTGAGTTGATGACGCAGAGGGTGTAGAGATCTCGCTACCCACAAAACGTAACCGGCTCTGCGGGGACGCAACCGGCCAGGGATAGTGGGTCGAAAGGGTCGAAGAAACTCGATCGAGACAGGGGAGGTCTACTGGTTAGATCTTCCCTGTCGCTTTGTTCTTGTTCAAGGTTATCGCTCGCGGCCAGCAATAAGGTTTCTTTTCATTTCAAATTGGCCGCACTCCTGATGTCTCGCTCAATTCTTGCTTCAATGAGTACCTTAGAGCTATCCCTAAAAGTAGACAATAGCAGTAGCAAAAGCGCGAAAGTGTGGAAAAGAGGTATAACGTATTAGGGGTATTTATGAAAAACACTAATTATTCTGTGGAATTTAAGATTAAAGCTGTTGAAATGCTTAACGAAAGTAACAAATCACAGCAGCAAGTAGCTAAGGAGCTGGGGGTAGCAGACTCTAGCCTTAGTAAGTGGGCTAGGCAGTATGAAGCTGGGAAGTTTAAAGCTGTACCCAGTAAAATACAAAGCAGTAGC
>CAZVBC010000414.1:0-5937 GCA_964625155.1 uncultured Pirellulaceae bacterium
AAAACTGGCTGAGTACTTTCAATTCAGCAAGGTGGCCAGATTTGTACAACTGGCCACTTCTGGCAACTTGATTGCGTTATCTGGGTTTAAGCAGCTCGTACACACAAGGCCGAGGCGAGTCAGTATTCTTCACTCATCGCCCCGGCCCATTTGCGTACGCTGAACAATCGTGCCAAGTAACAAGGCCTATTCCAATTGAATCCCAGACAGTTATTTCTATCCGGCTTGCGCCAAATCAAGTTTGCTGATAGCTTCGATGTATTCACCGGTAATATTCAATACTTCTTCAGAATAGTAATCTTTGTGGAAGACTTCTTTCTTGGGGAGTTGTTGGTCGAGTATTGCCTTCTCTTCCTCTTTGTCAGCATCCAACTCTTTGCGACGTTCTAGAAATTCGACTTCGTTGAGTGATACAAATTTCTCGTCCTTTTGTTGTTTGTACATTTCGATACGCTGCAGCAGTTTGTCAAAACCGCTGGATGCCTTGATACGCTGAGCGGAATTGACTCGTAATTTGTTGAGAATGTTGCTATCGACCAATTTGTAATCGATATGCCGCGCTGGTCGAACAGAGTCGTTGGGCAAGGCATAGTCTAAATCGGCCTCGCCAATATCCATGCTGGCGGTAATCGCGGGCAAAATAATATCGGCCATGACACCCTGACGCTGCGTACTCTTGCCGTCAGGAAGGTAGAACTGTTGGATCGTAATTTTGAGCGCACCCATTTCTGGTCCACCTGAAGTAAAGAGGATGGGGCTTAACTCAACCAAGCTCTGCACTGTTCCTTTACCGTGAGTCGATGGATCACCAACGACGATGCCGCGCTTGTAATCCTGAATCGCTCCAGCAAATATCTCACTTGCGCTGGCACTCTCTTTACCGGTCATTACAACCAGCGGCCCGCTCCATGAGACACCAGATTCTTCATCCTCGTACACTTGAACTTCACCAGTTGGATCTTTGACTTGGACAACGGGTCCTTTGTCGATAAACAAGCCAGTCAAGTTGATCGCTTCAGTCAAACTGCCGCCACCATTGCGCGATAGATCGATGACCACGGCGTCGACTCGCTCCTTGCGGAAATTCTGTAAGATTGCACGCACATCCCGGGTCGAACTGCGGTAATTGTTCCTGCCCGAATCTTCGCGCGCTGCTTCCATGTCCAAATAGAAACTGGGTAAGTCGATATAGCCAACGCGAATGCCCTTTCCATCTTGCCCCAGTTTATGTTCGACAATTTCGCTTCGAGCAGCACTGTCTTCTAAATTGATTTTTGCTCGCGTAATATCGATGATCTTTGTCTCCGACCCGTCCGCAGGTCGAACTCCTAATCTTACAACTGTGCCAGCTTGACCACGGATCATTTGCACAACATCGTCGAGTTTCATGTCGACCACATCGACCATCTCGCCCGAGCTTTCTCCTTGCCCGACAGTAACAATGCGATCACCCACCTTCAGGCGTCCATCCTTGTCAGCGGCGCCACCAGGTACGACACCCGTGATTGTGGTGAAGCCATCATCCAGCGTTAACTGTGCCCCGATACCATCCAAATTCAAGCTCATAATGATGCGGAAATTGGCGAGCGTCTTGGGAGCCATGTAGGATGTATGCGGATCAAAGCTGGTTGTGAAAGCAGTGACAAATAGCTCCAAGATTTCGTCTGCGTCAGTTTGATGCCAGCGTTTGGCCAAACTCTGATAACGTCGATGCAAGCGGTCGCGAGGATCTTCGTTAGATCGATCCTTCAAGGCCGGAGATTTTTTCTTTGCATCCTCGGGATTGGCTTCCGCGCGGATCTTGTCACTTTTGAGTATCAACATGCTGTATTTGATTTGTCGACGAACTCGATCACGTGCTTCTTCATCGTCTTTGGGATACTGCAACACCTTGCGATCGACACCCATTTTCTCGTCCAACAGAAAATCATGCTCCCGATCGATTTCTTGATGAGCCATGGCCACCCGTTGATCAACTCGATTCAGGAAGACCTTAAAAGCATCGATAGCGAATTTCAAATCGCCTTTCTTTGCCAAGTCGTCAATTTGATTTTGTCGGCTAGTAAAACCATCGATATCACTCTGCAGGAAGTACATCTTTAATGGATCGAGAGATCGTAAGAACTGGTCAAATGCTCGCTTGGATATCTCGTCATCGAAAGAGTGCTTAGACAGATGCTGGCGATCCATGATCTCGGCGACTTTGCGGACGATCTGTCGGTCCAGCGCTCGTGCAACAGTCATGTCGGACACGCGTGGCGGTGGATCGGCGGCTGTGACAGTTTGCGATAGCCCCGAAAGAAGTGTCAGAACGACCAGTTGAGTACCGACGATTCGCATGAGCGATGCTTCCGTTTTCTAGAAGTGGAAAGACACAAAGGCGAGGAAGAGCGGGTAGTTTGCACGCAACTCTTCCGCTATGTTAGGAAATTCTGCTCGTTGCAGCAACATGAATGTTGTCTCAGGGGCCCAAATGTTGCAAATGAGGCGTCACGCCATCAACTGCGAAAAGTCACTTCGCGAGCGACCTCAGCCAGGGCCAAAGCAAGGCTTTCGTCACTACCCAACGTAGGCGTAACGAGCCAAGTGCGCGAAGATTTTGATTGCCGTAGGGAAACCGCTTCCCGAATCTGCTGAACTAGAATGCCTTCAAACAGCAAATGGGGCTGGACGACCAAGATCTCGCAATCGCTGGACTCCAATTGATCAAGAGCGTCGCAGACAGTTGGTTTCTGTACAGCAACAAAGCCGACCGTGGAAAACTGCACGGGTACCGCCTGGAATCGCTGGCTGACAAACTGTAGCATCTTTTCAGTTGCATCAACTGAGCTGCTCCCTCGACCAATCATGGCTGAGCCGACAGAGTGCGAAATCCCCTTGTTACCGAGCGTTCCGTAAAATCGAAGGGCAGACAGTCGTATTATTGCGGGGTGTAATTCGAGGCTATTAGACTGGCCAAGATTGATTAGCCCCAATTCTTGAGCAGCCCGCTGGACACCCTGCGGTATATCGTCTAACGCGTGACCCGCCGTGAACAACAGAACTGGGATGGTCACAAATTGCGAGACCCCTCGACGTGCTAATTCTTGCACACCTTCTACGATCGATGGGCGAGCCAGTTCCAAAAAAGCAGATGCGACTGGGGCCGGTGCCATTATCCTAGCGAGCTGCTGAGCCACCTGGCGCAATTGCTCTTGGCCAGTAACTTGACGCGTACCGTGCCCGACGACTAAATAGCCGATATGCTCGCCACAATCTAGATCGGTAGGTTCTAGGTTCATAAATAGGTTGTCACAAATGCAAATCGGATCTAACGCACACAACGAGCAAACGAGTGAACCGAAAACCACTTGCGGAACAGCAAGATTCGTTCCATGCTACTCGATAATCGTTGTCCACTAATTTGCTTGTATTGCAAGATGCCAGCCTTTGGGTTACCACAAAGTCCTCAAGTTAAGTAAGAGTAACAGACCATGTTAATCCGCAATTCATGCGCGGCGATTCGTGTTCTCGCCCTCGCTGTATGGTTGTGTATGGAATCGACCATGCTGGCGGAGTTTCAAGTTGGGTTGGCGCAGGCGGACATCACGCCACCAGTCGGCGGTTTGACGACAGGGTACTCGTCGGCTCAGCCAACGACGGGCATCCACGATTCAGTTTCAGCGCGTGTGATGGTGATGCAAAACGAGTCCGTCTGTGTCGCGATGGTTGTTTGTGATCTGTGTATCTACAACTCACCGCAATTGCACTCGCAGATGAAGTCGATAGGAGTCGATCACTTGTTGTTGATGAATACCCATACTCACGCTGGCCCGAAGATGAATCAAGACGGATTTCCGACTATTGAAAAGCCGTGGCGAGAAACAGTGGACGAAAGGTTGTTGGCTGCGATTAAGGAGGCCAAGCAGAACTTGTTCACGGCTTACGTTACTGCATCCGCTAGCCAAATTCAGTTGGGCTACAATCGATTGGTGCAACGTGGGGAGTATGCAGTCACACACTTTGAGAATCCTGCACGAATTCCCTATGGTGAGGTCGATCGCCAAGTCGGAGTGCTGCGCATTTCGGACCAACATAAAAAAGTTCGCGCGGTGATCGTTAATTACGCTTGCCATCCGGTTGTACTCGGTCCGCGAAATCGGCAGATCTCTGCCGACTACCCTGGTGTGACTCGCAACATCATCGAGTCGGATATCGGTGACGGTTGTATGTGCCTATTCGTGCAAAGTGGCGGTGGCGACATTAATCCGCTGATAATGGCTCGTGGCGAAGCGCGAGAAAGAGATTTTGACGATGTTCAAAAACTAGGAGAACTCCTGGCAGTCGAAGTTAAACGAGCGCTTGTGTTCGCTAAAGACGATTCAGGTCAGTCGAGTTCATTTGCGGTTGCATCCAGCCAGTTGAGCTTTCGCAGCCGCTGGGATTCGGCCGAGTCCTTGACGCTGGGTGTGACCACTCTGTTGATCAACAATTCCATTGCGATCATGACGATGCCAGGTGAGCCATTTCATTTTTTTCCTGTCGACTTTCGGAAAAAATCTGGACTCAAACACGCCTTCTTTTTCGGCTACTGTTGTGATGGGCCGTACGACTGGCCCAGCTACCTGCCCGATCTTCAGTCTGCCGCCCGAGGTGGTTATGGGGCGAGTGATACAACTCGTGCGGAGGTAGGAGCCGGTGAACGCTTAGTGAATCAAGGCGTGGTGCAACTGTACGAGCTTCAAGGACGCCTAAAATCGGCTCCGCAGCGGCACACCTACGACAAAGAACCGAACTAATTGCCGCTCACGTTTTTTAATAAGCGTTTTCTTGTTTGAAGATCACAAACAGGGTGCGGACCAGGATTTTGAAGTCCAACCAAAGGGACCATTCGCGAATGTATCGATGATCAAAATTGACTCGTCCTTGCATTTTATCCAGCGTTTCGGTCTCGCCTCGAAAGCCCTCGACCTGAGCTAGGCCGGTAATGCCTGGTTTTACTTTGTGCCGTAACATATAGCCGCGAATTAGTTTGCGATAATGTTCGTTGTGCGCGGACGCGTGCGGGCGCGGGCCGACTAACGACATACTGCCGTCGAGCACATTAAACAGTTGTGGCAATTCGTCGAGCGAAGTTTTGCGCAATATGCGACCGATCGGAGTGATGCGCGGATCGTCCCGCGTGGCTTGTTTGACAACTGGACCGTTATCACAAACACGCATCGAGCGAAATTTCCAGACGTAAATTTCTTTGCCATCCAAACCATATCGTTTTTGACGAAAGAAAACCGGTCCAGGCGAAGATAGTTTGACGAGTAGTGCGCAAGTCAACATGATTGGCGAAATAGCGATCAATCCAATACCGGCGACGAAAAAGTCAAATACTCGTTTGCACCACCCATCGACTCCATAGAGTGGAGTTTCAAACACACTGACGACGGGCAATCCATTGATTTGTGTCCAACGCGAATGGAGCATTTCGAATACAAAGAAATCTGGCACGATATAGGCATTCGTCGTGCTGTCGGCCAGTTCGTCCAGCAGCCACCGAATTCGACTTTCAGCTCTCATCGGAAGAGTGATAAATACTGTATCAAACTCCCCCGCGCGAGCGCTCTGAACCAGCTTTTCCAATCCTCCCAAATGCTGTGGCAGCGTGGCAGCAGGTTTGTGCAATCTATCAGCTTGCCGATCGTCAAAGAAACCGACGATCTGCCAACCACTAATGGGATTGTTTTGCGTGTTTTCAGCCAGTTGTACACCCAAAGCGTTCAGACCTGCGATGGCACAACGCTTTTTTGAAATTCCATTTTTGAATAACAATTCACAACTGATTCGCAAAAGCATGCGCAGCAATCCTAAACCGGATCCTGCCAACACAATCCACACCAGGATACTGCTACGCGCGAAACTGTCTTCGTTATGGGTAAAAAACGATAAAATGCTGAGCGCACACAA
>CAZVBC010000415.1:0-5933 GCA_964625155.1 uncultured Pirellulaceae bacterium
CTTGAATGAATAGTTCCAGCCGATGTTTGGGCGTTAAGCGATGTTCATCGCAGTATTCTGTGATGGGAACTCCCTTGACCAATTCCATGACGAAGTAGGGACGACTGTTTTCCGTGGTTCCCGCATCCAGAACTTTAGCGATATTGGGATGGTCCATCATAGCCAGCGCTTGCCGCTCGGCTTCGAAGCGGGCGATGACCTGCTTGGAATCCATGCCGGCTTTGATGATTTTCAGTGCCACCCGCCGCTCCACGGGCTTGGTCTGTTCAGCCATGAAGACCATTCCCATCCCTCCTTCGCCGATTTTCTGCAGAAGTTTGTAGGGACCAATGGTGGCTCCCTCAGTTTCTCGCGGTGCTGCTTCCATCGTGAGGGACAGTCCACTGGGCGGCTGTTCAAGAAATCGACTGGCCTGGGCAGCGTTGTTCAATAGTCCTTCCAGCCGCTGCCGCAGTTCAGGTTGCCCTGCGCAGGCCTTGTTCAGAAATGCTTCGCGGGCCTGAGGTTCGGTCAATTCTAAAGCTTCGGAGAAGATATCGAGTTCGTTCATGATTTATGACCCCTCGGCCTGCAAGCTGGTACTGAGCTACTGAAGACGGTACTCCAAAAGTCAGTGCGTAAAGCGGCCCGGAAATCGGACACGCTTTCCAGAAAAATCTCATGATTATCGTAACCCATAGAGCAGCCACACATTCGCGGCTGGCGGATTGTCTCGCCCCAGATATGGCAATGACGAATTGACTTACAACAGTGAGCAAATCTCTTGACCGCTCCGCACCTTTCAAAACGAGATCAATCAGTACTTCGTGTTTGCTCCAAAACTAGCTCATTTCCTCTGCGGGACCGACTCTTCAGCCAGTGGCGTAGCGTCAAAGACTCGGATCGGTTTGGAGGAACTGGCGGCCATTCGGACAGCCCTACCGAATGTGGCCAAAAGACGATAACTGTTGGGCGAGAAGACCATGGCGTCTACTGGGCGATCCTGACGAAATGACAATAATTGACGGCCTGTTTTCATATTCCAGAGGGTGATTTCTGAATCGCCAAAGCGCGAACTACTCCCCAGCGCCAAGCGACGACCGTCAGGGCTAATGGCGTAACTATTCGGTCGGACTTGGTCATAACCAGACAGTCTTAGTAATTCACTCCCTGTGGTAATATCGCTCAGTATGAAATCCGAACCATGGCTAGCAGCGATAACTTGATGTTGGGTGTCAACAAACAGAGGACTTGAGGACGGTGGCATCGAAACTGATTTCTGCCGCACCCCGGTGGTGGCATCGTAATAGACAAGCTCCGAAGGCCCGGTCGTCCCCACGATCAGGCAAGCTCCGTCTCGGCTGTAATCCACTCCCTCGGGTTGTTCAGAGTCAATGATTACCGTGAACACTAGTTGACCCGTGGCTACCTCCCACACGTTGAGCCTGGCCTTTGTTTCTGGTGAATTTCGATTGCGTAAGATCGCTGCAAAGTGATTACCGTCCGGCCGAATGGTCTGGTCAATGACCAAGGTCGGTATGGAAGCATCGATCCACTCGACGGGTATCTCGGAGATCCGTGCACCAGTTTGCGTGTCGTGAATCAATATGGGTCCCGAGTCATTCATGGTGGCGCGTACAAACGCAACTCGGTGTCCATCGGGGGTAAGAACTGGACGACGGCCGTGAAGTGAAGCGAGCCTTAATATCTCGCGGTTTCGTTCGAGATCCCAAAGAACGTAGCTGTTGTCAGGACGACCAAAAATCCCATCAAAAAACGCAAACTTGCTAGCGTCAGGGCTAACTGCAGCATAAAAGAAAAAGGCTTGCAAGTCTGGCCCCAAGTCAATGCTCTCATCAAGCGTTACGTTCCACGTAGTTATTGAATTTCCGGCGTCCACACCGGTGAGTTCACGGCTTTCGTCGCCGAACATCAGGGAGACAATTTCTTGAGCGATTGGTAATACCAGGTCCGGCTTTTCGATGCGAAGCGGTTGCTCACGTTCGGCAGCATCAAGCTGAGGCAATTGCCAGACGTAGATCTCGTTTGCCAAAGATGGCAGGGCAAGACGCATGCCATCTGGGCTAAAGGCGAGAGTTCCTGGAGAGATTCTCGCGGGGACATCACGGTCGAGGACTGCCAGAGTTGACCCAGTATCGCCATCCCAAAGTTGAACTTTGGGATTTGCTGGCGGTTCATGCTCTGCCACCGCGATCAGTTTTCCGTTTGGGCTCCATGACCAGGGAGTCAAAGGGTATACGATGTCCGCAAACTCGCGTTCCCAGAGATCTTTGCCAGTCATGACGTCCACCAACACGAGCCGCTGGCGGAGTCGTGCTGAGTTATCGTCCGAATCGCTAGAGAGTGAAGAACGAAGCAGTTTCGCGCCAGTGGGATCCCACACAATATTCTCTGACTTTATGCTTGCGGGTATCAAGGGCAATGTTTGGACCAATTCGCCGGTGAAGGTATTCCAAATTTGGATACCGGCCTGCCCCCTGTTGAGCGATTGGCTTGAGCGATCGTCACTGTCCAACTGTACGTAACGGACTGCCAAACGGCTACCATCGTCCGATAGCAAGAATTGGCTACCACCTGGGAAGCGGCGCAGCTCTTTTCCGCTAATACAGTCGTGTATACTAATGTGCAAGGATCGCCCACCACTCTCGTCAGTGACCGAGTTTCTGACTGCCATGCGTGTTCCATCGCCGCTTAAAGCTATGCTAAGCATCGCTAGGCTATGTCTCTGTCGTTGAATGCGACTCTGCTCTGGAAATGGTGCGAACGGAGCGAATAGTTCGCGTCCTGTATCGCTGTCAAACACGGTTACCATGGCTCCTTGTGTCGAGCCCTCGTCTGCCGCAAGAAAGGTCGCCAACCGTTTTGCATCTCGGCTAAAAGCTCGCAGTATACTAGAACCAGGGTTTACCAGCTCCGACAACTGGGGAATCTTAACCGAGCGCAGTTGCCTGTGATGTAGCTGACTGTGCCAATAGTACCATTCGAACCCGCGGAGGTCGCGTTGTCCGCTGGTCGGCTTTTGCTGCTCAAGCAACTGTGAAGCCCGCATGTACTGTTTGTCTTCTACAGCGGCCTGAACCAAGTTCATCTCTGCGCGATAAAGCGTCTCTCGCAATGATTCACGTGCGTCCGAGGCTTCCACGGCTAGTTGCTGAGCAGTTTCCCGCTGGCGGGCTTCTTCGCTGGCGAATTTTTGTGCAACGTCGCGCTGCTTGTCTGCCTCCGCGGCGGCTCGGCCCTCGCGAATCGCGAACCAAGTGCTCGCAGCGAATCCAAGTAAGAGTGTCGCAGCGACGACCGAGCCAGCAATGACCGTCCCCCAATTCCGCTGCGCAAATTTCTTCATCCGATAAACGGTCGACACCGGTCGGGCCACGACCGCTTCTTGGTTGAGGAAACGCTGGATGTCATCGGCAAAAGCGTTGGGGGTCTCATAGCGACGACTACGCTCTTTTTCCATGGCTCGCATGACGATCCAGTCCAATTCGCCGCGCATAAAGCTGCTTAACTTGCGAAGTTCCGTGCTGCGGTTGGCTGAGACAGATGCCAACATCCGGCTAGTGTTTAACCGGGTGCTGGGCACTGGAGGCTCTTCTTCGCGAATAATTCGCATCATCTCCTCAAAGGCCGCCGAACGCAGACGCTGGCGATCAAAGGGCGTGCCTCCAGTTAGCAGCTCGTACAACAAAACACCCAACGAATAGATGTCACTCCGCGTATCGATGTCCATCTGATTCAGCTTGGCTTGCTCGGGGCTCATGTATTCCAGTGTGCCGACGAGCTGGCCGAATTGGGTGAACATCGTTTTGTCGGTCAGCTTTTGACTGGTGGCTTTAGCGACGCCGAAATCGATGACCTTCGGTACGGCTTGCTGATCATATTCAGCGACGAGCACGTTCGACGGCTTGATATCGCGATGGATGATCCCTTTTTGGTGCGCGTGCTGTACGGCGTGCAGCACTTGGATAAACAGTTCAAGTCGTTCCTTGGGAGTCAATTGATGTTCATCGCAGTAATTGGTGATCGGCACGCCTTTGACTAGTCTCCATCACAAAATAAGGACGCTGACTGTCGGTCGTACCTGCATCCAGCACTTTGGCAATATTGGGATGGTCCATCATGGCCAGCGCTTGCCGTTCGGCTTCGAAGCGGGCGACAACTTGACCGGTGTCCATTCCCGGTTTGATAATTTTCAATGCCACCATGCGTGCGATCGGGACGGCCTGTTCGGCCATGTAGACCACACCCATTCCCCCTTCGCCTATTTGCTGCAGCAGTTTGTAAGGACCGATCACCGTACCCGCTTTTTCGACCAGGGACTGGTCGATGGTGGGAGAGAGTTCATGAGCAGGTGGCTTTTCGAGAAAGCTTGACTGCTCAGCGTAGGCCAAGAGCAATGTCTCCAGCCTGGCAAGCAGTTCATGATCGGCCCCGCATACATGGCCGAGGTATTCCCGGCGTGCGTCCGGTGAGTTGATTTGCCGGGCGACATTGAAGATTGCTTTCTCATCGATTTTTTCGTTGGCCATGATTATTCTTCACTCCCAATCTGATGTGTCACGAGACTTCGTTTCGTAAGTCAGTGCGAGAATGGCCGACAAATGCTCTAACAGATTATTGAAAGAATTCTGAATTCTTTTTTTTATTCGGTGCCGGATATTTTAGCGAGTTCTGCTTTGAGCCAACCCTTGGCATAAGCCCAGTCATTGTCCGCTGTAGCGACAGAGATGCCGAGGACTTCGGCCGCCTGGATCCTGGTCAATCCAGCAAAAAACCGGAGTTTTACCAATTCCGCCGATCGCGGGTCAATGGACTGCAGCCGCTCCAACGATTCGCTTAAGGTAACGAGATCAACATCCACTTCACCGATCTCCGCCGGCAGGTCGGGTAAATCAACGCGACGGTGGCCACCACCCGCCTTGGGACCGCGTTTACGCCGAGCGTTTTCGACCAAAATGCGCCGCATGGCCTCAGCGGCTGCTCCAAAAAAGTGACCGCGGCTATTCCAATGAATAGGTTTGTCGGAATCAACGATCCTCAAATAGGCCTCGTGGACCAGGGCCGTCGCTTGCAACGTTTGTCCCGGTTTTTCAAGCGACAATTTCGATGCTGCCAGCTTGCGAAGCTCTGCATAGACCAGAAGTAGTAACTGCTCTGCAGCGGCTGGATCCCCAGTTTCGATTTGCGATAGTATGCGGGTTACTTCAGACATGATTCGAACGGGACGGCACAAGGGTAAAGTTTGCGCGACCGTAGCTATCATAGCCATCAGCGCGCAGTCCCTCATAGTAGTCTTCTGCGCCTTGCCGGAGACACTGATTACCTTTAATCAGGCCAAGAGAGAGCTGGTTTGATTCAACCACTGCTTCGGTTACCATTCAAAGATGAGCGAAATTACTCAAATACTAGCCGAGATCGAAGCAGGTGATCCTGCTTTCCTCGAAACATTGGCCGCTTCCCACGCAGAAACAAGGAACCTTCGACGAAGCGAAGCGGTGCCAACAACTGTCGCTGCCGTTGCAGAGCACTGTTGATTATTTGCGAGCGAGAATTCGACTGAAACTGTATGAAAAACAACAGTCACTTGTCGATGCTGCAGCAAAACAGCAAGATATGCCAGCGACCGAAGTCGTCTTTTCTGACGAGAACTCGGCGCCATTACTAGCGCCCGATGTTGTTCAGAATGCTCCTAGACTTGATGCAGTAGGTGGCGTCTCCTGGACACCTGACAGCCTGCGTTTGGTGCATGCACGAACGAAAGCCGGAACTCGAGATACAGAGTTGCTGATGGTTGATCGTGCGTCGAGGGAGGTTACAACGGTTATGCTCGGCGGTTCGTATCCATCCTGTTCGCCAACCCCAAATGGACCGATCGCGTGCATCCGTACTATCGACGGGCAGCCCGAGCGACTATCAAGTCAAGAGATCTGGCT
>CAZVBC010000416.1:0-5914 GCA_964625155.1 uncultured Pirellulaceae bacterium
TCTATCTTGATCAGCGACATCACCTAACCAAGCTCAGCCCCAAAGCACTTCAGATACAAGACATCCTGGCGGGTATCGCGGAAGCCATCGGTGGCGACCATACAACCGATCTCACGCGATTGCTGCGAGTGCCTGGCACATACAATCGCAAGGACCAACGCAACGGTCGCGAACCGGTATTGTCTGAGCTTATCGAATGCGATGCTAGCCGCAGGTACGCACTCGATGCCTTCAGCAGGTTCCACAAGCCGAGTGCGACTACCAAGCGACAACGCAACATCGATGCGATGCCGCTGCCAGCCATTCGTAAGTCAACAGCAGCGAAGACCGACAAGCTTTTGGAATGCATCGCTGCCAGTACCATCGCTCGCGAAGGCACACGATCCGAAACCGACTTCGCCCTCTGTTGCTATGCGATTCGCAACGGGTTCGAGGCCGAGGAGGTTTGGCAACGAGTCGAATCGGTGGGCAAGTTCGCGGAAGCTGGGCGTCCGTATTTTGATCGCACCTGGGACAATGCTCAGCACGATGTTCGCACTTCTCTCTTCGACAAGTTGGAGCGGCGTGTCGAAAAGGCCACCGAACGCCTGACGATCGCCATAGACGCGTTCTCCGAGCCGGATTCGGATACACAGCCCAAGATCGTCGTTCACCCGCAGGAAACGCCCGTCGCAACGACGATGCAACAGATCACCAGCCGACTCGCTTCTAGTGACTGTTGTTACACTCGCGCTAATACTGGCCCGACTTCGCGACGGTGCTGAAGCGGCCACTGCATCGTACAGCGAAAATGATGAAGAATTCGAAAAGCGACTAGGTGCGATCATCAAGTCGGGTGCGACAACAGTCATCATCGACAACGCGAAAGCCAAATCGCGCAAAGCCAAGATCGATTCGGCGTGCCTTGAGCGATCCATCACCGACCAGATTCTATCGTATCGGTTACTCGGCCAGTCGTCGGAGATACGAGCTGAAAACTCGCACATTTTCTGCATCACGACAAATGCACCCGATGTCAGCCCAGACCTGATGTCTCGGAGCGTTGTGGTCAATCTCCATCACATGGGGAATCCAAAATTGCGGGCGTTCACGATGAACGATCCAGAAGCTTATGTGCAGAATCATCGGCAACAGCTTCTCAGCGAGCTTGTGAACATGGTTGCGTTGGAAGAACGCTGGAATGCCGCTAGCAACGACGCAAACTCGTTTCAACAAGAAGAGTTGGGGCAACATCATTGGCGGTATTCTGGAAGCTAACGGCGAGCCGGACTTCCTTGAAAACGCCGACGAAGCGGCTGCGGCTATGGACGACACTCGGCGCGAGTTTAGTGAGCTAATTGGACTGCTGGCCCAACATCCAAAGGGAACTTGGACTGCGGCCGAGTTAACCGATCTGGCTAATGAACACTTGCTACTGCGATCCGAACTTGGCCAAGGAACACCTCGTTCGCAATGCACACGCCTGGGTGTACTTGCGGGGCGCTATGTCGACGAACATTTCGGAATGGATGATGGCAGCATCGCAATCTTTCATCGTAGCGACATAGGCCGCAAGACTCTGTACCACGTCAGTTTGGAGGCGAATGGTGCAGACGTTTGAGCTTTCATTCAGACCTATGCGGACGTGGAGATTTGAGAACGTCTGCTGAAGAAAACTGGGAAAGAACAAGGCCAAGACGATCCATGACAGACGTTGCAGACCATTTACAGAGACTCTTCACATGTGAGGCGCACTCACATTTGTGAATGTGCGTGTGTATGCACGCGTAATAGGCGAGGTCAGGAAAGGTCTGAACGTCTGAAACGTCTGCAAGGTACGCGTGGGTCCTCGGCAGCGAATCTTTCAACCAAGGGCCGCGGGAAAGGCCGCAAGCATAGGCACAGTTTGTTACGTCGAGTTGTCCGGAATTTAGGTACGGATCACGTCATCGCATCAGCAAGAAAGGAAGCAATATATGTCAACAAACCAGGGGATGAGCCAACTGACGCCCGAGCAACGAATGGCGGAGATCGCTACATGTCTGGCGCAAGGCATCGTTGACTTGCACAAGCAAGGGCGACTCGGCACAAGCGCAAAAGAGTTTTCGCCTGACTCGCCAGCTTCGCTTGACTTCGGTTCGGACTCAGGGCTCTCTGTGAACTCGGGTTCAATATCGGGTTATTCGAACACTTACGAAGGAGGAACGAATGTCGTTGAATGTGACTAAAGAGGTCGCCTTGCTAAAGCAGATGACGGTGGGCGAGTTGCGTGAACGCTACTTGCAGGTGACCGGCGAACCGACGCAGGCCGCCAATCGCAAGTGGCTCGTACGCCGTATCATCTGGCGCATGCAGTCGATCGAAGAAGGCGGCTTGTCGGAGCGTGCAATCGCACGAGCACGTGAATTGGCTAGTGGCGCGGATCTGCGAACCACGGCGCCCAAACAACGATCGCTACCAGCGGACGCTGACCGGCGCACGCGAGTATTGCCCTGTGGCCAACTTAATAGTGCTAACGTGCCACTGCCGGGCACTCTGATCACGCGGATGTACAAAGGTCGGCAACTACAAGTCCGCGTCGTCACCGGTGGCTTCGAGTACGAGGGCGAGCTATTCAAATCGCTTAGCGCCGTGGCCAAGAAGATCACCGGCTCACACTGGAGCGGCAACAAGTTCTTCAACTTCAGCGACAAGGAGGGGAACTGATGAAGAAACGTATTTCAACTGAAACGACCAAGTCCGTTCGTTGTGCCATTTACACTCGCAAAAGCACCGAAGAAGGTCTTGAACAGGAATTCAATTCGCTCGACGCCCAACGTGAATCAGCGGAAGCGTTCATCGTGTCGCAGAGGCACGAAGGCTGGAAGCCGTTGCTGAGTCCTATGACGACGGAGGCTTCACCGGTGGCAACATGGAGCGTCCGGCCCTTAAGCGATTGCTTGCCGACATAAAGGCTGGCAAGATCGACTGTGTGATCGTCTATAAAGTCGACCGCCTCAGTCGTTCGCTCATGGATTTTGCTCGAATCATTGAGATTTTTGACTCGCAGCGAGTGTCTTTCGTAAGCGTAACCCAACAGTTCAATACCGCGACGTCGATGGGCCGATTGGTGTTGAACGTTCTTCTTTCGTTCGCCCAGTTCGAGCGCGAGATGATCAGCGAACGCGTGCGTGACAAAGTGGCTGCCTCTCGTCGCCGTGGAAAGTGGTCTGGTGGCATGCCGCTACTGGGCTACACCGTTGAAAACACCAAGCTTGTGGTCGACGAAATCGAGGCTTCCTCAGTTCGTCAGATATTCGAACTGTATCTGGAGCATCAATCACTGCTACCAACGGTTCGCGAGCTAAACCGGCGTGGCTGGACCACGAAACGGTGGGTGACAAAAAAAGATGATCGACGTGGTGGCAGAGCCTTCACACGGAACGCCCTCTACAAACTGCTCACCAACGTTACCTACATCGGTAAGATTAAGTACAAGGAAGAGACTCACGAGGGCGAACATGCTGCCATCGTGCCCGTCGAACTGTTTAACCGCGTACAGGACAATCTGAAACGCAATGGCCAATCCGGCGGAACATTGGTTCGCAACAAGCACAGCGCCTTGCTAAAGGGCTTACTGCACTGCAAATCGTGTGGCTGCGGCATGACTCATTCGTTTAGCTGCAAAGGCAACAAGCGATACCGCTACTACGTATGCGGAACGGCGATTCAACGAGGCTGGTCGGAGTGTCCCGCACCGTCAGTACCCGCTGGTGAGATCGAGCGATTTGTGGTCGAGCAGATTCGAACGATTGGCAAGGATCCGGCGTTGTTAAAGCAAACAAACATTGATGTTCAGCAGCGAAACCATATCGAATGCAAACGATTAAGAGACGAACAGAAGTCGCTAGCGAGGCAGATGCGAGATGATCATGCTAAGCTTCAAGCGATCGTTGCCAACCCGAAAATCGCCAGCAACTTGTCAGGGCTAAGCGAA
This sequence comes from uncultured Pirellulaceae bacterium, assembly GCA_964625155.1. Lineage (GTDB taxonomy): Bacteria > Planctomycetota > Planctomycetia > Pirellulales > Pirellulaceae > Aureliella. The sequence goes on from CAZVBC010000416.1 coordinate 3,956, forward strand.
ATCCAGTCGCGACTTGAGACTGCCGACCAACGCTCCCAGCAGATCACATCGGAGCTTGCGTTGCTTGAGACTCAAAGGATCAATGACCAGCAAATCACAAACGTCTTAGTCGGCTTTGACAACCTGTGGCAATCGCTGCCGCCCAAAGATCAAGTCCGCCTAGTCCGACTTCTGATCGAGAGCGTCAGCTTCGACGGTCCAGGTGGCAACGTAGCAATCACGTTTCATCCAACTGGCTTGAGAAGCTTAACCGAGAACCAATTGGAGCACGCACAATGACACAGCGCCTAACCATCAACCGCCAGTTCCATATCGCCACCAAACGCCGTGGCGCCAAACAAATTCAAAGCGGAGCTAAGCCAGTTATCCCTGCTGGTCGCGTCCCCCGAATCAGCCGACTTCTTGCCTTGGCTCACCACTGCTTTTCAACTGGTTAGAAATGGCGCCATCATCAACCAATCCGAGCTAGCCCACTTCGGCCAGATCTCGACGACACGAATGACGCAGATCATGTGGCTCGACAACCTGGCCCCCGACATCCAAGAAGAGATCCTATTTCTGCCCAGAACCACCCAAGGCCGCGACCCGATCAAAGAAGCCGACCTCCGCCCCATCGCCAAGACGCTCGACTGGAAAAAGCAGAGGCAAATGTGGAATAAGTTGCGTCAAGGCGTCACTGGCTCTTCTATCGCATCGCATTAATCATAGATGGCATGACTTCAAATGATGTGCACAAAACCGCACTAACGTGGTTTCCGACTCGATTTTGCGAGCAAGGCTCGGATCGCCACCAACTCAGGACGGTTCAACTGAGTAATGAGATAGTAACTCGTCCGATAGCCGTTCTGGCCAAAAGGGATCCGTCTTCCATCAACTCCAAGTGATCGTCCCATAAATCGGTCCTGGGATGAAAGAGTCTTACGATCTCTCCCGATATCTCGTCTACCGACGCAAGGTCGCTCCCTTTACCGCGACTGCAAACGAAACAGGTCCAAGCCAAATTTCCTGCGTTCGTATCGCCGCGATGCTTTACAGCGATAATATGGTCCGGCTCATGTGGCAAGAAGGCATCTTCTTCGTGAAGTAGGCAATATTCACATCGATGTCCGGCGCGTTCACTAATCAGCCGTCGCAGTTCTGCAGGTACATATTCGCTACCTAGCTTCCTAGCCGCGCATGTATCCGTGCCTTTACCATACGCATCAAAAGTTCAGCTTGTTCGTATTGGTCCAGTTCGTGCTTAATCATCCATTTGGCCGGTCCGGTTCAACGACAGAAGCTGCGAGGCTCGTTGGGTGACGTCGGCAGACGGCCGAAAATTCAAAATCTGTTCATCGGTCGGGCCTGAACCAAACAATTGAGCTATCTCATCGAAGACTCTTGAGGCGCCTTCAGTTGTCGACATGCTGGACCTGAATTTGAGAGTCTTCGGACGTTCATTACATCGCAAAACAGCAAACGGCTCGATTTGCTGCTCGGCCGACTCCGTTGCTGCTTCGGTGTTTTGCCCCCGCATTGTAACAATTACGGCCAAATGATTTGAGCTCAACCGGAGGGGCAATTTCCTAGCTGGGACCTTGCCAGTCAGATCCGAAACTGGCTTCACTGTTAACCCACCGGTCAGATAGTTTGAGGTCCGGGTCGGTAGGTCGGAAGCAATCGGCGTTGTAACAAGCAGCTACTTATCAACTAGAGAGCGCGATAGTTCGCGGTAGAAAATACCGTTCAGACGGAAGCAACATTCGGAAAATCAGCTCGCGGTAAGAAAAGTGAGAGCGCGGCCGAACTAGCCCGAAAAATCAAAAATGCCCAAAACATTGGGGATTTCGGCGATTGATGCGTCGCTAAAGAAAACCTCTCACTCTGCGAACTGGCGGGTAGCCTAAAGTTCGCAGGATGAGACGAGTACACCCGGCAGGATTCGAACCTGCAACCCTCGGTTCCGAAGACCGATGCGCT
>CAZVBC010000417.1:0-5912 GCA_964625155.1 uncultured Pirellulaceae bacterium
CATGCGACGGACCGAACCGCTTTGCAACATCACCACAGACGAACATCTTTTGCCAGAACGGATGGCATGGTTGCAGTGGACGTCGAATCCAATGCAGCTCAACGTTCCATCTCTCGGCAGCCGCCTCGACACTCTCTCGTACGGTCGGTACCGCACGGCGCGGTGGCAGATCCCGAATAGCAACCAGGGTTCGCCCGGCGTTCCCGTGGTCGATTATCGATTTGCTTACGGAACGCACAACCGAGTGATCAAAAGCACCGAAGTGATCGGCGGTATTCAAGCTGCCGAAACCACCATTGATTACGACTTGAACTTGCGTATTCGCAAGCTGACACAATCAGGGTCCAACGTTCGCACAAAACGCGTTGACTATGAGTACGACTCAAGTGGCATGTATGCCACGATTGGTCGCTTTGCGGATCTGGAGGGAACTTTGGCGGTCGCCACCACCGAGTACTCATTTAACGCGCGCGGAAGCTTAGGACGTTTGACTCATCGCAGTGGTGCGACCGTATTGAGTAATACAACCTATCAACACGACGAGAACAATCGAGTTGTTAATCAAGTGAGCAGTCATGGTGCTTCACTATTTACCTATGATGAAGCAGGACAATTGATTTCCGCCAACCACGATTTCCGCGAAGATGAAGCCTACCAATATGACGCTTCTGGAAATCGAGTGGGGCAAGGAATTGTGATACAGTCCAACAATCGCATCGTCACGGCTGACGGACGAACTTTCGAATACGACGCTGAAGGCAATCGAATCAGTGAATCGGATTCTGCTTCAGGCGTCGTCAAGCGACTTACATACGATCATCGAAATCGATTAACCTCAATCGTTTCTCGGGATAGGCAAGGGGCGCTCATCCAAACGCTCAATTACACTTACGATGCGCTCAATCGAAGAATTTCTAAAGCCGTCACTGAGGGCAGCAACACGATAGTACTGCGTTACGTCTACGAAGGCACCTACCCAACCCTGGTATTCGACGGCCAAGGTACACTCTTGAGACGGTCGTTGACGGGAGCCTTGATAGATGAGGTCCTTGTCGAAGAAACGGCTGCCGGGAATCACTGGAGATTGACCGATCGGTTGGGAAGTGTCTCCGAAGTGGTCAACGACAATGGGACGGTCTTGGATCGAATCATCTACGACAGTTTTGGCAATATGTCTCGTTCGGCAACTGGCGGGCCGTTGATCATGGCGACATTTACGGGCCGTGAGTTCGACCCTGAGTCGGGGTTATACTATTTCCGAAACCGTTACTATGACCCGAGCCTCGGCCGCTTCCTGCAAGAGGATCCACTAGCGTTTATGGCCGGGGACAGCAACCTGACTCGTTACGTCGGCAATGATCCGATCAATCATTCTGACCCCATGGGATTGGCAGAAGATCGAGGATTCTTCGGCTTCTTAGGCGATTTTGTTTCCGACGCAACCGATCTCGTTGTAAACACAGTCGGCTCGGCAGTTCAGAGTGTCTCCGAAGGAGTCGATTATGTGCTGGGCGAGGGAGCTTTTGACGTTACATCTCAAGCGGCGTATGGTGTCACGTCGGGCGTTTCTAATGCGGCCACCTTTGGACTTTTTGGTTATGTACGAGAAGCGATCCACGGCGATCAATTTACTCATTCCGCGTCGTTTCAGATCGGCAATATCGTCGGCGAAGTAGGCTTCTCGCTGTTGACGCTTGGAACGTCAGGCGTTCGAGTGATGGGGAAGCAATTAGTCGACGACGGCCTAAGTCAATTGGTGCGAAACGGTGACGACTTAATCAAAGCGGCAGACGCTGCGTTTGTCAGCGCCGTCAATGTCGCCAAGAACTCGAAATATGCTTTTCAGTCGTCCGAAGCGTTTCGGCAAGTAGATCAACTTCGACGGTTGGCACAACTCAACAAAGCCAAGATCCTGTTCGCACAAGCCAACCTCATCGGACAACCTCTGCGCGGAGTTGCGCAAGGGCTGGCTAAACTTTTCGGAGACTGTCCCGAACAGTTCGGAGTACTCGATGGAGCGTTCTTGATACTAAGTGCCTTTGGTGCTCGATATGGGGTCCAGCAAACGATCAGTTCAGCTCCCGCGATCACGAAAAAGATCGCCGACACAGCGCGCACCGCGCGCAATGTAGCACCCCAAGGTGGGCAACAGTTGCAAATCGTCGGGGCGACGAATCGAACTGCCGACGATGTATTGCGTGAGCTTGATAACGCAGACAAAGTCGAAAAAGCAAAAGAAGTCGCCGAGCGGCAACAGGCTGCCAAAGATTTCTTCGACAAACTGGATCAAGAACACGCGCAGGCTTTGCAAGCGCAGGCTGTGCAAGCCAAAGCGGATGAAGTCGATAACTTTTTCAAGGCCATTTCGGATGATGCTGAACTTCGGCAGTACTTTGGAATCCCCGATGAACCGCAGTTTGCCAAAGGAGCGATCGTTCCTAGTCATACGGGACAAGAACTTGCACTGCTGGAAGATTTTCGAGCCCAAGCGAACGGCTTTACCAACGCAGCAGAAGAGCAAAAGCAGTATTTTGCGATCATGGATGAGATTAATAGTCGCATGCCCAAACTTAATGAAATATGGAAGGATCACTTCAACAAGATTCGCATTGATCCCAAACCAGGCAGCGTCAAAGACATCGTTGACGATTTGATGTTCCCCAATCGAAAACCTGCCGCGAACGTCTCCCAAGAAGTCACCGGCGGTGACATAAGCGGAGAATTTTTCGGCGGTAAAAAGGCCGTTCAGGGCGGGGACTTGAGCGGTGAGTTCTTTTAGCTTCCATCGAGAATAGGTGACAGGAGCGTACAAACTTCCGCACAGTGGGAGCAAAATTAATAATTTGAGGATGGGGATAATAATAAAAAATCACCGATTTCGACCAAACTCACATCGTGCAAGTCTGGAAAGTAGTTAAACATCCTGCTTGGCGTACCTCGCAAGCGGAATGCCGACACAAGCGAAATCGCAGTATCGACCTGCTCGCCAACGCTTTAATCAGCGAGGCGAGCAACGACGATTGGTGGCGATCTGGATCATTACGTCGACTTACTTATGAGCAATGCAGGATGTTGTTTTCGATTCAGCACTTCACCTTTGGCGTCGACTTGGCATTTGCCTTTTTTGAAGTCCTATCGAGAAACCCACGAATCAGTTTCGCGATCTCTTGGCCGTCTTCTTCTAGAGCGAAGTGACCAGTGTCGAACAAGTGAAACTCAAGATTCGTTAGGTCTCGCTTGTAGGGTTCTGCGCCTGCGGCAGGAAAGATTGCGTCATTCTTGCCCCAAACAATCAGAGTCTGTGGTTGATGTTTGCGGAAGTACTCTTGCCACTGAGGGTACAATGGAGGATTCGTTCCGTAGCTATAGAACAACTGCAATTGAATCTCCTGATTGCCTTCGCGATCAAGCAGAGGCTGCACGTGCCCCCAAGTGTCAGGGCTGATCGATTCCACGTTGCGAACTCCATTGGTGTATTGCCATTTCGTCGCCGCGAGCGAGAACACAAATCGCAGTGCACTTTCGTTAGGTAAGTTCGGGTTGTTGTACGCGGTTTTGACGTTCTTCCAAAATGCATTGTCGAGGCCCTTGTTCACTGCACCGCGATCTTTCCAATACTCCTTGATTGGTTCCCAGAAGATGTTGTCGATCCCTTCGTTGTATGCGTTTCCATTTTGAATGATCAACGTTTCGATGCGATCAGGATGCTTGGCCGCTATGCGAAAGCCAATGGGAGCTCCGTAGTCCATCAAGTAAAGTGAATACTTGGTCAATCCGACTTTCTCAATGAACTTCTCGACGACGATTGCCAAGTTATCGAAGCTGTAATCGAACTCACTGACTTTCGGCATCGAGCTATTTCCGAATCCAGGATAGTCGGGGGCAATGACGTGATACTGGTCCGCCAGGGCCGGGATCAGATCTCGGAACATGTGCGACGACGTCGGAAATCCGTGCAATAACAGCAGTGTGGGAGCAGTTTTGGGCCCCGCTTCGCGATAGAAGACATCAAGTCCATCAATCGTGACGGTCTTATATGCCACACTTGTCACCGTGGAATGCTGTGCTGTCGCGGCGGGCGTCTGCGCAAGCACCATTCCACTAGCTACGAAGCTGGAGGAGATCGCTGCCAACGCAACGACAATTAGGTTCGGACGAATGTTAAATTTCATGATAGTTACCTTATCGATTTGGTTGTGTAGAACAGTCTTTTCGTTTACTTCACGTCGACGATGCCGACGTGGCTTAAAGGGCGAGGTCCTGGCGCGTCCCAGAAGAACTTGCGTTCGTCGTCCGTGATGGCCACATCGTTGATGCTCGCTTCTCGACGACGCATCAATCCGTTGTCATCGAACTCCCAGTTTTCGTTGCCATAAGCGCGAAACCAGTTGCCCAAGACATCATGCCACTCGTACTGAAACCGAACTGCGATACGCGTGTCGGTATAAGCCCAAAGCGACTTCACCAATCGATAGTCCAACTCGCGATTCCATTTGTCCGACAAGAATTCTCGTATTTGGTCGCGACCGGTGATGAACACGCTGCGGTTTCTCCACACCGAGTCTTCCGAGTACGCCAGTGAAACACGATTCGGATCACGTGAGTTCCAAGCGTCTTCGGCGGCGCGGACTTTTTCCGTTGCCGTTTCGAGAGTAAACGGTGGACGAAGATCAGTTCGAGTTGGCATGGTAGGTTTCTTTTGGCTTAGGCTTTCGATTGCACGATGGTCATGGCGAAGGGGCGATTAGGCATGCACTTCGAAACTGCCTTCGCGCCAGTGCTTGTCGGCAGCAGCGCGACGTTCCGTTTCGTTCTCGTTCCATTGCGGCAGCGTGTCACCACCAACACCGCGATAGAACAGAGCGAGCCGTTTGTCACCCGTGATCTTGAAGTTCGTTGGATCGACTCCGAATAGCTTTCCTTCGCTGGCTGCGGTCGCGCAGTAGCCGCCATAGAGCGGAATGTATCGCTCGGGGTCTGCATCGAACTTCAGCTTGTTGGCTTCACTTGAGAAGAGATACAAGCTCTCGTTGTGAATCGAATTAAACGCTGGATCACCGGCAATGGCTTGGTCATCGAAGTAGGCGACTGCGTCGTACCCGCTAACTGCAACTTGAAGTTGTTTGATTTGGTTGGTCATGGTTATTACCTTTGGAAAAACGGTTCTTTTGATAAATTGATTGATGGATTGATGGATTGATGGAATGGTTCTGAGATCTAGTTCACAGCACAGGCTGAGTGCGCGCAACAAGTTTCGTGCGCGTCATCGATTGCTTCGGCGCGAGGAAAGTCGATCTCGGTTTCCGCAACGTGGTTGAAGTAGTTGGTGAAGATGTTTAAAGCAACATTGGCGACGATTTCTGCAATCGCACCATCATTCCACCCAGCACTTCGAACGGACGCCAAATCCGCATCGCTGACCAAGCCTCGCTTATCAACCAGTTGGCGTGCAAAACGAAGCACCGCGTCCGTCGTTGGCTCCGTCGATGATCCGCGACGGCTTTCGAGAATCTGCTCTGCGGTGAGCCCTACCATCTTGCCAATGGTGGAGTGAGCGCTGAGGCAATAGTCACACGAGTTAGCCTGGCCGACTGCAAGCGCGATCTGCTCGCGAGTCTTGGCTGGCAAGTCACCCGTTCCTAAGCTACCACTGAACTTCAGGTATGCATCCAACACGGCAGGCGAATTGGCCATGCTGCGCATCATGTTGGGCGTCATCCCCAACTTGGATTTCACCGCGTCGAGTAGTTCTTTGGCTTTGCCCGTTGCATTCGCTGGGTTCATGGTTTCGATCCGAGACATAATTGGACTCCTATAGTTCCAAAAGGTTTTCGTGGCGACGATCGTATCTCGGGCAATTGAACCGGACGCTAGCGCGTTCCGGCTGATCAGTCGTAGGGCGCTAACCCACG
>CAZVBC010000418.1:0-5897 GCA_964625155.1 uncultured Pirellulaceae bacterium
ATCAAGATTATACAAGACTTCCGCAGGCTTCCCTGCCGCTTTACTCAAAGCAGCCTGCTGACCACTCACATCCACCGCCTGATACTGAACCAGCGTCAGCCTTGGGAGCTTCTTAACAAGACCTGCCAGCAGCCGATTCACCGTAGGAGATAGGGAAGGAGCCATCAAAATCGCTAGCCGCTCACCCTGGGAGGCCTCAAGCTCCTTAAAATTAGCTGCGGCGAAATTACCGAACTCGCCCCAAGACGAATCTTGCAAATGACCATCAACTTGCTTCGCCACACGCTGAGCTCGGTCGGGATCATACAACCCAAGTACACAAGCTTGAGAAAAAACATCCGACCCTGCGCTGGCAAATCGACCTTTCTTGCCACCCTCAAGATCATTTGGCTCAGAACTCTTCATCAAGGGGTGATGAGGGTTTCCGTCAATTTTTATGGGCCGACCATCTACATTACCAACCAGCAAATGAACTGCTCGGCCAGCGAGCTCAAAGTTAGTTGCGTAGTATTTTGGAACCCCTGGCGTAGAATTGGCTGGACGAACCACATGCGAGGCAATTTCCTCGCGTCCATAGCGACAACCAGCTAAACCGCCGAGCGCTAAAGAAGCACTCATCAATTTCATCCAGCGACGCCGCGAGACACCCTCCGGAAACTCCGAAGCAGCTTGCGGGAATTCGCGATGCATGAATTGTTCAAATTCAGCAGTCCCTTCCAGCTCAGACAAACTTCGCCAGTAGCCGTTAGGTTCAATTCGACTTGTTACTTGCGCTTGGCTCATCGGTGGCAAACCGCACAATTGGTTTTGGGGTGAATATTCTTTTCATCTCGCAACTTGGCGCCCAATTCGGCTGGATCGCCGGGTGGTTGCCAATCGAGCTTGGTAACAAATTCAACAGGACGGAGATTTGGCTCAGGGTTGTTGTGACACTCCAGACACCAAGCCATCGACAACTCCCTGGACTGAACAACCTTGTCCATCGTATCGATGCGACCATGACACACCACACAACTCACGCCACGATTGACGTGCGCAGAGTGATTAAAAAACACAAAATCAGGCAAGCGGTGAATCTTAATCCAGGGAACACTACGCCCACTCTCCCAACTTTCATGCAACGCCTTGAGCTTGACACTTGCCGGATGAACCGAAGCAAGTGCTGGAGCCCCCTCCTTGCCAAGTGGGCTATGGCAATTAATACAAGTCGCTGTCGCAGGAATTGTCGAGGCGGCTCCCTTATCCACATTCGTGTGGCAATAACGACAATCCAACTTAAGCTGCCCAGCGTGAATTTTATGACTGAATGGAATAGGTTGCTCCGGCGCAAAACCCGGATTCAATGTCACCGGATCGGTAACGCCGAGAAACATAGTCCCTGCGTATCCCCCTCCGCCAACGAGCAGCAAGCCGAGGAATGCGAGAAACTTATTCGTCCATCGCGGGAATAGAAATCGGTTCATAGCCTATCAGTCAATTCGCTTTCTTCGGTGAAAGGTCTGCAAAGACTGCCTGTGATCGTGTCGAACATCTCGAATTCGCTCGTCACCCTTTCATTCGGTCGATCAGTATCGCGCCCACAACCATATCTCGACAATAGCAACCAGGACTACGCGACAAATGGTCGCACGATTTTCGCACGCCACCTTGCGATAACCTGCGGCATGAATTCATCGCTCTAACGTCGCCTGCGTCGCACTCCCGCTACCAAGCGCTAACTCAGAGCTGGAACAGAGGACGCACTAGTTTTTCTTGCCAGATTCGACAGGTTTGTAAAAAGTCGTCAAGAAGTAGCGAAAGTACTTACGTTGCATTCCGAGAACTAAGGCCATCAGAGAAGCAACGAGATGCTGCCAACGCCATTGTTGAACTTTTCCAGCTAACAATAGCTTCAAACAATGCCACGCAACTAGAGGTGGACAGTGAATAGCGGACGGAGCAACTCTCCATCCAGCCTCTTCTTGCCGAAGTTGCTCGAATCCTGCCTTGTTTGCCCAGTCTTCCAAGTTGGCAATGCAGTGAAATCCAGAGACTGCCCAATTATTGGCCACCTGGCGCTCAATCCATTTGGCATAGCTGGGCGTTTTCTCAGGCGGGAACGTCATGTAACCGTCAACGACTACCAATCGCCCACCTGGCCTCAGGACACGAGCGGCCTCACGCAATGCGTCGCAGGGTGCACGACTATGACACAAGCTCTCCAAGAAAAAAATTGCGTCGATCGAATCATCGGCCCAGGGTAAGAAGTGATAATCACCTGCTGTAAGACGAACTCGCGATTTCGCTGGCTCGTCTTTGATCAATCGGATCCCTTTGGCAACTTGTTCGGGCGAGATCGTTAACCCTAACCAATCAAGATGTGGAAAGCGGCTGGCTCCATATCGGCTCGTTGCGCCGACACCACACCCTAAGTCGGCAACTCGTCCCATTGTCAGCGAATCAAGGTGCAATTCGCGAAAGACAACATTGTTCATCTCTTCCAACATGCGTCGACGAGAAAGCGGGTTGAGCCCCCATCGCCAATATCCAAAATGGAGATAGCCTTCTTGACTCCATACATCGTAATCAACTTCCGTTTCGCGATAATAATCGACGATCTTCTGCTTTGTCGGATCAGGTACAGACTGGGGCGACGAATTAATGCAATCAGGCATAGAGGCTCGCACGAATTCAACTGTGGAGAAAATCTAAGGGAGGATTCGAAACTACTGTATGCTAAAACACAAACACGTTTTAGAGGGTACAGAATGTTCGTGCGTTTAATCGACCAGGCTTCAAGTACCAGTCCGTGTGCAGCATGCTGGAATAGAATGGATTGAAACTTGAACGGCAATCCACATCCGGAATCTCCTTCGAGCCGAATGGATGCTTAGCGCAGACTAACTGCAGCAGGGCCTCGAGCGAGCTCCGTCGCTGCTGCGTGTTTTTCGAGCGACTCAAGAAGTTCGCGACTGGGAGAAGCGATGGTCAATACTCGCTCTTGGCCCCGACCATCTCGCACGATACAGGTCAGTTGGTGTGTCGATTCATCGGGCCTGGTGGCAAGGGTGGACTGGGAGGTGAACGAGCCTGGTACATCGGGAAATTCGTTCGACCGCGACCTCTGATCGGGCCAAGCGGCCTGTTCATCAGAGGATGGATTCTGAGTTCGCACAACCGGCCGTCCGCCCAGCGACAAATTGGGTAACGGTGCGCTTTCAATGTTTGATGCTAGAGCCAGTTGCGGTTGTTGGGATGTAGGGCTGGTGCCATCAAACAGTCGATTCAACCCGAGCTTATTGAGCTGCGCGTAGATCACGGCTGGGCCAGCATAAATCCCTTCATCGTCGTGGTTGTCGGCAGCGTTGCATACTCCGATAAGCTTGCCTTGTGCATTAAACAATCCGCCGCCTGATCGCCCAACCACTGGAGCGCCGGAAATCTCGATATTGGCAGGCCCCAAATAGCGATTGATATGTGTAACTCGACCATCTCGCCGAGAAGGATCGGCACCACGATCGCAACCAAAACTGAAAATATTCTCTCCCGGCCTCGGTGACTCGTTGGACGGCAGGACTCTCGCTGGTTGCACGTTGATTGTGGTGCGAAAGCTAATTAAGCCAATGTCAGGTTTTGGCGTACTAGTTTGAGTATTATCCGGAGCTTCAAAATCGATCACTTGAGCTGGAAACATAATTCCTTTTCCCTGCTCAAAGAGCTCAACAGTTAACGTCGATCCTGGATGCATGTCCCTGAACATGTGCCCACAGGTCAGCACCAGAACTTCGTCGCCGTGAGTATCAATTATCGTGCCAGTCCCAAACGACTGGCTGCGAGCGTCCTCGATTCTGATACGTACGGTCGCCGCTTGTGCGCGATCAATTAAGTTGAGGCCTGATTGTTCACTGCCAAAAGTGTCTTTGCCGAATTGACGACCTAAGTTGCTTACGCCACCCATACCAAGAGGTGCTTGCGGCGAAGCCGAAGCCATCTTGGCGCTATCGGCGGGTAAATTGAGCATGGGGAACGGTGTGAGGCCAACCGGTGATTGGCCGCGTATTGTTGGGCTTGAAGCATTGTGCCCAGCCAACTGATTGGTGGTTTGGGTTGGATTTGATCGTATGCCAGCAATGCTGGGCGGTGTGAAAGGCTGCGTTGATCCTTGTTGATCGGGGAGCTTAACCTGCCGCCACCGCTCAAGTCGGCTGACCACTTGTTCGTAAGTCGCAGCACCCATCAATCGATCGACTTCTTTTCCTTGACACAGGATCACAACAGTCGGCAGCGAGCGCACTTGAAATCGATCGGCGAGGTCTCGTTCGCGGTCAACGTCTACATGACGAATTACCCAGCCTTCGCTTGAAAGGCGGTCCATCGCCGGACGCATCTGCTGACACGGGCGGCACCAGTCCGCAGAGAACTCGACCAGCATGCAGTCGGAGTTTGGGCTGACCACCGATGCCAGCAAAATTGAAATCAGCCAAATTGCCATTGGTATCCCTCCCAATGTGATGACATCGTAGTCACGCGTTCAATCGTTTGATTCGTCGACCACAATCGCGAACATAGTTATTCAGGAAGAGTCTATGCAAGTGCTTGCCTGCGGCCAAAGTCCCTTAACCACGGCAATAGCCAATGGAGTTTCGCGAGGGAGCCAGAAATTTACAAGAGCAATCTGTGAGAAGCTAATGATAGTAAATGTTGCTAAACGATGACGCTAAACAAATCGCGTAAACTGTATTGTGGCCACGACTTGCCGATATGCGAGTGCGAGCGATTCAGCAAGCGAGACCTTGGTTGGGTGTTGCGGGGCACTACGGCAGGCTAGGCGGTTTGCTACAATTCCTGTTTTTACAGTCCCCCTTAGTCAATGGGCAAGATGATTCCTAGAAGAATACTAGTTACTGCAGCACTGCCGTACGCAAACGGCCCCATTCATATTGGGCATCTGTTGGAATATATCCAGACTGACATCTGGGTAAGATTTCAAAAGCTACGAGGTCATCGCTGTCTATACATTTGCGCCGATGATACGCATGGTACTGCCATCATGATCCGCGCTCGCCAGGAGGGTCGGTCAGAAATCGCGTTGATCGAAGAAATGAGTCAAGCACACCAACGCGACTTTACGGGTTTTCAAATTCAATTTGATAACTACGGCAGTACGAATTCGCCCGAAAACCAAGAACTGTGTCATGTCTTTTGGCGCGCTCTACGTGCGGCAGGACTCATTGTGCAGCGCGATGTCCAACAATTGTACGATCCGCAAGAAGGGACCTTTCTAGCCGACCGATTTGTTAAAGGTACTTGTCCAAAATGCGGAGCACCAAATCAGTACGGGGACAATTGCGACAAGTGCGGCGCAACCTATTCGCCGTCCGATCTCGTCGATCCAGCGAGTACGCTGTCCGGTGCACGACCTGAACTGCGCAGCTCGCTGCATTTATTCGTAGAGCTTGAGAAACTCCACTTATTCCTTGAGAACTGGACGCAGCATGGCGACCACCTGCAAACGGAAGTTGCCAATTACCTCAAGGGTCACTTCTTGGGCGAACCTCTGCGCGATTGGGACATCTCACGACCGGCACCCTATTTTGGATTTGAGATTCCCGATGTGCCAGGCAACTATTGGTACGTTTGGTTTGATGCTCCCATCGGATACATTGCCAGCACAAAACAGTGGTGTCAACGAAATGGTGAACAACTTGAGACTTGGTGGCACGATCCTGCCACGGAGATTCATCATTTTATCGGCAAGGATATTACCTACTTTCATACACTGTTTTGGCCAGGCATGCTGAAAACGGCAGGCTTTAATTTACCGACCAAGGTACATATCCATGGATTCTTGACGGTTGGTAATGAGAAAATGTCCAAGTCAAAGGGTACGTTTATAAAGGCCGAAACGTATCTCAAAC
>CAZVBC010000419.1:0-5833 GCA_964625155.1 uncultured Pirellulaceae bacterium
GGTGCATTGGTATTTCTTCATCGGGAGGGGCGTGCGGACCCGAACGAGCCAGTGACGTACGGTACCGCAAAGGATGATGGATCGTTCGACGTAATTACTCGTGAACCGGGGGATGGTGTTAAGCCCGGAGATTACAAAGTGACGATTTATTTCCCGGACATGTCGCAGCCCGAAGATGGCAACGGCCAGCGTCCGGATGTGCTTAACGGAAAGTACGAATTGCCACAGAACTCGCAGATCTCGGCGTCAATCAAGGCGCAGGAGAACGTAATACCGCCGCTGGATTTGACGCCAGGTCCTCCACGAGGTCGCACAGCCCCGAATCCCAATGCGAAGTAAGTGCTTGAGTCGTGTTCGCTGCTTCGTTTTATGCTTGTCAAACAATTCTGTTCTGCATCGAGATTTAGTATTTGGTTGCTAGTGCTTGGTTTCAGTTTAACTTTTGGGAGCAGGAGAGCGAAGCTGCTGCTGAGTCAATTTTTCGGCGGTTCGGTAGAAACCTGACTATCGGGTTTTCGCGAACCCAAATTCTTATCTCTATCAAGGTACTCGTCGTCGTGCTGACGATTACTGCTCAACCTTTGGGCAACAATGTAAAAGGTTTTCATTTTCAGATCCTGTCCTATCGATTGTTTTTGGAGGAATTCACGTGTTTCAACAGCGCGAGAGTCGTAGAGGTTTCACTTTAGTTGAGTTGCTGGTTGTGATTGCAATTATCGGCGTGCTTGTCGGCCTTCTCTTACCTGCGGTACAGTCGGCGCGCGAAGCGGCTAGACGCATGCAATGCACGAACAATCTCAAACAGCTAGGTTTGGGATTCCACAATCATGAAAGTACGTTCAAGGCGTTTCCCCCTTTGTACACGAATGCAACTTATCGAAACGCGCCGAATCATTTCTGCTTGACGTTTATATTGCCGTACATCGAGCAAGGTAATTTGGCCAGCCTCATTGATCTGAAATTAGATGGCTATAGCGCAGCGAACTTTCCGGCCTTCACTCGTCCGATTCCTGTCTTCATGTGTCCATCGGCGCCATTGGAACCAACTCTTGTTTACAACGTACCGTCGAGCAAATACCGGACGTTGCCTGCAGGCGTAACGACCATTCGCATGGGGAGGACAGATTATGCGTCACCTAGTGGTATGAGTGGAACTTGGGTTACGCAGAGTATTGGCACACAAAAGATTGCAACTGATCCAGCCGCACTGTCGTTTAATAAACTCAGTCCAATGCGTGACATTAGCGATGGATTGAGCAATACCTTATTGCTGGTCGAAGCCGCAGGACGACCGTTTCGCTATGGAGGAGGATTTGTCAAACGCGGAGCTGATCGCGATGGCAATGGTGCCGCCGGCGGGTGGGGAGATCAAGACAGTTGGTTTGGAATCAATGGAGCGAATCCCCAATTAGGGACACAGGGAAGTGGGCCGGTCGCTGTGAACGGTTCCAGCGACAATGAAATTTATGGGTTTCACGTTGGTGGTGCCAATGTCCTGCTCGGTGACGGATCAGTAAGATTGCTGACTGCCAATGTTTCACTGGCGATGGTCAGCATCTTTGTCAGTCGCTCTGGCGGAGAGATCTTGCCAGAAGAAGTTCAATAACTTATTGCCTTGCATTACCTTGTTGCCCAATGCGGCCGAACAGAGCCTTGGGCTGGTGCAAGTTGGCGGGGCCGATAAATTACTTGGGTAAGATCGGCGGAGTAATTCGCAATGGTTCGCTGCTGAGTGCATTAAGAAACTCTACGAGATACGGAATATCCGAGAAACTTTGTCCCGCTAGGTTGGGAACATCTGGAGCCAACCCGCCGGGACCGGTGTTCGGTACTCCGCGATAGTAAAAGGTTACGACTTCGAACAATGTCTTCATCGATCCATCGTGCATATAAGGCGCGGTTTGTGCGACGTTGCGCAGCGATGGGGTGCGGAATCGAAAACGATCTTCGGGCTTGCCAGTAATCTTGGCGCGCCCTTCGTCCATACTAGGGAGTCCCAAGCGATAGAATTTTCCATCGCTGAGCGCTGGTCCGCGGTGGCATTCGATGCATCCGGCTTCACCGGTGAACAGCTCCATGCCACGTTTAGCGTCCGGCGACAATGCTTGTTTGTCGCCGCGAAGAAATCGATCGACTGGTGAAGGGCTGGTAACTAGCGTGCGCTGGAATGCAGCCAACGCACGAGCAATGTCCTGACGGTTAGGTTGATTACCAAAAACGATTTGGAACTGTTGGACATATCCGTCGACCGCCCTTAACTCCTGCTCCAGTTTGCCCAAATCCTGATGCATTTCTTCAGGTGACTCAATTGGGCCAAGCGCCTGCTGTTCAAGGCTGGCTGCTCGACCGTCCCAAAAGAAATTCGTGAGGAATCCAACGTTCAAGCAGCTTTGCGTGTTGCGAGCCAACTTCTTTCCCGCATGACCTTCAGCCACGGCCAAGCCATCCGCAAATGCCTTATCGTGCACATGACAGGTCGCGCAGCTCATCCGATTGTCACCAGATAATCTTGGATCAAAGAACAACTGTTTACCCAGTTCGACTTTTTCTGGTGTGCCGACATTATCGGTTGGAGCAACTACCTTTGTGGGGAGCGCGAGCAGAGCCGCAGTTGCTTTGACCGATTGGGCGCGAATTTCAAGGCTTGGCAGAGTTCCCAGCGTTAAGAAGCTCAACACGATGACGCCATGACGCAACGTGAAAACCATACTCTGCAGAAACACATTCCGCATCGACTTGGAGCTTGATGCACTAGCACGAGGCAGCTTGAAAAACAAAGTCACCGGAAACCTCCTGTCGGTAATTCGCGATCGTCGAAGTGCAAAAGGGGCTGGTTTTCTTGACCAAGGGAATTGGTTCTGATACGCTCGTAATTATCCCATCATTGATCATACCCTCAATCGCTGTCCGCCGAGGCAAATTGTCGTCTCGCGAGTATCATCCCGCCGTATGAGAGAGTTGTTATGCCTTTGCCAACAAAAGTTGTGGTGGGCTGTTTATCTGCAATCTGCATATGGAGTTCTATTCACTCAGTCAGCGCAAACGATCCGCTGCACCGACAAATCGATCAATTCATCGCGCACAGGGCAGGTGGCTCGCTGGCAACGCGATCGAGCGATGCTGAATTTCTGCGTCGCATCTACCTCGACTTTGTTGGTGTGATTCCAACGGCTGAAGAGTTGCGAGAATTTCTTGGTGATATGTCTGCCGACAAGCGAGCGGTAGTAATCGATCGCTTGCTTGCCGACTCGCGTTATGCGGATCGAATGACGGACTTGTTTAATATCATGTTGATCGAACGGCGTTCGAAACATGAAGAGTGGCTGAAGTACCTTCATGCTTCATTCACAGCGAACAAACCTTGGGACCAGATGGCTCGCGAAATACTGGCACCCAGTGCTGACGACGAATCGACTCGCGGAGCGGCGTTATTTTATACAGCTCGGTTAGAGCACTATGGTCAGAATCCGCCAGATGTTCCAGGTTTGGTTCGCGATGTAGGACGCATGTTTTTGGGGGTCGATGTTCAATGTGCTCAATGCCATGACCATTTATTTGTATCAGACTACAAACAAGTCGATTATCAGGGACTGTTTGCATTTGTTGGTACAGCTACGCTTCGTCAGGATTTGAAGTTTCCCGCCGTTGGTGAAAATCCACTATTGCAAAAGATTGCTTTCAAATCGGTCTTCGAAGGTGACGAAATGAAGACCGGACCGCGCGTGCCAGGTGGAAAGGAAATTGAGATTCCAGTGTTTCCCAAAGGGGAAGAGTACGTGGTTCCTCCGGATAAGAAACTGAAAACGCCAGGAGTACTCAAGTTCAGTCCTATGCGTGCTCTGGCTGAGAATTTGCCACACAAAGAAAACCCAAATTTTGCTAAGAACATTGCCAATCGACTATGGTGGATGATGATGGGGCGGGGTTTAGTTGATCCGCTCGATCTCCAGCACTCTGCCAATCCACCGTCCCATCCGGAGTTGCTTGAGTTGTTGGCTTTAGAAATGACCGCTCACGGTTTCGACATCAAATGGATGCTTAGAGAAATGGCGCTCAGCGAAACCTATCAACGTAGCACGCTATTGCCCGATGACCAGGCCGACAATGCACCTCTCGCTGCTTACCGCGCAGCGCTTGAACGACCTTTGTCACCAACTCAGTTACTACAATCCTTACAACGCGCAACGGGACAAAATCAAGCGATCGATAAAAAGTCTTACGCTGACTTGCGAGATCGCTTTGACAAGGCGTTTGCCAATCCACCGAAGGAACCTGAAGTCAGCATTGCTCCCACAGTCAAAGGCGCGCTGTTTTTATCCAACGATGAATTGCTTATCTCATGGTTTCGAGGCGGCGAAGGAAACACAGTAGAGCGGCTTAGCAAGCTGGCAGATAATCAGGCCGTTGCTGACGAGGCTTACGTAACGGTGTTGTCGCGTTTGCCTACTGACGATGAACGGGTGGCGGCCAGTGCGTTTATTGACCGCTTTGCAGGACCGCGCGAGCGGGCAATTTCACATTTTGTATGGGCTCTTGCTTCGTCGACAGAGTTTTTTGTGAATCATTAGCCGCGACGAGGGTTTACGTTCCATTCTAAACATTTGGTTCTTGTCGCAAATCGTTAAGAGTAATCCTCTATGCAATCGAATCGAAAGCTTTGTACTCCGCAGGAGCATCGGATTTCTCGCCGCAAGTTGCTCGGTACCACGGGCGCGGCTATTGGCGCGTCCGGGTTAGGTGGACTGTTACACCCCGTTGTAGCAGAAGAATTGAAGAACCGAGATCGACAAGTTCTGTTCATCTGGATCGATGGAGGTATGAGTCAGTTGGAAAGTTGGGATCCGAAACCGAATACGCGTTTTGGAGGTCCCTTCCGTACAATTCGCACGTCGGTGCCTGGAATCGAGATCAGTGAGTTAATGCCTCAGACAGCTAAGCAGATGCACCATCTGGCTGTAGTGCGCAGTTTGTGTACACAAGATAATTCTCATTCGGCTGGAGTTGGGCGCATTCAGCGAGGGGACCCAAAGAATCGAGGTGTGACGTATCCTTTCTTTGGTTCAGCAGTTGCCAAGTTAATGGGAGCAGGTACAAGCAAGCTGCCTGCATACGTGTGGATCAAACCGGGCAGTGGTGGTTTTATTCATGAAGACGCAGGTTTTTTGGGACCCAAGTACGGTGCGTTAGCTTTTGGGGACGGCAAACCGCCGGAGAACTTGATTTTGCCCCAGTCAGTTCCCGTGGGCGAAGATGATGCAAGGCACGAATTCCGCGAACTGGTTAATTCACGATATGCCCAGCGCCGGCGGGCGTTGGTCAGCGAGGCCAATCAGTACGTTTTTGATACCGCCAGAACTCTGATGCACCGACGCGAACTTTTTGACGAAGGTTCTTTTTCTCAAAGAGATCGCGACCGATATGGTACACATGAGTTTGGCCGCCATATGCTGATTGGCCGCAAAATGCTCGAAGCCGGAATTCGCTTCGTCAAAGTCAACTCGTATGGTTGGGACACTCACGGCGATAACTTTAATGCCCACTTGAATCTGATGCCCAAATTTGATCAAGCCTTTTCTGCGATTATCGAAGATCTGGCTGCTAGTGGTATGCTTGACCATGTGCTGGTGATTGCCATGAGCGAGTTTGGACGCACTCCACGTATCAATGGGCATATCGGACGCGATCATTGGCCTGAAGCGTGGTCGTTAGCGATGGCTGGTTGTGGCGTCAGGCGGGGAATTGTGGTCGGAAAAACGAATACCGAAGGGACTTTTGTAGACAGCGAACCGCTGGACATAGGGCATATGTTCCATACTTGGTTTGGTGCTTTGGG
>CAZVBC010000420.1:0-5803 GCA_964625155.1 uncultured Pirellulaceae bacterium
ATGAGCCCTCAAACCGGCTTGCCGCACAATAACCGTGTAGGTGATTTAGATCCCTATTGCTTGCCAATGTTGATGCAACATAGTGGTATGAGTTTAGAAGCAGTGCTTAAACACTTATCCACTCAAGGCGGATTGTTGGGAATGTCGGGAGGCGTCAGTGGGGACGTTCGTGATCTTGAGCAAGCTTCCGATAATGGAAACGCGGACGCGAGGCTGGCACTGGGCGTGTTTGTGGCCGAGATACGCCGACAACTAGGTTCGATGTTAGTGGCGCTGGGAGGAGCGGACGCAATTGTTTTCACCGGAGGAATTGGGGAGAACGGTAAACGCATCCGTACAGAGGTTTGTTCGGGGCTAGGTGAGTTGGGTATCGAATTGGACCAAGCCAAAAACTTGACCGCTAAAGGCGAAGTGCGATTGGATGCATCGACCAGCCGCGCTCAGATTTGGATCATTCCTACTAACGAAGAACTTGTCGTAGCAAGGCAAACGCTCGGCATCCTCAAAGGGTAACTGTATGTTCGTCGCCAAAGTGACCGGATCGGTCGTCTCCACAGAGAAAGTCGATTCGATGAAAGGACACAAACTGCTGGTTGTCGAACCCTTTCGTTTGGAAGCCAACAAGCGAGACAAATTGGTTACCACCGGACGCACTTTTGTTGCCGTCGATATGTTGGGAGCGGGTGTTGGGGACATGGTTCTAATCTCGCAGGGAAGCAGTGCTCGTTTTACTCCTGAAACAAATAAATTGCCAATTGATACCGTAATTATCGGAATCATCGATCAAGTCAATATCGAAAAACAATCGGTTTACAGTCGCAAAGACGAACAGAGTGTGCCTTATGCAAATTAGTGAAGACATTATTCGCAGTGTGGTAACCCAGGTTATCCGCGAAGTGCGTGGACAAGCTGGCCAAAGTTCTCCATCGATTACAGGAGCGAGTCGCGGTTTCGTGGGCCGCTTCGGTCAGTTCGATTGCGCTGATCAAGCGGTAGCTGCCGCTAGAGAGGCGTTCGAGCAACTCCGTACTCGTTCGATGGAAGATCGGCGAAGAGCAATCGATCACATCCGTCGCATCTCCATTTCACAAGCAGTGGAGCTGGGAACGATGGAAATGAATGAAACGAAGATCGGTCGCCTTGAGCACAAAATTGAGAAACTCAAGACGTTGGGCCAACGAGCTCCCGGCACTGAGTTTCTCAGCACCCAAGCATACAGTGGAGACAAGGGGCTAGCCGTAATTGAACATGCGCCGTTTGGAGTCATTGGTGCCATCACACCGGTAACGCACTCTCTCCCTACAATTACCGGAAATGCGGTCAGCATGATTGCTGGTGGCAATACGTTGGTGGTCAACCCACACCCCAGCGGACGTAAAGTCGCTGCGGAAGGAGTCAAGCGTTTTAATCAGGCGATCTATGAGGATCTCGGCATCGATAATTTAATATGCTTGATCCGCGAACCGTCGCTTGAATCTGCAGCCGCAATTTTCAAAAGCCGCGACGTCGCGCTGATTTGCGTTACGGGCGGACCAGCGGTAGCCCGCGCCGCCTTGAACAGTGGTAAACGAGCAATTGTGGCTGGACCAGGTAACCCACCAGTCGTCGTCGATGAGACGGCCGACTTGGATCGGGCAGCGCGGTGCATCATTCAAGGTGCAGCCTTCGACAATAACCTGTTGTGCATTGCCGAGAAAGAAGTTTTTGTTGTGGCTTCTGTATTCGATGCCATGTTGGCGGCAATGGAGCGCGCTGGTGCTGTACCGTTAAATAACGCTCAAATCCAGCGACTTACGGGTGCTGCCTTTACGGAAGTTGGAGAAGGGGCTCACAAACATTTGGCGCCGTCAAAGGAATTGCTCGGGCAAGACGCTGCGAAACTAGCCGCCGCTGCAGGCGTAACGGTTGACCCCAAAATCGAATTGGTATTCGGCGAAACCAAAGAAGATCATCCATTTGTAACCGTCGAACAAATGATGCCATTTGTTCCCTTCGTTCGCTGTCGCGACGTCGATCACGCGATCGAATTGGCAAAGAAGTACGAACACGGTTATCGGCATACCAGCATCATTCACTCGCGAGATGTGCGGAATATGACCAAGATGGCTCGAGCCATGGACACGACTTTGTTTGTAAAAAATGGCCCATGTATGGCAGCACTCGGACTGGGAGGCGAAGGCTATTTGTCTTTCTCCATCGCTGGTCCAACCGGCGAAGGGGTTACGACCCCCTTGACATTCACTCGTGAGCGTCGATGTAGCATGATCGAAGATTTATGGATTTTGGGCGACCCGCGCGTTGATGGGCGCTAGGACGCTGTGTGCGCGCAATGGTACGCCAAACTGTTCAAGTTCGCCCTGCACGAAATGGTAATCCAATATGCAAGTTGCGTTAGTTGTTGGCTTTGCCCATGCGACAGTCAAACACTCAACGTTGCAGTCTCGCAAGCTGTTACTTACCCAGCCCTTGTTGGCCGATGGTGTGTCACCAGACGGTCCACCAATGTTGGCTGTTGATAAATTGGGAGCGGGAGCGGGGGACCGAGTGATATTGACCAGTGATGGGTCGGCCATCCGACAGATGTTCAATGTTGAAAACTCGCCCATTCGTTGGGCCGTACTGGGGATCGTAGATTCGGCAAATTGATCTCGTGATCGGTATTCGTAAACATGCAGATTGGTACTGAGGACATAGAACGAATCATTCAAGTCGTTATGCAACGACTGCGTGAAGATACGTCCGTGCCGCAGTCCAATCGCGCGGACTCAGCAAACGCGACCGGCTCAGCAGAATCAACCTGTCTAGTCGTTGATGAGCCGTTAATTACCGTAGCCACGCTCAAAGATCGATTATCAGGCATTAGACACTTGACCGTTCCGGTGCGAGCTGTTGTTACACCCGCCGTCATTGATTTGTTGCGCGGGTTAAAAATAGAGCTCTCTCGGCGCAACTCGATCGTCAGCCCATGCAAGCAAGATGGAACTACATCAACTACAACTGCGAGGATGATGGTATGCGGATCGCCAGAGTGGTTAAAGAACCTGGCACGACAATTTGATGCATCGTTAATTCACATCGGAATTGGATGCGACCAACAATGTATCGAAATGCTTGGAGATCATTTCCGCACTGTAGGTGCGCGGGCAATGTGGTTAGCCGATTCACCGTTTGCTGCTGCACTACAAACTTGCAGGCTTGGGCGAGCTGTCGCTCATTTACATGGACCGGAAGATCTCGACGCTGCCATCCATCAAACGGCAGCGGAGTTGATCGTCGTGGACGCATCAAGATGGCCCTTGCCGAGGTTGGTCAACTTGCTGCGAGCTTGGTTGCGTAGGAGCTGAATAAGAATGCAAGTATTTAAAGTAATTGGGAATGTCACTCTTAGTCGCATGCATCCAAGTTTCGTGGGTGCTCGATTGTTGGCGACCGAACCGATGGGGCCAAAGGTGTTGGGTGGCCCTCCGCCATTAGAGCCTGACATGGTGGTTGTGTGGGACGAACTGGGGGCGGGGCCTGGATCGATGATTGCCGTGGCAGATGGCGCTGAGGCGGCTCAACCATTCCGTCCTGGACTGAAACCCGTCGACGCTTACAACTCAGCTATTTTGGATGAAATCCATTTTGTTCCCGAAGTGACTTCTCAACTCCGTTGGACGTGAGCTGCTTGTTCCGTTAGTTATTGAATTAAGCAAATTCCAATACTCTTACATCGTAAACATTAACACACATGGTCAACGCACACAAAATTAAGCTCGACATCTGCGACATCGGTCGGCGCATCTACAATAAAGGCTTTGCAGCCGCAAACGATGGAAACATTACCGTTCGCATCGGCGATAATGAAGTTTTATGCACACCGACGATGCACTCCAAGGGCTTTCTCAAGCCGGATGATATTTGCACTATCGATATGACTGGCAAGCAAATCGCGGGGCGTAAGAAACGAAGCAGCGAGGCTTTGCTGCACTTAGAGATTTATCGTCAGCGACCGGATATTAAAAGTGTAGTGCACTGCCACCCACCTTATGCAACTGCCTTTGCAGTGGCACGTGAACCCATTCCGCAATGTGTCCTGCCAGAGGTCGAAGTTTTTCTGGGCGACGTGCCAATTACCAAGTACGAAACTCCCGGCGGTCAAGCTTTCGCCGACACGATTATTCCGTTCGTTAAGAAGAGCAATATAGTGATTTTGGCTAATCACGGCACGGTCAGCTTTGGAGAAGATGTCGAACGCGCATACTGGTGGACCGAGATTCTGGACGCATATTGCCGCATTCTCATGCTCGCTCGCCAGTTGGGCAAAATCAACTATTTCAATGAGAAGGAAGAGCGTGAATTACTTGCCCTGAAAGATAAATGGGGATTTGCTGATCCTCGCAATACCGCCGAGTACCAGAACTGCGATATCTGCGCGAATGATATTTTCCGTGAAAGTTGGGGAGCGTCGGGCGTTGAACGTAACGCGTTTCCAGCGCCGCCTGCCATGAGCCCACAAGCTGCGGAACGTGTTCAAGCGGCCGTAGGCCAGGCGATTGCGGCGCAGGGTACCACTAACCCGACAGCGGGCTTGGACATGGAGCAATTGGTCAAACTAATCACCGATCAAGTTATGGCACAACTGAAATCGTAAAATGAATCAGTTTTCCGTTCAGCGCAGAGTAATGTGCTCGCGTGAAATAAAGATCACAGCACGACGCAAACCTCTTCTTATAATTCCAGTAAAGTAATTTGGGTTGAACATGAAAGTCAGCATCATTGGTGGTGGCGGTTTGGTAGGTTCATGTGCCGCGTTTGCTTTGCAGTGTGGCGGCAGAGCACGCGAATTGGCGCTGCTGGACGTCAATGAAAATCTAGTCGCTGGGCAAACGCTGGACATTATGCATGGTGCTCCCAGCGTTGCAGATCAAACAATCGCGACTGGTAGCTATGAAGACCACATTCCCAATAGTGATGTTGTCTGTATTACTGCAGGTTTGCGCCGCAAGCCCGATGAATCGCGGTTGGACTTGATTAACCGCAATACCGATTTATTTGTGCAGATATTGGCGCAGATTAATAGCGTCGGTTTGAAATCATCAGCAATTGTGTTAGTGGTCAGCAATCCCGTCGATATCCTGACCTACGTAGCTGCAAAAAAACTGAAGCTCCCTGTGCAACAAGTACTCGGATTGGGAACTCAACTGGATACGATTCGTTTTTGTAGCTTAATTGCGGATCATCTAAAACTACCGCCAACGCAGACAAAGGCGCTGATCTTGGGTGAACATGGTGACAGTATGGTGCCAATATGGTCGAGCGCGACAATTGGAGGATTGCCTTTAGAAAAAATAGCGAATTGGAATCACAATATCGGTGGGCAGATATTTGCTCGCACCAAAGGATCTGGAGCCGAAGTGATTTCGAAAAAGGGTGGAGCTGGATTTGCAGTGGGGATTGCCATCCGTGACGTAATTGAATCGGTGATTTTGGACCAGCGACGTATTCTGCCGATCAGCACTGTGCAAGCTGGTTGCTATGGGATTCGCGATGTGGCGTTATCTGTACCGACAATTGTCGGTCGTTGTGGAGCCATCGAAAGACTCGAGATCGAACTTTGGCCGAAAGAGCTTCAGGGAATTCGAGCCAGCGCAGCAGCCTTGCGTCCTACTCTCGACACAATTCTCAAACGAGTTGGAGCGTAAACCGTTGTAATTCCTCGTGGATTGTGTCACTTGGTGGATCGTCCATACAAAGCGACCAACGCCCATGACGAACCGTCTGAATCCAGATGAAACGATCGAGATCGACCCGAAAGTCGATT
>CAZVBC010000421.1:0-5716 GCA_964625155.1 uncultured Pirellulaceae bacterium
CGCAACAAGTCCGGCAAAGCTGAAATCTCTGTCGGCAGCGGCGACGTATAGCGTCCCATTCCAATGGCCACAGGCGAGCGACCTGTCATCAGCGAGGCACGAGATGGAACACATGACGGGGAAGTAACAAACATACGGTCAAATCGCATTCCTTGCGCAGCCAACGCATCAGTGTTCGGTGTACGAACATCCGTGTTCCCGTAGGCACCCAGAAAGGGATAACTGTGATCATCCGAGAGGATCAGCAAGATATTTGGAAGCGCCCCTTGAATGTGTGTGGAGTAAGCAAGTACAAAACCAACTCCAATGAGAGCAGCATAGGCAGACTTGATGATTGACCTATAACGAAACATGACCACACCTCTGGCGAGCCGAAAAAGCAAACTCAGTGAATCGCAAACTCTCACGGTAATCCTATGGTTCGTCATTGAGTTCTGCAACACAAGGTTGTTAGATAGTGGATAGATACTGCGTGAGTCAGATTGGGATCGTCGGTAACGATGAATTAAAGGGCTTGAGAATTTTGCAAGTTCGCTTCTGTTGCCGTCTTGTCCCTTTTATTCACTTGCCGGAGAATAGTTCTGATGCCAGAGACCATGATGTAGGAAGCGTTCTGTCCATCAAAGTGTGAAATGCCAAGCAATCGATGAAACAGGTAATCGCTATTGTTCGCCCCTACTTGGCCGAGCGCGTCATCGACAACTTGAAAATGGCGCCCCTCGAAGCTTTGATGGTTCGCGAAGTCAAAGGCTTTGGAAGGCAGAAAAGTTACTTGGAGGAATATCGCGAGAGTGAGTTTGGGCTCGCATTTCTGCCAAAAGTCGAAATCACTATGTGGGTCGACGACTCACGTGTACAAGAAGTGGTTCGACGAGTCGTTGAGATCGCTCGTAGTGGTCGGATGGGAGATGGCAAGATCATGGTTCTTCCGTTGGCAGGATTTGTCGATATCGCCGCCTCAAGTTAGTAGGATTTGAACATCGGTCATAGCGGCAATCAGTCAAACGTACATTGAACTGTTAAATAGCATGGACCATCTTATCGACCCGCTGCCTTCCATGGATCGGTATGTGAGACAAAAGAGGTTTGCGCCGCTTGGCCAGCTCGGCCAGGATAGAATTCAGCAGGCGCAAGTGCTGGTTTGCGGTTGTGGTGCTCTGGGATCGATGATCGCAGAACGCTTAGTGCGCGCGGGCGTAAAAAAAATTCGCATTGTCGACCGCGATTGGGTTGAAGAATCGAATCTCCCACGCCAAACGTTGTTCAGCGAAATAGATGCCAAGGAATGTCGTCCTAAAGCACAAGCGGCATGTGATGCACTCTTGCGGATAGACAGCCAAGCACTTATCGAACCTATCGTTGAGGATATTACTCACCGCAATATTGCGCGGTTGGCCCAAGGTTGCCATTTGATCATGGATGGTACCGACAACTTTGAGACACGGCTTTTGATCAACGACTATGCCCTTGCAGAAAACACTCCGTGGGTGCACGGTGGTGTTCTGGGGGCTGGTGGGCAAGTAATGACCATTGTGCCCGGTGCAACAGCATGCTTTCGTTGCTTGGTTCCTGACCTGCCGCCACGCGAAGCTTTGCCAACTTGCGATACGGCTGGCGTGCTTGGATCTGCCGTTGGCATCATCGCCTGTTGGCAAGCGGCTGAGGCGATCAAAATTCTATCCGGAAACGTTGACGCGATTTGCCACGAACTGATCGTGATCGACTCTTGGCATACCAGTGTTCGACTGATGTCACTGGAAGGTTTGCGTGCTTCTGGAGACTGTTTAGCCTGCGGTCAACGGCGTTTTGCATTTCTGGCAGGTGAGCATGAAAGTGAATCGACCGTCCTGTGTGGCAAGAATGCCGTACAAATTGCTGCCTGTCGAGGTACGACCATTGAATTATCACAACTTGCCTCAAAATTGAAGTCGTTTACAAACGTATCCGCCAACGCATTTTTTATTCGTTTCAACGTTGACGGCCACACGATTACGATCTTCCGTGATGGTCGCGCAATCGTAAGCGATACCACGGATCCAGCCATCGCCAAGAATCTATTAGCTCGTACCGTAGGTGGATAGCAGATGGAAGTCTTCAAGAGTGTGGATTGAGCGACTATTCAACGTGTGACCACTTCGGCTCGAATCGGAAACCAAATTGAAACGCGTGATTCGGATTCCGAATTCATTGGTCAGGCATAGGCCGGTTGCAAAAAAATAGCAATTGCCTATCGTTCTCTAATACTCGTACAGCACAATCATCCGAACTGCTCAGGCCCTAAGCGCAGTCCCTGGTCCCGAAGAATGGATAGGGATGGCTATGTCCGATTTGAGATGTGGATGCTGCGGAGTAATTCGATATTTGTTGAACGACTCAAACTGAGAACGTTAAGTTCGTCGAGCGAGTTTGCGACATATGGATGTGGTGCAAGTTTGTGGAGCAAGTTACCGGTGTTGTCAGTTTGAGTAAGCGATTTTTAGCCCGACCACACTTTTGCCAACAATTTATGCAGGAGATTGAACTATGGCTTATGAACTGCCAAAGCTGGCCTACGCCTACAACGCTTTAGAACCCCATATCGATGCGCAGACGATGGAGATTCACCATACGAAACATCATCAAGCTTACATTACCAAAGTGAACGAAGCGATCGCAGGAAGTTCACTTGAAGCCAAGTCTGTCGAAGCATTGATCTCGGACATCGGTAGCGTTCCCGAGGATAAACGCCCAGTTGTACGTAACCATGGCGGTGGTCACGCGAATCATTCGTTGTTTTGGACAATTATCGGACCCGGTAAAGGTGGTGTGCCCAGTGGGGCGGTCGCAGCGGGAATTGACGCAGCGTTTGGTTCGTTCGACAAATTCAAAGAAGTTTTTGCTAATGCTGCAGCGACGCGTTTCGGAAGTGGTTGGGCTTGGTTGGTCGTCGAAAACGGAGTGTTTTCGGTCGGTTCAACCGCCAATCAAGATAGTCCATTGATGGGCAAGGCCATTGCAGGTATCAGCGGAAAACCGCTGTTGGGCTTGGACGTCTGGGAGCATGCATATTATTTGAAGTATCAAAACCGACGCCCAGACTACATCGGCGCATTTTGGAATTTGGTGAATTGGGACGAGGTCGCGCGTCGCTTGGCCAATTAAGACGCTAGGCTAACTCCGAAGATAGTTCGTTGACACTTCTTGCCGAACGCCACTATCTGGTTGCTGAGTTTATCTGGTTATCTGGTTACTGGGCTCCGCCTGGTAACCAACCGCCCTGCTGGCTCTGTTTGCTGTTATCTGGTTTCTGGGTTTTTGTTATCTGGCTTATCTGGTTACTGGGCTCCGCCTAGTAACCAACCGCCCTGCTGGCACTGCCTGCTGTTCCTTGGAACAAGCATTCGTAGGAGTGGTGTTTATCGAGAAGGCCAGCTAACTTACACGTACGAAAGTTAGTGACTGAATGCTGGCTTGAAATCGTATGCTGAACACGATGGTGTACCGAGTTGCTGACCAGGCCATTTTTCATGGGCAATTCGATTTTCGTGCAAAAATAGGGAGGCTATGTATGAGATTCCCGTTGTTTCTGTGTCTGTTGGTATTGTGTCAAGCCAATGGAATCAATCTGCAAGAACTGCATGCACAGCCAAATTTCCCGATCGATAAGAGTTCAACGGAATTCGATCAAGTTCGCCTTAAGTTGGCCGCTGGACAAACGGTAACGGTTGTGTGTCTAGGTGATAGCGTGACAGGCATCTACTATCACACTGGGAGTCGAAGGGCGTATACCGACATGTTGGGTATGGCGATTCGACGCGCAATCCCGCAGGCCGATTTGCGCATGGTCAACGCGGGAATCAGTGGAAACACTACTGCAAACGGACTCGATCGAATGGAACGCGATGTTCTGAATCATCGCCCGGATATTGTCACGATTATGTTCGGGCTCAATGATATGACTCGCGTTCCGCTGGATAACTACAAACGCAACTTGCACCACATCATTGAGAAATGTCGAGCTGCCGGCTCGGCCGTGTTGTTGGCAACGCCGAATAACGTGATCGACACGCCAACTCGACCGACTGCAAAACTTCAGGAATACTGCGCGGCTATGCGGACAGTAGGCAGCGAGGCCAACGTTCCTGTATGTGATGCCTACCAATCCTTCGACGACCTCCGCCGATCAAATGAAATCAACTGGCGATTGCTGATGAGCGATGAAATCCATCCCAATTTGGATGGTCACCGTGTGATTGCAGAGTTGTTTACCAAGTCGATCACCGGTATACAAGTCTCTTTGGCTGGCGTCCATGTCCCGGAGTTCTCACTTGAACGATTGCGTAAACTGGCGGCATCCGGTAAGTCGTTGCGCATACTTGCTATGACATCTATGATGCAGCCATTCCAAGCCCTGCTCAGCGAGCAACTTGCGAACAGCAAAATTGAAATAACTGAGTGGCCAGTCTCTGGTCTGACTCTTGCCCAGCTTGAGCAAGATGCAAAGGCTCGAGTCCGTTCGTTCAAGCCCGACCTAGTTGTGATTGCCGTGCCCGATAACGTTATTGACTCGGCAAGTGAGCAAGAATTCATCCACGCATTCGCATGGATTATGAATTGGTCGTTGAATTTTGGGACGCCGACCTGGGACTGCATTGTAGTGCATCCTGCCGTTATGCGTCCCCAGTTGTTACGCGCCCCTCGCGATGAGCTTATTCGGCGATTGGTGCGAGCACAGGATTTGCCGTTAGTGGACCGACAAGACGGCAATCAGGAGGCATCCGGCCAGCTCATTCGCAATTGGATGGTAGCTGGTACAACGCCTCAGAAATCAAGTCTCAAATAGGCCTGAGAGCGACTCATCCATGGCTTATTTGGTCAGCGCACTTGCGATCAGCCGGAACGCTGAGCGTCTGGTTTTGGCCGCGAAAACAAGGAAAACCGAGTACTAATTCATTGGACAGCGTCACCTTCGATTTATCGCACGCAGATCTAAGTTATTGCGGCGACGTCGTTTAACCGCGAGCCCATCGGGCCTCGCGTTCAGCATCCGCAACTGCTGGGAGCTGGTGACCGCTTCCGCACCTTGTTCAGACTTCCGTTCATCACAGTCAAACACGCTGGTTTTGTCCCTAGGGAGCGGTTCGTGCGGAACAAAGGTGCGCAACCGAATCTCACCTCAATGCCAGATTTTTAACAGCCCGGGACGACTCTGCGCGCCAAAAATGGTGCCAAGCCCCGGCTGGTACCGGCTAATGAGATTTTATAAAGTTGAAGGTTAGTACGCGCGGCCCGGTGGGCACGCGGTTAAACGATTTGACTACAATGACTTAGTCGATCGTAACAATAATCGAAGGTGGCGCTGACCAGCTAATGTACCCGGTTCATCAGCGCGCCAAAAGCAATGGCTTAACCATGTTTCGGTCCGAAATGCGATAGAGCAAGATCTTTCATGGCTTTGAGATCGAGTTTCCCACTTCCAAGTACGGGAATGGCTTCGACTTCGAGAAAACTATCTTCGCCAGGTAGATAAAGGTTGGGGAGTCCGGCCAACGACATCTTGGCGAGCAACTCACGCTTTTCGATGGTCATTGGGAGATGGAGTACAATCAGTCGTTCACCTTTTTTATCATCCGGGACAGCGGTAATCGCCACGCTCATCGAGCCATCTGCTTGAGCGCCGAGTATTGACGCCAGCGTGTCCTCGATTTGAATGTGGGGCACCATTTCTCCGCCAATT
>CAZVBC010000422.1:0-5707 GCA_964625155.1 uncultured Pirellulaceae bacterium
AATGGCGCTGACCATTGCCACACCGATCTGATTCGCACTCGCGCCATCCGCGAAACGTACTGGAACATTACCGGGTACGACCACTCCGTTAGTGTCTAATTCAAATGTGACAGGGGAGCCGCTGCGATCGATAGAAAACGTTTGGCCATCGGTGATTCCGTTAGGAAATCCAGCTTGCAGTGGGATTTGCAATCCAAACACAGTACGCACGCCGGGTTTGCCAGTGGCTGTCAAACCACTGTTATTAACCTCCAGCGTAACCAAATTGCCACCCTGAAGTTGAACGATACCACTGGCATGCTGTGACGCGGTAACTTGCAAACCAGCAGCATTGATCGCCGAGGCAATCTGCTGTGCAACACTATCTGGCGTTGGGGTCGGAGTCAGTGGCACGCGAAGGTTGCCAGCCGCAACACTGCCGTCCAAATCGAACTCGAATGTCAGTCGACGCGCACCATTATCCAGAGTGAAAGTACCACCTTCCGACACGTTCGCATCGACGCCATTGAGCGTGGGTACTTGAATCAAGTAACCCAAATCGAATTCGAACGTTGTCAGGCTGCCACTGGCGTCAGCTATATCAAACATTTCGCCGTCGAGGTAACCTGTCGGAGCTTTGGCAATTACTGCTGCTTCGCGAGAATTCAAAAAGCGTACGGTATAGACGCTTTCCGATTTCCAAATGCCCGATAGAGGTGTCAAGCGAATAATTCCATTGGTCGCATCATAACCAAACGTATAATCTCGTCCTTCAACCAGTGGCTCGTTATCACGATAAACCAGCACAGCCGAGGACCGTACAGTACTATCGTCGACATTTGCTCCGCGACTGGGTTCGCTGGGCTCCAATCCATCTACCAATTGAATGTCGAAGAACTTTAGCGTCGTACGAGTCAGTTCGACAATAGCAGGTAAGGCATTACCATCTTTGCCAGCCAGATCATTGTCGGCAGGTTGCATCAACACCACTGACGGGCCAACGAAATCCGCGCGGTCCTGAGCTCCGCGATCTTTGAAGATGTTCTCACCAAGCCCGGATGGAGTTTCAACCGAAGGATCATCCACTCGCAACTGGCCATTAACGTCATATTGTGGCGATTTGATTGGTGATGCGTCCATTCCCAACGACTGTTTTACCGCCACCAGCGACAATCGATCTTCGAGCGAATCGATTGAACTATCGATTACCGGTGAAGCTGGCGAGGGATACAAATTGCCAGTTCCAACTGACACAAAAACGGGGACATTGTCGCCGACGATATTCGAGAACTGACCAGTCGTCGCGACGCCACCGGTATTGGCCGCATTACGATGAAATAATGTGCCACCTACAACTGTCGAAGAGCTCGATGCATCAATATTGACACCAATTGTGGAGTTAACCAGGACATTGTTCAACAAGGTAGCACTGGCATTATTCGTTACGCGAATACCTTCACCACCTGCAATAAATCGGTCAACTGGCACACTGCTGATCGCTGCCACTGCGTCGATGTCGGCACCAACGGAATCGCCGGTTACCGCACCTTGGTTGATAACGTCAGTTAAGCGAACAAACGCAAGCCGGCTGTTCTGGTTAAAACCAAACGCATCAATATCAATTTTCGGTGAGGCTGCGGAAGCTCGACCGACCGCGCGGTAACGCGATCCATCTGCGCTGACTTCAACCAACACTTCTTCCGAGTCGCCAACTTCAAAGATCATCAAATCTGGAGTTGCATCTCCTGAGCCCACAAGCAAGTTATCGACAAACTGGACTACCAACTGACCGCCGCGTCCTAAGCTGACCACACCTTGATTAACACCCGGTTCAATGCTGCTGGTGTAATTTGGCGTTCCAATTGCTTCGGTGGGAAGATCCAAACCCACAAGAGGCGCTGGGCCGGCTCCGGCTAGCGGCGCATAATCGGCCACGGCATCTGCAAACGCCAGATTGCCAATGGGGAACAATTGTCCTCCGTGTATGGTTGCCGTAAATGTGGTAACTGCATTCACCGTTCCACCAACGATCGTATTGTTCACCAACCTCGCAAACGGCACTGGGGCCTGAGGCACATTAGCTGTTACAGGATCTCCTGAAACACTGATTCCGCCAGACTGATTGAACATCAGTTCGTTGTTCATGACCACAGCGCTGGTCATCAGCCGTTCGGAGTTTAACGTGACCGTATTACGCGGTGAACCTGGATTGGGAGCATTAGTAATTGGGTCACGCGGCGCCGGTTGGATCACAACTCCGAATCCACTCGAGTGGGAAATGCGGCTTGACTGTACGACAACTTGCCCCTGCTCGCGCTCTCGGTTCGAGTCGCCTCGTTTGTTGGAGACGATGACCCTACCAATATTCGAAGGAATGTTCACATTGGCTTGTCCGATCAAGACCAATGTGTCTGACGTTGCACCAGCTCGATCGGCATTCAAGAGATTCGCCGAAACCTGAAATCTCGCTTGCAACGCAGGCGAATTGATCAGGTCTCGAATGCGTGCTGCAATGGTCTTTGCACTGTCACTGGCGCGGTTGCCGGTCGCCGGGTCGAGTGTACTGGTGCTGTAGGGCACCGCAATGTTACCCGGTGTAACAGCGACTCCATCATTAACATCATCTAATTCGAATGTCAGCAATCGAGTACCGTCGCTGATCGTAAATGTTTGACGAGGAATAAATTGGGCTGCCGAATTGAACTGAACAGCGATTCCGCGGGCCAAACGATCGCTCGGTACAAGCGTATCATTGATTGCAAAAGTGACTCGCCCTGCATCATCCAGTAACGGTACGCCGTACTCCTCGCCGCCACGAATTTCCAACTGGTAAGGACCGACCAATACTTCTTCATTGCGCAAAATGGGGTTATTTTGGCGGGGCTGAGGATTGTCGATGAACGTCGTATTCCCATGCACCGGATTGTTCGGCCCCAAACGATTTTGGTCGACGATAATCTCGCCTCGACCAGCAACACCAATAATAAAGTCGTCGAGGAAAACACCGTCGAACGTATTTGCGCTGGTTCGCAATGCCCCAGGGTTGCCATTCGTGAGCGTGCCATTTGGATTGGACGAAGTATTAAAGGCACCAAAGACATCGCCGATAAACGTTCGCGTCGCTCCAAAGGGGCCTGGCGATAATTCAGTCGCAGAAGGAGTTCGCTGTCCCGTGAAGAAATCAAACGAGTCGTAAACAACCAAACCGGTCAGATCAATGGTGTCACCACTTCGTATACGATAGGCGTTGGTCGCTCCATTTGCAAAAACGTTGGCCAACGACTGTTGTACCGCCGCCGCAACTTGGGGTGTCGTCATGCCAATGTTCGTAACAATCGGATTGCCAGTCGTACCTACCTGTCCTTGAACCAAAATAGGCGAACCGACTGGAACGCTGACGTTCCTGGCCCCTTCCAGTTGTAAACGACTGCCGTTGTGAATCGGATTGAGATTACGGGCCACGCGGATATTCAAGTCGTATGGACCAGTGCTGCCGGTCGTCGCACGGCCTGTAACAACGGCACTGTAGTTTGAATTCCCAGCGCCACTGACACCCACGAAATAAATGCCACTGTAAGGTGCAGTAAACGTCACCTGAGCATTATTCGATCCCTGGAAATTATCATTCTGGATGGGGAAGCCGAATTGATTAGTTAAGGGTGCACCGTCGGCGTCAAATACCCGCAAGAAACTATCTAAAGTGCTACCTGCGGAAGCCAAAGCTGAAACGGTTACCGTCGCACCAACATCCAGTTCCATGCGCACTAGATCGACATCTTGGCCAGCAATCGGCAGCGAACCATTGTCGCCAATCGTGCCAGTTCCATTGAGAATGATTGAGTCACCCACGATTCCCGATGAGCTGGCGGTCGTGGTCGTGTCGTTGCTTTCTAAGGAAAAGTTCAAACCGGAAACGATCGGTGCAACTTGTGAGGCAGTTAGCATTGCCGTGCGCAATTTGGCTGCAATTTGCTCCGCTGTATCCGTGCTCAAATATGAAACTGCGATTGCCGGTGCACCTGGCGCAGGACCACTTCCATCAGTAAATACATAGGTAACTCCGTCAACGGTCAAGCTGTCGCCATTGCGAATCGACGCTCCGCTCGGCATGACCACAGTTGCCCCCATTTCAATTTCGAACGTCTGGCCATGTACCGTCATCGTCTGACCGTCAACCAAGCGATCTCCAGGAATGACTCGCAGTTCTGCCCCTCGACCTCCCTGCATGCCGTAACCGAATCCGCCGGCCGATGAAAATTCAATTCTAAGCTTGACGTTGCGCTGACCCGAGAAATCGGCTAACGAAATGCGAGCCTGCCGCCACTGGCCATTGTTATCGAACAACTGCTGGACTTTTTCGTTCTCAACCAACGGTGAGTCAAATTCATCATTGAAGGCATTGTTATTCGTTGACAGAGAATTATTCGTGGCCATCAAGATCCAGTTACCGTCTTCGCCAGAAGCATACACGCGCAATGAATCTCGCATGTAGTCTTGTTGATCGGTACCTAGCGGAAGAATCGAGGATGCTTGTTCGGTCTCAAAGCGGTAGTTGAAATACAATGTTGGCAGATCGGCACCACTCAGTCCACTTAAATCGAAAGGCTGGCTCTCGATCGCTCCGGCCGCACCACCTGGGAAGTTGTAATCGTTACGATTTCCGGGATCCAAGCGGCCAGAAATATCTCCTAATCCTCCAGGCACACTAGCACTATTGTTAGCAGGAGATTCGAAACCAAAGTAAAGACTCGATCCGCCTGCAATCGAATTCCGCAAGGACTCGCCAGCGACGTTTCCAGTTCTCTCTTCGCCGTGCCCTAACTCACCACTGCGACGTGTAGAGACGTGCCACAAGTTGTAGTCCAACGTCGAGAACGCTAAACCATTTGCGTTGAACACCCCGGTACTAATTCGGCTTTGTCCGTTCGCAAACGCTGGCTGCAATCTACCTTGAGTATCGAACGCATACATGTCCCCATTTACATCGATGCCGATTAATAAGTCGGCATAGTTGATGTTACCGTTTGTGGCCAGATGTCTTGGCGCTGCGGTCAGGGCTGTAAATTGAATGCCCGAAAGATCGTAGGAAGATGTGATATATGTCCCGACATTTCCAGAACTGGGTATGTTGGGAAATTGCACGCTATACAATCCACCCCGATCGCTCACCGCATACATGGTGAAGCCGATCATCGCAGCACCTTTGATAATGCCACCAGGAGCCGCGCCATTACCTGCGGCGGTAAGCGGACCATCAAGGAATACTGTTGCGCCCGTGAATGGATCGACCGTTGAATCAACGCCGCCGCCAACAAGAGTCACTTCGACTCCCGTTACCGTCGCTGACAAGCCAGGAATGCCTGCGGAATTAATTGCCTGTGCCACCTTTTCAGCAACTGTTGCCGCACTGTCGTTGGCCAGGACGCGAATGGGAATGGTACCCACTCCAGTTGCACCTGAGCTGCCCAAATCTGCAAAAATACCCGAGGCAGCCAGATCAACAAACGAACCCACAGTTGCGCCCGAAAAACTCAGACGCCCACTATCAAATGACGTGGTAATGCCAGGCCCGACATTCGTGGAAATGGCGCTGATCAATTCCTTCAATGTCGAGGTCTCTTCGATGCGGATTGGCGTATTGCCGGCGCCGACACCTGGAGCACCTTGGACGCTTAACCCATTGCCCGGAACAGCAACAGCAAGCGTGTTCGATACTCCGGTAAACGTT
>CAZVBC010000423.1:0-5699 GCA_964625155.1 uncultured Pirellulaceae bacterium
CAGCGGAAGATCTCGCAGCTCGACTACGCAGCCGAGTCGCGGGTCGGTTGGCACCAAAGATGCGTTTATTGGACCAGTTGCCTTAGCACAAGGATCGTATTTGGTGGCGGTATCCTCTGCCGCTTACCAACCGCGTACTCGAGTGCTGAATCCATTTACGACTGAACCGATCAATTCCCTGCGCCGAATTGTTGACGAAGACCACATTACGGGCGCAAGTACTGCTCTAACGCCTGTGGTAACCAGTTTTCTACCTCCAAATAATCCAAGCATTGGCCCGACTGGCGAGTTGATTTCAAAGGCATTTAACCTGGGGGCGTACGCGGCTGCTGATCTACCTACGACCTATATCGATTATGATTTTCCAACGGGCGGAACATTTTTCAACATCTTCATTAAAGATTCCACCGGCGTTGAAACGCAGATTGCCAGGTCGCAGGCTGGAGGTGCGCTGAGGACAGGAACGAATTCGATTAGGATTCCGTTGGATCGGTTTGCGGGGCAGGATGGATTGACAATGATTTTCCGCAGCGATCAGCAGAACACTGCGATCAATAATGTGATCATCGGATTTGCGGAACGAGGTGAACGCGTCGGCGTTCCGGACGAACCTGTGCTCTCTCAAGGCTTCTTTTTGTTCGGTGATGCCAACGCGACTCCACCCAGCTTGGCTGCAACAAATTCAACCCGCACTTTTTCTCTCGAGACGTACACCTTTGCGGATGGACCACGCGCAGTTTTTGATTACGAAGTATTCACTGGCCAGTTAGATGTATTTGTACAATCGCCATTCGGATTGATACGTATCGCCACGACCGATAATCAGAATCGTCCCATCAATGTTGTCCTACTGACAGCTGGGTCGCCGCAGCGAGCTTCTCTCGACTTGACTCAGTTTGCTGGCCTTCAGGGTCTATCGTTAGTTTTTCGAGCCCGAGGTGATGCTAATGGTCGAGTTCGTATTGGCGCAGTCACAATGGAATTGGCAGATGGTTCGAGGATATTCTCAGGTGAACCGAATCCGACGTATGTGAATGTACCAGTACCGTCGACAACCCTGACCAGCGGACCTTATCAGTTGGAAGTAAGACTGGGTGAAAACTACTTTACCTCAAACGGTTCTGGAAGCCCAACACTCACCAAGGCGTTCGATACAAATGATCGATTTACTGAGCAAATCACCATCGCGGCACCTGCAGGCATAAACCTGACTGACGGCGATATCTTTGAATTGTCGGATGGAGGTACCCGAGTTAGGTTCGAATTCACTACGGATTCGGCGGTCGGATTGGGTAATGTTCCAGTAGTGTTTTCAGCCACCGATGCTGACTATGTTGTCGCAAGAGCAATTCGCGATGCCATCAACAATCCTAACATACAGTCGCGATTGAGGATCAGTGCAGCAACATCAAGCGGTACTGCTGCGGGAAGTCTGGGTAGAGATGCTCGCATCAACTTGATCGGCAATGCTTCTCTACCAACGTTGTCGTTCGCCAAGCCGGCTGGCAGGTTAGTGGTTATCTCGCATGCTGGAATTGGGGACCGCAACATCACGCGCGAGCAGAGCCAGATGTTGATCCAAAACAACTTCATTCGGGATGCAAGAGATTATTCCATCTTGTCGGAACCCTCGCCTAGGTTGCAAGATCCTCGCGATACAGCGCAATCAGGACTAGGTGGTGGCTTCTTTTTCTTACCAACGAATATACAGGCCAAGCCAGCGCTAGCAGGTACTCAGGCGGTTAGGAACTTTCCTGTTATTAATGAAAGTGTGCAAGGAGGTTTACTACCTGGCTTGGTGATTCAAAATAATGTTCTTCAAGAAGGAGGATTGGGGGGCATCAAATTACAAGGGGAAAATCCGATATGGATGATTTCTCCCGCCTTTATACCAGCGCAAGACAACCTTTTTTCAGAAAATGTGCCGGGCAATAACCCTCCACGATCGCATTTCGGCTCCTACTTGGACGATGGCGATTTGTTGGTGATTGACGCGGATCGAACTCGGTTGCGTTTTGAATTCGAAGATCTTTCCGGAGGTGGGAACGGCGGGACCGTCAATGGTGCTTCGTCCGTCGAAGGCGACGGCTATAACTCCGATAGCTCTGTGGCGTGGTTCCGAGATACCGGAGGTCAGTTTTATCACCGTATAAACTGCACAACTTGTACTCCTTTCGCCACCAATGCACTGGAGACGATGCAGGCACTGAGGGACTCGATTGTCGGTAGCATATTGATCTCCAATGGTACAACACAGACCATTCGCGCAACCGTTGCTCAAAGCCTACTAGGACCCGATCCGGCTGGACCTCCAACCAGCGCCGGTCTGTTCTACCCTGAATACTTCAACCGTCCCGCTGTTTACCTCGAAGGCGTGACAGGTATGGAGTATTACGAAGTTGACGATCAAGGGTATCGAACTTTGAATGGCTCGAACGATCCACTGGACATTCGGCAGATTCCATTGGGCGAAGCACCACAACCGCATGCACGCATCATTAATAACACAATCATCGGCAAGGACGGTCGAGCGAGTTTTAACGGTGGTTCGGCGGCTGTGGAGTCGAATGATACTCTCGAAACGGCTGTCCAAACTTGGCAAGGAACTTCGCATAATCCGCTGTTCTACAGCGATGTGGGTGTGATCGGAGACTCTGGGCAAGGTGTCGCAGGTCCAAATCCAGCGGTGGCGTCCGGTGGTGGTTCCACAGGTACCGGCAACGCCTTTACTGGAACGGTGAATCTCAGCTCGGGCCAGTTCATGATGAGCTTTGAACCCGGAGTTACTGCACAACAACAGACGCAGTTTCTCAGCGCTCAAGGGTTGCAGATTGTCAAGAGTTTTGATTTCATCAATGCAATCTTAGTCAAGCAACCCAGCGACTCGCTGACCATTGACCGCTTGAAGCAACTGGACGAGAGTCCGCTCGTGCGCTATGCCGTCCCGGATCACCTTGCGGAATTAGCTCGCACACCCAACGATACGCGGTACCCAGAGCAATGGCACTATGACAACCGTGGGCAAACTGGTGGTACTGCTGATGCTGATATCGATTTACCTGAAGCTTGGGACACAGTAACGGGATCGCCACAAACGGTTATCGCGATAATTGATTCAGGGGTTGATTACAACCATCCCGACCTGCGAGCCAACATGTGGGTGAATCCGGGTGAAATCGCCGGAGATGGGATCGACAATGACCGCAATGGATATATTGACGATATTCACGGAATTGATCCACCGGAAAACGATTCCGATCCTATGGACGCCAACGGTCACGGAACCCACGTGGCTGGAACGACCAGCGCCGTTGGCAATAACGGGATTGGCGTAACGGGTGTCAATTGGAATTCCAAGATCATGGCACTCAAGATTGGCCTGCCTGGTGGCAGCCCATTTGTTTCCTTTTTCGCTGCCATTGAAGCGGTGAATTACATGGTGATGATGAAGACTCAGTACGGAGTCAACGTCGTCGTCAGCAACAACAGTTACGGTGGGCCAGGTTTCTTACAACCATTTATGGATGCCGTTCAGGCTTCGATCAATGTTGGCATTCCATTCGTCGCTGCGGCTGGCAATAGTAGCTTGAACAACGACGTCTTTCCAAGTTATCCCGCCGATTTTCCGTTGAATGGTATCATTTCAGTTGCAGCCACCGATCACAACGATCGACTCGCGAATTTTTCGAATTTCGGCAGGAACAGCGTTGACGTGGCCGCGCCTGGTGTCGACATCTTAAGCACGACATTAGGGGGCGGTTATGGATTGCTGAGCGGAACTTCGATGGCGTCGCCGCATGTGGCTGGTGTAGTCGCACTGCTTGCCACAGCTGCACCTGGAGCAAGCGTCGATCGACTAAAATCTGCAATCATGTTGGGTGCCGATCCGTTGGCAGGCTTGACTAACTTTACAGTATCCGGCGCTCGATTGAATGCTGCGAAATCTTTGTTTGTGCTGGGCGCAGGATTGGGCCAACTTAGTCAAACGGACGTTGATATATACCAATTCAAACTTGGAATTGGCGAGCGAGTGATTATTGATATCGACTCGGCAGATTCTGGCCTAGATTCGGCGTTGCAGATTTTCGATAGTCGCGGCGTCGCGCAAACATTTATCAATGCCAGTGGTACGTCAATGCAAGTAAGCAACAATGACGCAGCTCCAGGCGAGCTACCCAGCTTGGATTCTTATGCGGATTTCACGGCAACTGCGCCGGGTGTTTACTATGCAGCAGTTAGTTCAGTTGGAAACTCCACTTACGATCCACTTTCGTTCGCCAATCGCCGCCCTGGTACAACCACCGGCGCCTACCGCATTACAGTCAGTGCAAGACACTTGCAGGATTTTGTCATCAATGCAGAAGACGCCTCCGCATATCAGTCAGGGGAGACGTTTACAATCTTTGGAATTCCGGACATCAGTGGAGCCGGCTCCAGCGGCAGGACTTTTGAGTTCACGTTTGGTGCACCTGTGCAACCAGGCAATATTCCAATTACTCTAGCGACAGGTTGGCGTTTTCCGGACGTTGCGCGTGCAATTGCAAAAGCAATCAACGAAGGGCTCAATGGTGGTCCGGCAATCGACAATAAACAACAGTTGCCGAATGGCCAATTTGGCACAGCCAGTCCACTACCTCCGGTTCATGCGCGCGCAATGGGAGGTCTGGCAAATATCCTCGATGCAGACTTTGGCGGATTCGCGGGTGATCCGGCGATTCTGATGCAGGCTCTTGGCGACATAGATGAATTGGGGACGAACGTCGTCAGTGATCGAGAGATACGAAGACAACTTGGAAAGGACTACTATCAAGTCAACCAAGGTCTCAAACTGCTGACACGTCGAATCGACGGCACCACTCTGTTTACAACTACGACTCTCCCCAATCTGCCACCGTTCCTCAGTGTGACAAGCCTGTCGCATATGGGGTTTGGGCATGATCGAACAACTACAACTCCGATCGCCAAGACTTCACTTGGTGATGGTACGTCGGAGAAGTTTGTTGTCATCAATAACGCCGCTTGGATTAACGGCAATGGCGTAGTGGTTGTAAGCCCCGACCAAAACGACAATAACAATCTTGATCAATTGTTGGCAGAAACTGGCATTCTGGTTACACGCGGCGCGAGCCCAACTATATTGAACAACGTCTTCTTCAATCTCCAGTCGCCAGTCATTAACGAGGAATCGCGACGCTTTGAGCAGGTCCCACCGTTTACGGGCGGATTTGCACCGCAAGGTTCGAACCATGCAAGCATTGTCTCGAAGCCTACTCAGATAACACTCGGTGGCTCGGTTTACCAATACGATGAACCAGCGTCTGCAAAAACCAGGTACACCACCGGTGTTGAGCAGGTTCCAACAAATGTTGCCAATTCAGCTTTGGATTTTAATTTCGATGTTCCAGACAGTATGCGGTTGTTCGTCAATCCGCAGGCTGGAAACTATCTGCCGGCGCCAGGTTCGATTTTAATTGACAGCAGTATTGATTCTTTGCCCGAGCGGCCATTATTCGCCTCAGTAAAACAGGCTGTCGGTATCCCCATAACTCCAGTCATTTCCCCCGATCGCGATGCAGTTGGGCTTTTGCGCGTGGATGATCCCTCCGTGGCTCCACCAAGCGGCCTTGGCCAAAACGTGTTTAAGGATCGTGGAGCGCTAGATCGGAGCGATTTTATTGGCCCCTCAGCAATACTCTTGA
>CAZVBC010000424.1:0-5696 GCA_964625155.1 uncultured Pirellulaceae bacterium
CGTAGATCGTCATGAATGACCACGGCATCAACAGCGGTGCAATGAGGCTCAATGGCGTTGGTACAGGCAAATGCAAAACCGCAGACGCAACGAGTGCTAGTGTTGGGAAAAGGATTAGCGAATTGGCTCGCATGGCAGGAGTCATGCATCCTTCGCCGTAAAATGTAAATTCCTTCGCTTGGTTTCGAAACAAAACGACAAGTGAAACTACGCCAAAAGTTGAGATCGCAAGAACCGACCAAAATGGAAGACCCAAAAGAGCAAACACTTTACCCGTGTCTCCATAAGTGAAAAACGGCGCGACAAATAGATAGCCGAAAAAAGTCAATAGGCCATGTAATCCCAACCATAGCGTCGTCAGTGAGACCAAGCCTTTATGCCTTGCTCGCTTCGAAAACAACAGACAAGATGTGCCAATAAATAATGAGACGACAGGCCCAGAGGCTGCGATCAATCCTTGAGCAAAGGCCGAAACTCTCTGATCTACGTAGAATACAAAGTTATGATGGAGTTCAGGCTCGAGGCCATAAAGATAGGCTGGTATAAAATGACCGAGCTCGTGCAGCATAACTGTGGCAATGCCAGTCAGAACGACGATCACCATGCTGTTAATGGCGAGTCCGAATTTCTTCACTAATGCTACCTGGAGTTTTCTTTACAAATCCAACTTTTTCCAATACGCATTAAGCTTAGTTGGACAGCACCACTTTCGATGATGTTGTTAGAACTAAGTCGTTGCAACGACATCGTTTAACCCGCAACCGGCTTGCGTCTTTCAATCGCAATCGATCCTTGACAAGACCCTCGCTTCGAGCTTGTTTGATCAATTCCGTGAACACTCTCTCGAATCCATCTTTCCCCAGCCGCCCACGGAACTTGGAGAGCAAACTTGGATCGGGCAACGCAAAGCCACTCGGAATCTGCAGGAACCAACGAAATAGGATATCTGTTTCGGAACGTTTGATGACCTGTCGATCCGAAAGATCGTATTGATAGCGCAGGTATTCCAGTTTCAGCAACAGCACTGGCGACAAAGCCGGCTGCCCACGATCACGGCAATAGTACTCTTCCAAGATCAAGCCCAGAGAATCCCAACGGATAAGCTCCTCGGCATCGATTAACAGGTCCTCAGCGGCAACATCCGATTGAAGAGTGCCTCATCGAATTGGTTGAACCTGTAACGCTAAGGCTGGTCCATTAACATGGCAAACACCCCTCCAAACGTACCTGCGAGATCCTGCCATCATTGTACAACTTTCCAATGCTGTTAAGTCAATAGTCTCCTTCGGCTGCGGGTTAAACGATGTCGCTGCAACGACTTAGCTCTAACAACATCATCGAAAGTGGCGCTGTTTAATTTAGGTAACGGGAAAGTTGGCGAATTAGAGTATGTTGTTGTCGCGAAGATACATTGAGTTGGCAGAACTTTGCAGAAATGCAATGTGCAGTGGCAAAAATCCGGGCCCATTCTTTCGTTTAGTATTCGGCTAGTTCATAATGTCGCCAGCATTTGCTACGATAGTTGGCGATGCGGGAACGGAGTCGCTTAAAAATTGCG
The DNA here is from genome assembly GCA_964625155.1 of uncultured Pirellulaceae bacterium. Classification (GTDB taxonomy): domain Bacteria; phylum Planctomycetota; class Planctomycetia; order Pirellulales; family Pirellulaceae; genus Aureliella. The sequence goes on from CAZVBC010000424.1 coordinate 1,559, forward strand.
GTTTATGTTGTTGGCCTCTTAGTAATGCAGTTGAAACAGCGACGAGGCTGCGACGGACCAAGTTCATAGTGACTCATTGTTCGATTACTTGTTCGGGGTGAGTTTTGCAAGTCACAGGATGCCATTGAGCGTTTATGTCAACATCCACTGCCAACACTAATGGTTCCACGTCTGCTGGTGCGACTACTGACCGGTTGATCGGTTCACTGCTCAAAGAGAAAAGCGAACTGGAGGTCGACAAGATATTTCGAGCGATCGTCAAATTAAAAGGATCTGACCTCCATCTTAAAGTAGGCAATCCACCGATCGTTCGCGTTAGCGGTGACCTGAAACCTCTCAATCGCGACCCGATCACCAACGAGGAAATGGTGCGGCTGCTGATCCCGATGATGGATGATCGGGCACTGAAAATATTCGAAGAGGAAGGTGGAGCAGACTTTGCTTACGTGGTTGAAGTCGATGGAGAGAAGTGGCGATTTCGTGTAAACATGTTGAAACAACTTGGCAAGATCGGCTTGGTTGCTCGACGTGTCAATAATTTCATTCCCAAATTCGAAGGGCTGTATTTGCCCGAATCGATGGAGACTCTGTGCCATTTTGATCAAGGGATGGTCCTCTTGGCCGGAGTAACAGGGTCCGGGAAAAGTACCACCATTGGATCGATGTTGAATTACATCAATTCGATTTATCGCAAGCACATTTTGACGTTAGAGGATCCTATTGAGTTCGTTTATACCGAAGACAAATGTTTGATCAATCAGCGCGAGATTGGTCAGGACGTCAAGGATTTTGAAATAGGAATGAAGCACGCGGTCCGCGAAGATCCGGACATCATCTTGGTTGGTGAGATGCGTGATCAAGAAACGTTTTTGACGGCGATCCATGCCGCTGAGACGGGCCACTTGGTGTTCGGAACCATTCACGCGTCCAGTGCCCCCACCACGATCGGTCGTATTCTTGACTTGTTTCCACAAGAAATGCACGGTGCGATCCGCAGCGCGATTGCATTTAACATGAAAGGCATTGTGGCGCAGAAATTATTGAGATCGATCAAGCCTGGAGTCGGTCGCGTGCCGACCGTTGAGATTATGACTTTCACTCCGATGGTTCAGAAACTGGTGCTGGAAGGTCATGATTCCAAGTTGCCTGACGCGATTCGCATCGGTGCTGCAGAAGGTATGCAAGATTTCACGATGAGTCTGAAGAGTCTTATCGATAAAGAGTTGATCGATCGTCCAACCGCGTTTGCGGTCGCTCCCAATAAGGATGCGTTGAAAATGGCTCTTAAAGGAATCGAAGTCAGTCAACCTGGAATTATCTAATCTCCATTCGATTCAGAGGGTTACTTACCTCAGTGTCGTCACATGGCTGTGATCAACTTTGGGTAAGATCTTCCGGCTCAAATTGTTTAGTGAACAAACGTCAGTTGTAGGGCGAACACATGCTGCGTAAGAAAAAAGACAAGAACAGTAAGGGCAATGGCGAACCGGTATTGCCGGAGCTGGAATTCAAGCCAATCTGTCCAGACAAACAGCAAGCCCAGGGGTTATTGGTTGCTTGTCGGCAGGTTGAGCAATACCCTGTGCTGGTAACCTTAATTGCTCAAGCGATTTCGGTGCGGGCGGACCAAATAGTTTTGGACTATACGGCTCAAGGAGCAAGTGTACGCTACCGTGTGGACGGTATGTGGGAGACCATGCCCCCGATGGATCGCCCCAACGGCGACAAGGTTCTGGAAATCCTAAAACGCTTGGCGGGAATGAATTTTGCCGACCGCCGTTCAAAACAAAAAGGCAAACTCCCACTTGCATGTGCGGGTGATTGGATCGCCGAAATTCTGTCGCAGGGCACCCCCAATGGCGAGCGTGTTTTGGTGCGTATCGAGCCCAAGAAACCGATCTTAAAAACGCTCGGCGACCTTGGCATGCGCGACAAAATGCAAGAGCAGCTCAAGGGGTTGCTCAATGCCAACGACGCCTTGGTCGTAATCAGTGGTGCACCGAGCCATGGATTACCAACTACATGGCGCGTCGCGTTGGAGGCGGCTGACCGTTTCGTCCGTGATTTTCATGCAATCGAAGATAAGGCAACTGCCGAAGCAGAGCTGATTAACATTACGCAACATTTGTTCGATAGCAGTGCAGGTGAGACCCCCAAGAATATTCTCGGCAGCTTGCTCTTGAAACAGCCGGACGTCTTGGTCTTACCCGATTTTGTCAACGAAGAAATCGTCCAGATGATGATGGACGAACTGATCGAGGAACATCGTCATTGCATTACGCGAATTGTGGCTCCCACGGCGGCGGAAGCGTACGTCAAGCTGCTGACAACCTACAAAAAGCAAGCCAAGAACTTGATCAAGACGATTTCATGTGTACTGAATGTACGTTTGGTTCGTCGTTTATGTGAAAAGTGTCGCCAACCATTTCAACCGAATCCACAACTGCTTCAAAAGCTCGGGATACCGGCAGGGAGGGTAACAACGATGTATCAAGCTTTTGTGCCGCCGCCCCCAGATCAACGTGTCGATGCTAAAGGCAACCCAATCGAAATAGAGATTTGTGAACGCTGCAGCGGGCGAGGTTATTTCGGTCGAGCTGGAATTTTTGAGTTGCTACAAATTACTGATGAAATTAGAAAAGTGGCCGAAGCGAACCCAAGCGTGGATGCCATCGTACAGGTTGCCAGGAAGGCTGGGCATCGTACGTTGCAGGATGAAGGCGTGTTGGCGGTGGCCACAGGCATGACAAGCTTGCAGGAAATGCAGCGCATCATGGCTCCAGCCAAAACCTGAGCTAACGTCAACAGTGTTAGCTATCGTCAACAGTGTTTCAGTAAGGTAATTGTTCTATGCCGTTGGAGAAACTTTCCGAGCGACCTTTGATGGGTGCTTTGGACCAGGAGCTGGAGGTCGCTGAGCGTCCACCAGTCAGCCCGCTGGCTATCGTAGCGCTGGCATTAGGAGCTTTGAGCCTATTTGCCACGTTCGGTTCCGCGATGATGCCCGCAGCGATCATTGCTATTGCTTTCGGATTGCTCGTTTTTTGGAAATTGCACAGCAATCCTGGTCAAGGTGGAAAAAACCTCGCTCTTACCGGCTTTGGATTGGGAGTGTTTTTCTTAGTCTGGTCGGTCACCGCAACTCGTTTGCGCAATGATTACATGTATGCGGCGGCTGGCGAATTCGCGAAACATTTCTTGACAGTTATGTCGTCCGGAAATCGTTACGAGGCCTATGAATTGACTCGCCCAGAACACGAGCGGCAAATCCCAGGAACTTCCTTAGAAAAATATTACAAATCATCCACAAGCCCAGAAGTTAAAGAAGGATTTGATTCTTTCGTCAGCGGCGCGAAGACCGAGTTAATTGAATCGCGAGGCAAAGCGGCGACTTGGCAGGTTGTTCAAGGTGCAGGAGTTACCATCGGGTCCAGTGGTAGTGTACAAGTCATTGTTGCCATGGAAGATAGATCCACACAGCCTCATGCATTTGTCAAAGTACACCTCGAACGCGATGACAAATCGATCACGACAACTAACGCCAAAACCCCAACCGCAACTTGGATGGTTCGTTCAGTTGGTGATTGATCATCTCCCGAGAATTGACACGCCCAGTTGACAAGGGTTTACTCCAAGCTATTTGGGGTCGCTGGGAGTATCTTATGCTGAACCACGAATGGAAAGGTCTGGGTATCGACAATTGAATCCCAAGGGTGTTTGATCAGTTTTGGTGCTAACCTTGGAGATCCGATTGAGACGATTCGGCGAGCGGCGAGCTTGCTGCGGCAGAGCTTAGATTTGGACGAACGCCATTTTCGGCTGAGCCGTTTGTTTCGCACGCCGCCAGTCGGTGGGCCAGTTGGTCAACCACCTTTTGTCAATGCTGTTGCAGCCATTTACACAACTGCCAACCCGTGGCAGATATGGCGGACATTGCGCGACATCGAGATCCAACTCGGACGGCAACGGAATGAGCGGTGGGAGGCGAGGACCATCGATTTGGACATTCTGTTATTTGCGCAACAGCGTATCTGGACACCTCATCTTAAAATTCCCCATCCCCGAATGGCGATGCGGCGTTTTGTGTTATTACCTGCCCTCGACGTCGCAGCCGATTGGCTCGACCCCGTTACAAATA
>CAZVBC010000425.1:0-5687 GCA_964625155.1 uncultured Pirellulaceae bacterium
ATGCTCGTAAGTTGTGTGGCCTATTGCCAGGAAAATACGCAGCGCGAGTGGAGCGTCCAGTCGTATTCGTCGCAAGTGCGAATCGAGTGGAAAGGCAAATCCGTATGGGCGACCAGCGGCACCAATATTCCCGGAATGCTGTCAGCCGAACGCGGCAAGCTCCAAGAAAAGCTCGATGAGTACAGCAAGCGTCCCAACCTCTCTGTTTTTGAAAGTGCCAACTTTCCCAAGATGTTGCAGGCTCCCAGCAATAATCAGGGAACTCAAAGCAGCCATAACGCTCTGATGGTTTCAAAGTTTACGTTGCAAGGCCTGGTCGACTCCAAGTAGGGTCGATCCTAAAAGTTTAGAATAGGGCTTGTAACTTTGTGAACCGAAAGCGTCGGAGTGATAAAAAAATTGAACTCAGAAACGAATCCGGCCGCATAAATTCCACCCTAATTGAATGCAGTCCTGCATCGATCCAGTCCACCCTCGCAACCTGGAAATATCGTTTCACGTAAGCTCAGTGGCAGGCGAACTTGTGATCCAGTGCTTGTAATTGACGCACCATTTCTTGAGAATGAACCCTTCAATCTTTGTTTTTGATCGTTGAACGATAGATCGTGCACGGCTGTGTGTGTTATTTGATTCATAGGAGTTAAAAAATGCGTGAGGCTAAGATCGGTTTTACGTTGGTCGAATTGCTGGTCGTTATAGCAATTATTGGGGTATTGGTCGGCCTGCTTTTGCCTGCCGTTCAAGCAGCGCGCGAGGCAGCCAGACGTATGCAGTGCAGCAATAACTTGAAACAATATGGCTTGGGAATTCATAACTATCACAGTACCTTCAACACATTCCCGTTGGGTGCGACCGGCGCTAATGGAAGTTTCCTTCCGAGATTGACGTGGCAAGTCCGCATCTTGGCTTTTATGGAACAAGGAAACGTTGCCGACAAAATTGATTTTTCGAACGATCAGCGCAGAGTGCAAATTATTCCTGGCAAGATCTTGTGGGAAATTTCTCCGCCGTATACTCGCTGCCCTTCAGACGGATATCCAACGGTACTGAATCCTGGGACAGCAAACGCTCGAGCGCATTGCAATTACGGCGGCTCTCTGGGGTCACAGAAAGTGGACGGCATAACGTTAACCAAGTGCCATCCGTTTACTATTTACGAACAACAACTTCCTGGCGGTAATGCCAGATTCGGGCAGACCAGTAACAAGTCGCAAGTATCCGGCATTTTTTCATTCGGTAACTCGGTCATGAAAATCTCCGATGTAACCGATGGTACGTCCAACACGCTACTGGTTGGTGAAGTATTGCCCAGTTGCCAATGGGTCAATGGTACCGACACACAGGCTGGCACTTGGATCAATAGCTGGGGTAATCTGTTTAGTATTGGAGGAGGTGTATCGACCATTACTCCGATCAACGAAATGACTACGTGCCAGGCATCTCGCAAGATCCGTGACCCGGCATGTAACCCAGCATCGGGTGATACAATGCAGTACGCCTACGGCTTCAAATCTTTACATAGCGGAGGCGCGCAGTTCACACTGGCTGACGGTTCCGTGCGTTTTATCAGTGAGACTATCGATCACACAATGTATCAGTGGCTGGGTGCACGTGCAGATGGTCAGGTTGTCGGCGATTTTTGATTGTATTATCGCGACTTACGAATTCGTCTCATTGATTCCTATTGGCGGCCGGAGAAACGCTAATGAACCTAACTCTATTGGCAATCAGATTCGCAAACATGGCCAGCTTGGCTGCAATTCTGGCCGTGTGGATGTTGATCGTTGGGTGCGATAACGGCCCCAAGCTGATCGAGGCTGGGGGAATTGTCACGTACAACTCGAAACCAGTTCCGGATGCGGATGTTATCTTCGTTCCGGATGAAGGCGGCCCTCCCGTTATCGGACGTTCTGATACGGAAGGAAAATTCGTCCTCACCACCGATGGCAAGCCGGGTGCATTTGCCGGTAAATACAAAATCGGTGTAACGGCGATGCGACAAAAGCGGCCGGTTTCCGAAAAGGAAGCTTTGACGATGACTGACGCTCAAATAGCGGCGAATCACGAGTCGTTAATTCCTAAGAAATATAATCACCAGATTTCCAGCGGACTGTCAGCCGCAGTGACCGACGACCCCAAGGCAAACCAGTTTACATTAGACCTGAAATAGACACTCCTGCACGCGAAGGACACTAACATGATGTGGTTTACGGAAAAGATGCACATGCTGGGAATGTTGATAGTTGCCGTCAACATCTTCATGCAGAATACCGGAGCGCAGGAGCCGCTGCGAGCGGGAATGATTGGCTTGGATACTTCCCATGTTCCGGCGTTCGCCAGGATCTTTAATAATCCACAAGCAAGTGGCGATCTGAGAGGAATCAAAATCGTCGCAGGTTATCCAGGGGGAACGGATTTTCCTGCTAGTCGAGATCGAGTGGACCGATTCACTGAACAAGTTCGGGGCATGGGGGTCGAAATCGTTAAGACGATTCCCGAGCTGTTAGCCAAAGTCGACGTGGTCCTGCTGGAAAGTGTTGATGGTCGCATTCACCTCGAAGAAGCGGCTCAAGTGATCAAAAGTGGAAAGCCATTATTTATCGATAAGCCTGCTGCGGGCTCGTTAGCAGACGCAATCGCGATCTACGAGTTGGCGAAAAAGTACAACGTGCCAGTTTTTTCGAGCTCGTCGTACCGTTTTTATCCTGGTTTACGTGCGCTGCTGCATAACGACAAGGTCGGAGACATTGTTGGTGCGGCAACTTGGGGGCCTTGTTCCTATCAAAGCGGAACTCCTGATATGGTCTTTTATGGAATTCATGGAATCGAAGCGTTGTTCACGTTAATGGGAACTGGCTGTCAATCGGTATCGCGCATCAAGACGGCGGACGCCGATTTGGTCTCCGGGACTTGGACGGGAGGGCGTATCGGAACGTATCGCGGCATTCGCAAAAATAACTCCGATTCGGGCGCAATTGCGTTTGGAACCAAAGGCATTGTCAGAGCCGACAAAGAAGGGAGCTACGCTGACCTTTGCCAAGCCATTGGTAAATTCTTCCGTTCAAAAGTACCACCGGTCAGCGCCGAAACGACTATCGAAATGTTTGCTTTTATGGAAGCGGCCGATGAGAGCCAGCGGCGAGGAGGAGCCCCTGTTTCGATCAGCGACGTACTCGAAACCGGACACCAACTGGCACGAACTCGATTATCGCAATTCGACAAGTAGTTTTGTTGCTTGAGCCGCTCAGCCGATCAAAGATTGCCGACCAGAGAAATCCATGATGAAGTTGATTGAGTATGCTGAAAGTCAGGGTGACGTTCGAGCTGTCTTTGACGACATTCGTATAACGCGGAAAACAGACGAGATCAATAACTTTTGGAAGGCACTAGCCAATCACCCGCCGACCCTGCGCCGCACTTGGGAAACCGTTAAGCAAGTGATGGGCGAACCTGGATTAATCGATCCCCTACAGCGCGAATTAATTTATATTGCAGTCAGCATAACGAATGGATGCAACTACTGCATTGCGTCACATAAGTTTGCAGCCACCAATAAAGGTATGTCCGATGCAATGTTCGGCGAACTGATGTCGATCGTGGCCACCGCCAATATGACCAACCGACTGGCCCAAGGATTTGAGATCCCGATCGACGACAAATTCATCACAAAATAGCAACTCGCACATCCACTTCTTGCAATCACGAGCTTTCAATTGCCGTTCGGACCTTTCTGTCTCCGAACATCGGCATCAAATACCAAGTTTTCTCCTGTCGCTCACTTTGACGATTTGCTTGAATTCCAGCCCCACGCGAAACCTGTTGTGCGTCAGTTGCAGCATGCTGACTTATCGCTCCCATGAGACTACAGAATCGTATGTTTAGTGCTGTGCCACAGTTAAGAATTAGGGTTTGTCGAATCGGAAGAGCGAGGTTCCTATCGAGCCGCCGTTCTATTGACTTAGCAGGAGGGACGCGAGAATAGACATTTGTAGTACTATTGTTTGCTAACCCATAATCGCAAACCTCCTGACAGATGGCAGCCGATGTGGTCGCCTCGGCGCTTGCGGCTGCTGGCGGCTGCAACGAAGTTGCCGCTTGAAGGCTCTCATCAACTTGCAACGCCTCGATTATCCGCTGCACGGATGTGTTCTGACTGGCTTGCAGAGTCTCGGCCAACACCGCTCGGATCGGATTCAAATCCACATACGCCGCACAAGCTAGCCTGCTGGCTAGCAGGTCCTGCGCTGCCGCGACCTAAAACGAGCCGATAGGAACACTATTTCGATTTAAAACTACCCACCTTGCATTAGAAACAAGCGATTCGGTCCTCAACGCCGATCTCATAAATGAAAAAGGCAAGCAAAATTTCAAGAAATGGAAAATTGAAAAAGGGATCAATACACAATGCTGTTAAGTCAACAGTCACCTTTGGCTGCGCGTTAAACGATTGCAGATTGAGTTAGCGTCTGGTTGTAGACGCGAAATCAATGGAAGTCGGGTGCTCACGCACGATCGCTAATTGGCCCCCCACAAGCCGCATTCATATTAATGAATGAGGCGCTTGCCAACTAAGCAGCGGGCGAACTAACTCGTAACGAAACTTATCTTGACGCAAGAATTACGTGATGGCAACCACAAGCCCTGCAAATACTCACTGTCGCTTGGATCGCAAGTAAGATAAAGTGAAGTGATGACTGGGCTCTGTGATGTTGTTATTGTGCTGCATGCTTGTTTGCAGTTGATCCCTTGATTCGGATAGAAATATGTTACAGATCTTGTTGGTACTCGTGATTTGTTGCGGGACGATGGTTCGAGCACAAGAAGTGCTACCTTACACTCAAGTGCAGAACGTTGTGTACGCCGAAGTGCATGGCACGGGTTTGTTAATGGATATTTTTACACCTACTCAAGCATCCAATGGACTCGCCATCATTGATGTGGCCAGCGGAGCGTGGTATTCGGATCGCAGCAAGATTCGCGACCACACACTCGCTCAGTTATTTCATATCCTGTGTGGTCGTGGTTACACCGTGTTCGCCATCCGGCCTGGGTCAAAGTCGCGATACACCATTTTGGAAATGGAACGGCATGTACATCTGGCGATTGGCTACGTCAAAGAACATGCCAAACAACATGCCGTCGATAGTACCAAGATCGGCCTTACAGGTGCGTCCGCAGGCGGGCATTTAGCAATGCTTGCCGCCCTATCTCCGCGTCAAGGTGACCCCAATGCAAAAGAGAGAAGCGAACGTCACGATACGCATGTTGCGGCAGTGGCTGTCTTTTTTCCTCCTACGGATTTCATCGACTGGAAAGACGGTCGCCGAGCGGACACGCATTTGCTGGCTCCATTGTTATTTGTCGGGGCTTCTGCCGAAGATGATCGAGGCTTGTCAAGTATGAGCGAAGACAAAATTATCGCTTTGGCGAAATCCATTTCTCCACTATATCGTATTACTAAGCCGCAAATGCCCTGCTTGTTGATCCATGGCGATGCCGATCAAGTCGTTCCGTTGCCTCAGTCACAGAAATTGGCAAAGGCCATTCAAGACGCTGGTAGTTCAGCCGAGTTAATTGTCAAAGCAGGAGGCGGACACCCTTGGTTAACACTACCTGTTGAAGTGGCTGTCATGGCCGATTGGTTTGCCCGGCACTAGAAGTACATGTTCATTGGACGATGTCATCTT
>CAZVBC010000426.1:0-5670 GCA_964625155.1 uncultured Pirellulaceae bacterium
TCAACAGCTACATCTGCAATCTCCGGTTCATTAGATTGATATACAGCGCGGCGTGTGACATCGCGTTGGGAACCATCCGAAAGGTATGCTGTCACGCGAAGTTTCACGGTCGAACCAGATGCCAGAACGCCTCGACCGGGCAGGATCTCAATACGCTCGATCCAAGGATCTTTAGCAGATGCTGGCTGGGCACCTTGAGCAATCCAATTACGCAACAGTTGGTAGTCGTCGCTGGACTCCTCCAATCGCTTTCCGCCACCATGTGGCATAACACCAGTCGCTTTGAGCAACAGCAAACTTTGGTCGGGCATTGCCAATGACAATCTTCGGCCGCGACCCTCGTTGACTAACGCTTCGTAATCGAATTCGGGTTCAAAACCAAGCAGAGAAAGTGAAAACCCGTTTTGACCAGACGCTTTGCCGTGACAACCACCACTGTTGCACCCCAATTTCGTGAGCGTCGGTACGACATCTGTGGCAAAAAAAATACTCTGAGCCGTTTCCGCACCGACGACCGTGGCTGGCCAATTACCCCAAACAAAGAGACCAAGGCCCACGAACAGCTTGATTACCACATTGCCGATCATTCAACGATCTCCAATTCCCAATAGTCGGAGCCAAAATAGATTGCTTGGTCTTCGACGACGCCGACACTGAGTAATCGCAAGAACTGTTGAGGTCCCAGCGCAGCGTCTGGATTGACGATAACTTGAAGTGAACCGCGATCAGTTTGCCCTACAAAGGTTTCGCCACGGGCACGCAGTCCGGGCACATTGGTGACAATACCTGGTGAGGCAATTTCGGTGTGAATTTTACCAATGAATCCATTAGTGCGATGACCAACATAACCGATTTGAATTGTCTCTCCGCGTTTTGCGCGGCGCACCGCAAACGGATCGATCTCCACTCGAAACGCAGCGGGCTCGACATTGATCGTCTGCGAATTGCTAAAAACTGTAACTTGCTCACCTTTGCCGTCCGGGCCGGCCATGGTCGCTTCCGCTCGTACTGCAAAGGAAAACTTTCCAAGCGGCATAGTGGGCGGCAAATAAAAGCTCAAAAAACCCTCGCGCAGGTTTTTGTCCAGAGCGACGGTATCGGCTCGAATGCCGCGAGGCAAACCGACAAGACTCAGCTTGACCGGCGAAGTCAAAGCGTGGCCTTTGGCTTCAATTTTCACCGAGACATCCACAACGCTAGCGGGCGAATAACGCAATGATAATTTGCCGTACAATTGGTGGACAATTTCTTGGTGAGCGTCCGCAACCACACGTAGTGGAGCTTCCTCCTCAAGGACCGCAATGGGCAAAGCGGAAACGACACGCGTCCAGACATTGGGAGTCCCGGTCCGCACAATCGATACAGGTAAGGCACTTCGCCCCCCGATCTCATCAGCCGCACCTTCGATGCTCAAGAAACCATGCTTGGCTTGTGCGTCGGTTCGCGCAGATACGATTAGAGTTGTTTGGCTTTCATTAGCTCCAATCCAGGTCTCGGAACATTCCAAACCTAAATCGGCTAGGGCTGTCAGCGATTGAAGCTCACTTCCCAATCCCAACGTGGCAGAACTTATGCCTGTCGATTTTCGCCAAAATCCTCCCGTCGCGATCGACGCCAGAAGGTTTGCTGTCAAGCGAATTGGAGCATCCATATTGCGCCGTCGCACGACAACAACATCCAGCGCGACTCGCCCATGCCGCTGGACCCTCAAGCTTTCCGTTGCTTGCACTGGGGCGACCATCAAGAAATAATCAGGTTCCTCGCGGCGTAGGCTCAGTCGATAAGTACGGTTTTCTTTCGTGGTAATGCCGCCTGCTTGGTCGCTGACAGCGATCAGAAAAGTGCCATCGTGGGGAGCGACCCAGCGTCCCGAAGGATCCAAATGGTCTGTCGGAATTGTCGCGTGATCGATCCCCATGAGCGTGTCGTAGAACTTCGCGAGGATTGCTTTGCCATTTGCATCGAACACGCTGATCTGGAGATCTGCCGACGAATCAATGCGCTGCGCAAACGCTTCGAAGTACACAACTTCTCCACGTTGGGCACTAATGGAGTACCAGTCACAATGGTTGCCTTGTGTTAAACGCCCACAAGCTTCGCTGGGTACCGGAATCAACTGTGCAGACGAAAACTTGTCATTCCTCCCATTTTCAAGAATCACAGGCACGCTCACGTTACTCAGTGGAAACGAATGCCCGTGCATGTATGGGTAGCAAGGAACTCCTTCAAAAGCCCCGATCTGGGTCGGTTCCCAACGTGGCAAGCAATCCAGCGTACCTTGAGCCCGCGCGTCTACCGTTGCATCACTTTGTTCGAAAAACAAAGGTTTAGATGCCGACTTTTGAGCTGCCAAGTTCCAGCCATACAAAGTGACGTCGGTTTGCTTTGCAGGATTCACGGCACTCGGGAGTGAAAATACCGTTCGCGGATCGGTATGCAGGTCCAAACGGTAGCCGAAGTCCGGCCCTCCTGCTGACACCAGATCTTGTAACTTGATTAAGTATTCACCATTGTCTGGAACATCGAACGCAATCAGTGGCTCTGTGCGAATATCTTGTCGGATCACCGGCAGACGTTTGCCCGCTGTGTCAAATAAGTCGATGACTGGACGCAAGCGCGAATCGACTCTCGCGGCCCAACATTCAATGACCACGCGTTGACCAGCTTGCCCTTCGAAGCGAAACCAATCTTGATCACCGGCAGTATCGATTGCTCCATTAATCGTCGTCCCAAGGGGAATCGTCATGGGTGATGGCAAAGAATTGGGTTCTGCTTCAGCCAATTCCTGCCGATGTCCGACGGCTAGAGTTCGCACATTGCTGATACCATGTGGAGTTACCGCCCACAAATCATACAAACCGGTAGGAGTATCGGCTGGAATCTTAACTCGCATACGACCAGCCCCCAACTGCTCGCAGTGAAAACCTCGAATATTGCTCGCCAGCGTATAAATTTGGGTAAGCTGATTGCCCTTCAGTTGTAGTTCCGTTTCGCCTCCAGCTTTGCAGCCTAACGGGAAAACCGTATCCAGAGTTGGCGCGGGAGGTATGGAATGTACAACTCCGCTATGACACGCACACGCGAATAAGAATACGCAGAGCGTTGACAGCCAGGGTTTGCGGTTCAAGCATTTAAGACTTACGCGGTTCATGCAAAACTCGCAAATTCATCAGGCCAAGTTGAGCCACACAAAAACAACTTGCATTGTCCAGACACGCCTCCGCTATACGCCCCGATCTGGTTACTGACCCAGCAGGAAACTCAAGTGATGCACATTGCGATGCTCACAGCCCTGGAGCGAGTATTCGTAGGCGTGGCGTTTCGATCAGCGATAGCAGATCGGTGTCCGATCGGACATTCGCTCGACTGCATCTCAGCGCGAGCTTTACTATAAAACATTTGGTTACAGATTAGTAGTATAATAGCGACCAAATGCTAACGAGAACTGCCTTGGCCGTCAAAGTGCGCATGCCATCAAAGATAAGCGGCAAAAAAATAGCGGGCTTCGGATTGAAGCCCGCTAACAAGATGTTTGTCATGCGAGGCAGGGGGTGGAAGCCTTGCAAGTCATTCGCTTAGCATCCACATCCGCCGCATGAGGCTCGTCGGCCACCTAACAACTTGCCGAGTATGCGTCCGCGCGAGCTGCCACAGGAAGTTGCGCATGGATCACATACGGGAGCACAGCGTGCGACAGGTTTGCAAACTGGAGCACATGTTCGAACTGGCGCACAGCAAGTAGGCGCTGGCGCGCAAGTGCGTACCGGAGCACAAGTCACAACCGGGGCTGGGCAACAAGTGCGAACCGGAGCACAAACTCGAACGGGCGCCGGACAGCATGTGCGCACCGGCGCGCACTTTGGTCGGCATGTCTGCACCGGCGCGCAAGCTGGGCGACATGTTGGTGCTGGCGCACAGCAAGCTGGGGCGGGTGCTCCACAACCCCGCTTGAGCAAACCACCAGCGTTTGCAGACGATGAAATTGCAGCAGCAACAAAAACTAATGCCAAGCTGATTCTGAAAAGACTAAACATGTGGGAAACCTCCAAGAGTGACGAAGACTTAGACACTATCGCAAAATATATCAATTGCGAAGTTTGGATAAAGACTTCTGCTGTTTTCATCACATTAAATTGAGTCAAAAAGCACTTCTATTAGGTGGTTTTTCTGTCTTTAGTAAATCTTATGGGTGGGTTATTGCGGGTTTCCGAGCCGACGTGTGGTAGCGGAATGCGTCAAGCATTTCGATTCCCTTGAAAGTCCTCGATATCTTTGAGGGATTCCCTGCGATTGATTCAGGGAAGATGTTCGGGAGTATGTCCTTTCGACGAAGGATTAGGTGAAAGAGGTTTGGCGAATCCAGAGAAACGGGTTGCAAGGATTTGCTGAGCGTAAGGACCTTACTGGTGAAACTGAGCTGCGTAAAAACGCGGTATCCTAAGGGATTCGTTCGTTTCACAGCGCCAGTTGTCCATATTTAGTGATCCAAGCAGCTTAGGCGACTTTTGATTGGCTGTGATCGTTCAGAGTTTGGCATTGTGAGCGAGTATCGCTTAATTGACGGTATATGAGGCGGCGTTGACCGACCAACGCGGAATCTATACCCTTACAATAGCAATGGACATGCTAAATTCGTGCTGACTGCAGCAGATTATGCCGGTGGGAGCATTTGTCATTTGAATTGGGGTTCTTGATCCATTCAACTAACAGCTTGTTGGCCGTGCAGTAATGTGCTCACGTTGGCTCAAGTTGTAGTAATCGCAAGAGTCGGCCAAGCTTAGTTGATTAAGGCACAGATGTCAGGCAGAACACGGTTGGAATCGGCTCTGTGCCGAGTGTTTAGATTCTCCGATAGTTGTTAATAGTCACAGGTCAGTTCTCTCGTTTTCTTTCGCATTTGAGTTCAAATTCGCCATGGAAGTATTGGAACGTGTTTGGGAAGGTACTGGTCTTTTCTTTTCCAGTATTCTTCAAGGCGTTGAACGCAGTTTGACTGGCCTGTTTGGGTCGAGCAATGCTCGGCAAATCAAACGCTTTGAATCTAAGGTGCATCAAATCAATGCACTTGAAGAGAAGATGATGCGTTTGACCGATGCCGAGCTCCGCGAACAAACCGTCATATTTCGCAATCGTCTGGCTGCGGGCGAGACTGTAGACGATTTATTGGTCGAGGCCTTTGCCGTTTGCCGCGAAGGGGGACGCCGATTCTTGAAAATGCGCCATTACGATGTGCAATTAATAGGTGGCATCGTTTTGCACAGTGGCATGATTGCCGAAATGGTTACCGGTGAAGGCAAGACGCTGGTTGCGACGTTGCCAGCTTATCTGAACGCTTTGCCGGGCAAGGGCTGCCACGTGGTAACTGTAAATGACTATTTGGCTCGACGAGACATGGAGTGGATGGCTCCACTTTATATGGGACTGGGTTTGACGGTTGGTGCAATTCAAAGTGGATTGGGGAACGACGAGCGTCAAGATGCCTATGCCTGCGACATCACGTACGCGACTAATAATGAACTGGGATTTGACTATTTGCGCGACAACATGCGATTGGCCGCACGTGGCGATGAGCGCTTTCCCAAGCAGTACCAGCAAGTTCAAGGCCCGTTGCAATACGCCGTAATCGACGAAGTCGACAATATCCTGATCGACGAGGCTCGAACGCCGTTG
>CAZVBC010000427.1:0-5670 GCA_964625155.1 uncultured Pirellulaceae bacterium
CCTGCATGACCGTGGAATTACTGGCCCAGCAGACACTGAGCAATCAAGCGACCTGGGTGGCGATCGCACGCGAGACTCGCATTTTGAAAGGGTCTCGTTTCCGCCAGAGCAACGAGCAGGAATATTGACGCATCCTTATCTACTCAGTGCACTGTCGTACCATAACAATTCTTCTCCGATTCACCGAGGTGTTTTCTTGACTCGCAGCATTGTGGGTCGAGCCCTTAATCCGCCTCCGCAAGCTATCGCGTTTAAGGATGACGAATTTGCTGCACACCTGACGATGCGCGAGAAAATTACGGAGTTAACTCGCCAGGATTCATGTATGTCTTGCCATGCGGCCATTAATCCTTTGGGATTTGCCCTCGAGAATTTCGATGCTATCGGCAGATGGCGTACACAAGAGAATTCACGGCCAATCGACTCGACCAGCCAATATGTGACGGAAACGGGTGCAACGTTAGTTGTATCCAACGCACGCGACGTAGCAAATCACGCCATTGCAAGCCCAGCCGCTCATCAAGCATTTGTCTCCCACATGTTCGAGTACGTGGTGAAACAGTCACCAATCGCGTTTGGTTCAGACACCGTCGAGGAACTGGCAACACAATTTGCCAAAGACAATTTCAATATTCGAAACTTGTGGTTGCGAATTGCGGTAACTTCCGCCACCCACACGTCCAACGACGATAAAGCACCGAAAAAACTTCGCCGAACAAAAACGAAAGTGAAATGACGACGCTTACGATACTCACCTGCGAAACTCGCCTGCGAATTCCACATAAATTAAGCCACTAATTGGCGATCGTTGTCCTAATTGACCATGCCGATTGCCAATTTCATGCCGATAACTTAGGGAGCGATTCGCATTCGAGCCGGATTCGAACTCACGAGATGCTTGTATTGAGATTGGTTGTGCTTGAATTCGTGTGGCCCTGCGATTCAAATACTTACATTCGTGCCGGGCGCATGTCAGCAACTGGGAGGAAAAAATGTACCTACTTGGTGGAAATCGACGCGGGTTTTTGAATAAGCTGGGGATCGGTGCCGCCGCTTTGCCCTTTGTGGCTGGACTCCCCAGCTTGCACGCGATAGACGCTCATGCCGCGCGTAAGCGGTTGATTGTAATGTTTTCCCCTAACGGGACACTCCCGGGCGAATTCTGGCCCGACCATTTCGATTCCCATGAGCCGCTGCAGTTCAAGTCGATGCTTGCTCCGCTGGAGCCGTTCCGCGAGCAAGCGTTGATCTTGAAGGGAGTGCATAACAAGATTCGTGGTGATGGCGATAACCACATGCGCGGCATGTCATGTTTGCTAACTGCCACTGAATTGAAGCCAGGCAACATCCAAGGTGGCTCGCACACGCCCGCAGGCTGGGCCGGTGGCATTTCGATCGATCAAGAAGTTCGCAACTTTTTTCAATCCCAAGCTGGATCTCGTACTCGTTTCGGCTCGTTAGAATTCGGCGTTGCAGTACCGAATCGAGCGGATCCATGGACGCGCATGTGCTATGCAGGTGCCGACCAACCCCTCGCACCTATCGATGACCCAGGGCAAATGTTCCAAAAACTCTATGGTGGTGCGCTCGACCGCGAATCGATCGCAAGTGTTCTGGATCTTGTGCGAGGTGATCTCAAACGAATTTCACGGCGAATAAGCTCAGAGGATCGTCGATTGCTCGAAGAACACGTTCAGCAAGTGCGTCAGTTGGAATTAAATATTGCGGCCGCATCAGAACAATCAAAACTCGCGTTTCCCGAACCAGAAATCGACCCGAACATCGAACTGGTCAATGACAACACGCCCGCGATCAGCCGAATGCAAATCGACATGCTGGTCAACGCCTTTGCCAATGACATGGCACGGGTTGCAAGTCTGCAATTCATGCGATCTGTAGGCATGGCTCGGATGAAATGGCTGAACGTGGACGAAGGACATCACTCGTTGTCGCATGAACCAGATAATAATGCCGAAGCTCATGCAAAACTTAAACGCATTAATAATTGGTTTGCAGGAGAACTTGCGTATTTGGCCAAGCGGCTGTCCGAAACACCAGAACCCAGTGGGACAGGTGGAACGATGCTCGACAATACACAAATCGTGTGGATAAATGAACTAGGCAAAGGCAATTCCCACACTCTGGATAATATTCCGTTCTTGCTAATTGGCGGAGGGGCTGGTTTCAGGACCAATCGAGCATTGGACTTGGGTGGCGAACCTCATAACCGATTGTGGCTCGCACTGGCACATGGCTTGGGGCATGATCAACTACAGTCATTTGGAACAACCGCTCATTGCTCGGCTGGGCCACTGAGCTTGGCCTAGCCTATCCCAAAAATCCTAATGTGTTATGACCGACATGCTTGCAAACAGAATCCCTGTAAGGTTTATTGCCGAACCTGCGGTGTGTGTCACCAAAGTGACCACGTTGTGGATGCGATCAATTGAGAAACGCCACTCGTGATGTTGTCTCGACGACAAGAGGCTGTGGTTTGGTTGGGATTAATCGCGGCTGTTTCTACGTTATGGTGGCCGGGATTATTATGGAGTCACGTACCAGCTTTTCGAGATACGTTTCATTTCTATTACCCACTACAAGTTTGGTTGGACTCTCAAGTCAAACTGGGTAACTGGTTTCCTCTGTGGAATCCTCATGACGGTTTGGGGATCGGCACGCCGGGAGAAGCAACTACTGCCCTGTTCTATCCGCTGCGATGGATCTGGTGGCTGCCAGGTTTGGACGTGGCACAGCGCTGTTCAGTGTTTATCGTGTTGCACAGCGTGCTTGCCGCAGTAGCAATCCGATATGCAGGCAGCCGTTTGGGATTGGCGAATTCATCAAGTTGCTACGCGGCGATTGCTTATGCATTCAGCGGCCCTGTCTTTTTTCTGCATGTCAATATTCCGTACCTGTGTGGGGCTGCTTGGGCCCCTTTTGCTTTCGCGGAAATCGGGCGCGTCATGTCTGGTCACAACGGGGTGCGAGTTTGGGTTTTGGCCGGTTCAGTCTCCATGATGATTTTGGCCGGCGACCCGCAGACTGCGGTTAATGCGTTGCTGATATTTTCGCTGGGTATTACTTTGCGCATTTTGCGCGACCAGCAGTATCGTTCAGCCGGCGAGCTGGTCTACAAACTTCTTCAAGTGTTGACTCTTGCGGCAGGCCTTACAGCCATTCAGTGGCTGCCAACTCTACATGCGACGCTGCAAAGCGAGCGCAATTCCGGTACTTATTCGAATTTGTCAGCTCATGTTGATGTCCATCCAAACGCTGGACCGATCTGGCGAGACCATTCGCTCGATAACCTTTCGCAGCCGCAACGTAACTCCAGGTACGATTTTAGCATTCCTCCTTGGCATTTTGTGTCACTAGTTTGGCCAACGATCGGCGGCCATTACTTACCAGAGAATTCGCGTTGGTTCCAGGCGATTCCAGCGGAAGGACGAATGTGGACAGCATCAATGTACACGGGAACGCTGACCATGTTGATGTTGTTCGCCGGCATTGC
Organism: uncultured Pirellulaceae bacterium; assembly: GCA_964625155.1. Classification (GTDB taxonomy): domain Bacteria; phylum Planctomycetota; class Planctomycetia; order Pirellulales; family Pirellulaceae; genus Aureliella. The sequence continues at coordinate 3,512 of CAZVBC010000427.1, forward strand.
TCAGTGGGTGCGTTTTCGCAGGCTAATGGGCGTGACATTGTTGTGTGCATTCCTTGCCATGGGGCACTATGGGCCAATTTGGTTTCTCAGACAATTAATGATTGGGCTGGGATTTACTGAGTGGACAAATGTGTTGCCTGCGGATCATGTTGGCAGCCCCTTAGCGCTGCTTAATTCGCTGGTCCCCGGTTACTCTGCATTTCGATATCCTGGCAAGTGGAGCATCTGGGTGGCCTGCGGCCTGTCGCTCGTCGGAGCAACTCAACTTCATCGATTGAGTTGTCCTAATTACTTCACTCGATGCTTGATCGGCCTGTCCGCGCTAGGTTTGGCGTTTTGCTTGACAACCATCCATGTTCGATCATTAGGTTGGTTTGACTGGTGGCGAACATGGCTCGACACAGCTCCACAAGATGCTTGGTTGGGGCATCCGGATGCCTTGGCTTCTTTGGCAGGGATTCAGTTTTCGTGTGCACTCACCATTGCCGTTGTCGCAGTGCATGTGACAGTTCAAAGGCTGCGGTACGTATGCGGCCACCGTGAAGCTGCGCTGATCTTGTTGACCGTGATTGAGATGACGATCTGCTGTCGGACTTGGCTACATTTCGTACCGTCACAATTAACACATCAGGCCGCACAGTTGCCGTTCGATTCGCGGCCTTGTGTGTGGAGCAGCCTAGCGCACGCGAACTTCGAAAGGGATTCGGCATCTGCTCGGAATATGTCGCCCATAGGGGACCGAGTTCAGGCGTTGTGTGCATACCAGCAGATGTTCCTTCTCGGAAAACTGCACTTGCTTGGCCACGCAAACAACTTGGGAGCAACGATGTCACTAGAACCTACGAAACTGAAAGTGGTGCGCGGGATACTGGCGAGCCATGATCGACTCGAACCGTTGAATCCCAAGCTAGACGAATATCTATCTTGGCTGGGAGTCACGCATCGCTTGGTGCGTAGCGTGACCAGTGCGCAGAACAGTGTATCTGGAATGGAATCGAACTCTCAAGGCGATGCTCGTTACTGGCCACAACTGGTTTGGCAGCCCGTTCCCCGCACAGCAAGATTTGTTGAACTGCTTTCTCTGGACGGTCAAGAACTGGAACCCGAGCAAGGCAAGGTGCTGGTTTCGCGTTCGACACCATCCGTTATCGAACTAAGTATCGATTGTGCAGCTCCACTACAAGCCGTGATCCGACAACACCATGATGGATTATGGCGAGCGCATGCGGCAGGCCCTGCCCATGGAGCCGGCAAGTCGCGTCTGACGATCGAACGTTTTGCACGATTATTTCCAAGCCTTCGTATTCCGAGTTGTCTATCGATCATCACGCTGCGATACTCTCCATGGCCGCTGTGGTGGGGATGTGGAGTATCTGCACTGGCTTGGACCTCGGTCCTTGCTCATCTAGCGTGGTCGTTTTTCTCTCGTCGTAGGAATATGACATGACAAGCCAATCACAAAGAGATTTAACAGCGGACGCACTATCGATTTGGCGGGCTGGAGTTGATGCAGTGAAGCCTGCGTCTTTGTTTCGGCAACAGGTGAACGTGGAAAATAGTTGGTTGCGATTAGGCGACGAGGAAGTCGATTTGAGCTTCTTCGAACGACTTGTGGTGGTGGGAGCAGGTAAAGCTTCGGCAACAATGGCCATTGAATTTGAGCGTCAATGTCTTTCTAAGATAGATCCAGCCATGCCAGTCGTTGGCTGGGTCAACGCGCCCGAGGGATCGTTCGATCGAAACTACAGTGGTAGAATTCACTTGCACGCGGCACGCCCCGCGGGGATCAACTTGCCTACAGTCCAGGCGGTCGAAGGAACGAATAGTATTCTGAAGTTGGTTCGCAATTGCAACGCACGCGATTTGTGTATCGTGTTGTTATCGGGGGGCGGTTCTGCATTGTTGGTCGCCCCCGTCGATGGTATATCATTGGCTGATAAACAACAGATTGCGACGCGAGTGGCTGCGGCTGGCGGTAATATCGAACAACTAAACGCCATCCGCCGCGCCCTGAGCGCTGTAAAAGGAGGGAAGCTAGCACAGGCCTGTGGGGCAGGAATGATGGTAACTTTGATCATCTCCGACGTTCTCGGTGATCCACTGGAAACCATTGCCTCGGGATCTACCGATCCAGCGACGAACGAGATCTACACCTTGGC
>CAZVBC010000428.1:0-5653 GCA_964625155.1 uncultured Pirellulaceae bacterium
CAAGTTGGCTGAAGTCGCTCGCCAATTTTAGAAAGATCGATTCCCGCGACGCCGGGCAAAACATGACCTCGTATGGGATGACATTGAATACAACCGACATCCAGCAGGTTTCGGCCAGCTTCGATCAGCGCAGGCTGCGAGTCGAAATCGCTGCGATCAGCTCGTAGGTCCGCGGAGTCGGCCTCACCTAGCTCGCGCGTTATTGATCCGGCTATCGACTCAGAGTATTTTGGCATGCGAATCTGCAAATAGGGTCGAATATCGCCGCTCCCCAGCAGAACTTTCTTCATCCAGTTCGGTTGAAGTTTCGCACCAATTTTTGTCAGCGGCGGTGGCAATCGCCCTTCGTCCCCCAAGTCCATCTGTCCAGCCGTTTCGAAATACCGTTCGCGGCCACGACCCAGCCCGCCAAGTTTGCCGCGCTGGTGGCATGCGAGACAGTTTTGTTGGATGAGTGAAAGGCTAATGAGACTTTCACGACCTGCCAACGACGAATCGTTCTTCTTTTCTTGGTGATTAAGCGCAATCTTCAGCAGGTCGCGCTGGCGAACATCAAGGCCGTATTGCGGGAGGCTTGATCGATTTCCATCTAAGCAATTGGTCGAAGCAAACTGGTTGATACGGTCTAGCCGTCGGGCAGGGAATTCTGCTGCGTATCCCCGCACTTCGTGACATTGAACGCAGCGCAATTGCACGAACAGTTTTGCTCCGTCAGCAGCCGTGACTTTCTTGATGCTTGAGGATTTGGGGGTGTCCAGAACAGGTACAGCCGAGCGGAACCTGAACATTAAATAGGCGGCGATGTCAGCAGATTCGACTGCCGTCAACTTTAAGTTCGGCATGCGCGCCGAAGGACGCGCGAGCAATGGGTCATGCAAAAAATAGGCGAGAGCAAATGCCGTGTACTTGTCCCCGATATTGTTCAGCGGAACCGACGGAGTCGGACGAGCCAAATTGTCTAACCCCAATCGAACCAAGTCCTCAGGTTCCAGTTGTTCGATCATTTGATCGAGCACAGAAACCGCTTGAGGAGCTACTCGCGGATCGGCTTCGTGGCAGGCAACGCAGCCGATGCGATGATATAAATCGCGCCCACGATCCACATTGCCTTGCTTCCAAAACTCATGTGGTACCGGTGTTGTTCCCGATGCCTTGATCTCTGGCCATGGTTTGTTCAAGGTGGACAAAAAGGCGACCAATGCCTCGATTGCCTGCTCTTTTTCGGTAGCCTCTAGGTGAGAAAGAAGGTGAGGCATGGTCGTACCAGGCTGTAACTGCGCAGGATCGGACAAGTACCCGCGAATCCAATCATTTTGCAATCGCAATGCCACGGAATCTAAGCGTGGACCTAGTTTGGGTTGCAGATGTCGATGGTCGGTCACATGGCAGGCGGTACAACTTAGTTCTGTCAACAACAGTTCGCCCAAAAGCTGCTGGTGGGAACCGCCCGCTTGATCAAAGCGCGCAAATCCTGCAATAAAAGGTACATCAGCGACCGCGCAGCGAAGTATGCCAACGAAACTGAGCAGAAATAGAATTGCAAGTCGCATCAATCATTTCCCGATAGCTATGTTTGGCTTGAGCTATGCTTGGGTTGCATTTTCGAACGTCGGTAAATTTGATACCGCCTCACACAGAGGCTTGGACCCACCGTGGTCGGAATGGACGATATCGCCCAAAGTTGTGCTGCGAAACGATGACTCCATGGCCGCAAGGGCCACATCCAATTTCTTATGCAACGGGCAAAGCCGCGTACCATGTGTTACCAATCCCAGCGGGCAAGTCGGAATGCGCTGAATGGGTTCAACGGCATTGACGACTTCTAAAATGGTGATCTCTTTAGGCTCTCTAGCCAAACACACACCGCCACCTAAACCGCGCTGTGTTTTTATCAAGCCGCTTCTGCGCAGCGACTGTAAAACCTTGGACAAATAGGCTCGCGGAACCTGCGTGGTCTGTGCCAGAATATCGGTCGAGCAAGCACTGGGGGCGACATAGCTCAATTGAACCATCGCACGCAGAGCATATTCTAAAGTTTGCGACAGCATAGAAACTTCTTTTTGGGGAGACTTAATTTGGTCATTGAAACGCTGCAGGCTTTGGTCAAGTCTGCTGTCATCGCTCACAAATGTAACGCTAGCGCTCGAACGCAAGACAGCAACTCTCAAATTGTAATCGAATCGCGATTGCTTGTGCCAGCCTTCCATGACTCTCCAGCCGCTGTGCTGGACTTCGCAGCACGAGTATACTGGCAAAAAAATATCTGCTTGTAACCGATGGGCGGCAAATGCAACCGCGAAGGGCCGTACTGCAAATCAAAAAAGACTCAGCCTACTCGCTGAAACTGGCCGACGTAATTGGCCAAGTGGCCGCTGATGATGCGCTCAGAAGTGCGGTCTCGTCACTTGCGCAAACGGGCAAATTATCCATCGAAGGAATATGGACGTCGGCGGTAGCCCCCCTGGCGGCTGCATGGCAATTGGTTTCGCAAAAACCACTGTTGATCGTGTGTGCACACGTGGCTGAAGCAGAGTCCGTTGCGGGCGAGTTGACTCAATTGTGTGCTTCGCGCGTCGAGGTCTTTCCTCATGGCAACGAGGATAGCGAAACCGAATCATTGGAGCATCAAGAAACTGCACAGCGTTTACAAGTTTTGAGTTGGTTGTATTCGGTCAGGTCAGGCCCGCTTCCAACCGGCTCTTCAGCGTCGGAACCTGTAATCGTTACAACCCTGCCAGCACTGCTACATTGCGTGCCTCGCCCCGAAACACTCGAAGGCGATAAACAAACTCTGCAAGCAGGCAAGCGGATCGACCTCGATGGACTGCGAGCTTGGTTAGTGCGAGCTGGATATCATGCAACCAGTGCTGTGCAGCTGCCAGGCGAATTTGCGGTGCGTGGCGGAATCTTGGACATTTACCCACCTGATGCCGCACAGCCGATTCGCGTCGAGTTGTTTGATGACGAAGTCGAGTCTATTCGGTCATTCGATATTGCATCGCAGCGGAGCATCGAGAAACTTGCTCGGCTGGAATTGCTTGGAGTTCAAGGTTCAATCGCCCAAGATGGCTCGTTGCTCGATTATTTGCCCCCCTCGACGCAAGTGTTCGCATACCAACAACATGCCATTGCCTCAGCGGGCGAGACATTTCTTAAACGCGTCCCATTTCCTCAGCGGTTTGCCAGCCCTGATGTTGTTTGGCAGCGTTTAGCGAACATGCCTATCGTATTTGTGTCAGAGTTGGCCGAAGCCGGATATCTGGGCGAATTGGTGCGTTTGCCGATCGGGGATGTGCAGCGAATTGGTGGCGATTTGGAACGGCTTGGACAGGATGTTGATCAGCACAGCGGCCAGCGTGCAGTCGTTGTGGTCGCGATGAATGAAGGGGAATCCGAGCGATTGTCGGAGTTATTGGCTGCTTCGAAGACGAAAGCGGACGGGCGGCTACACATTGTTGTTAGTCAACTACAGAGCGGGTTCGAATTGCTGCCTAGTGGCCCCATCGTCTTGACAGCTGGCCAGATGCTGCGCCGTACGCATGTGCGCCGCGTCGCCAAACGCACCAAGAGCAAGCCAATCGACAGCTTTCTTGATTTGCGAGAAGGGGATTTAGTTGTTCATTTGTCGCACGGTATTGGTGTCTATCGCGGCATGAAAGTGTTGGATAAGTACGGTCAGAAGTACGAACACTTGGAAATTGAATTTGACGAGGGGACACGCGTGTTTGTCCCATCGTCGAAAATCGAACTTATCCAACGCTATGTCGGAGGTACAAAGAGCCGGCCCAAGTTGGCTCGCGTCGGCAGCCAATCATGGGTTCGGCAGAAGAAAGCGGCTGAAGCTGCGGTGACGGATATGGCTGTCGAACTGCTGGAAATGCAGGCTCAGCGACGTAGCCAACCTGGCATCGCGTTTGGCGGCGATAGTATCTGGCAGAGTCAATTTGATGCATCGTTTCCCTATGTCGAGACGCCTGATCAACATTCGGCAATCACTTCCGTTAAGGCTGATATGACGATGTCGCGTCCCATGGATCGTTTGATTTGCGGCGACGTCGGTTTTGGTAAGACAGAAGTTGCCATGCGCGCAGCCTTCAAAGCAATCGACTGTGGTTACCAAGTGGCAGTGCTGGTGCCGACCACCGTCTTGGCAGAACAACACTTCAAGACGTTCACTGAACGAATGGCCGAGTTTCCTTTTGATATCGGGAAACTTAGTCGTTTTGCATCAAAAAGACACCAGCAAGAGACGCTCGCAGGCCTGTCCAGTGGCAAAGTCGATATTGTCGTCGGTACCCACCGCTTGGCTTCAAAAGACGTCAAATTCTACAACTTAGGACTGCTCATTATCGACGAAGAACAAAGGTTTGGCGTCGAGGTGAAGGAACGCCTCAAACACTTGCGCGCCAACGTCGATGTCCTAACCCTTTCCGCGACTCCCATTCCGCGGACCCTGCACATGTCTTTGATAGGTGTGCGCGATATCTCGAATCTCGAAACTCCACCTGCGGATCGATTGAGTGTCGAGACTCGCGTAGTGCGGTTTGACGAAGCGATCGTTCGCAACGCAATTTTGCGAGAACTTAATCGCGAAGGGCAAGTTTTTTTCGTACACAATCGCATTGAAGATATTCAAGAGGTAGCCGCCAAACTGCAACGCATCGTTCCCGAAGCCAGTTTGCGAATTGGTCATGGCCAAATGAACGAAGGGGAATTAGAGCACATCATGGTCGATTTCATCGAACATCGGTTTGATATTCTGCTGTCGACCACGATCGTTGAAAGTGGACTGGATATTCCCAATGCAAATACAATCTTCATCGACGAAGCCTATCGATACGGACTGTCGGAACTGCATCAATTGCGCGGACGTGTCGGCCGGTACAAACATCAAGCGTATTGCTATCTACTAGTCGACCGACACAAACATTTGACTCCCGATGCTTCGCGCCGACTGCATGCGATCGAGGAGTATAGCCAAATTGGTGCCGGCTTTGGAATCGCTATGCGTGATTTGGAAATTCGAGGTGCAGGAAACTTGTTGGGAACTCAACAAAGTGGACACATCGCTGCAATCGGTTACGAATTATATTGCCAGTTGCTGGAAGGTGCAGTCCGCCAACTCACACATCAGCCACCAAAAATCTCGATCGACGTGGAGGTCGATTTGCCGGTCGAAGCGTTCTTGCCGGTCGATTATGTCCCCGACATGCGTCAACGCATCGACTTGTATCGCCGCATCAGCCGGTTAAGCGATGTACAGCAAATTGACGATATGCGCGAAGAATTGCAAGATCGCTTCGGCAAACTCCCCAAATACGTAGATCGTCTCCTAGAAGTTGCAGAACTCAAGATCGACGCAACTATTTGGTGCGTAAAAGCGATCCAGATTGAAGAGAGCTTCTTGGTACTGACCTACACCAATCGACAACGTATTGAGCATCTAGCCAAGTTGCACAACAAACGTCTGCGCATCGTCGATCAACACAAGGCTTATTGGGTGACACAATCTAGCGGAAAAATCGACTGGATGCGCGAAGCCAGAATTGCTTTTCGCACTGCGTAAGACCAGCCGCAGTGGTTGTGAACTTAATCGGGCGTTACAGTGGGGACGCCAGACAGTCGAGCAAACTCTGATGCAATGCTTCGCTTG
>CAZVBC010000429.1:0-5648 GCA_964625155.1 uncultured Pirellulaceae bacterium
AACCGACCATCCGCGGTCACGCCCGCCTCGTCAACCAACCCCGCCTCTACCAACGCCTGCTCGATCTCCACCCCAGCCACGCCAACGCCCTCGAATTCTGCCAGGGCACCATCGCCGAAATGACCGAGGGCGACGTCTACGAGGCGATCAAAGCTGGTCGCAAAATTGATCGCAATTGGTTGTCCTCCGCCAATGCCGAAACGGGTGATGAGCCGACTGGGGGCCAATCGAGATTAGTGCGAGAATTGACGCGTCGCGCTGCAGCAGGAGTTAGTTAAGTGACTCACGGCGAGAACTTGGACCTGCTGATCAGCCAAGCACGAGCCGGTGATATTCACGCGCTCGGGGAGCTGTTAATTCGATATCGGCGGTACGTGATTTTTCTTGCGCGTTCTCAGGTGCATCATCATATTCAAGCCAAACTCGATCCTTCCGATGTTGCGCAAGAAGTTTGTTTGGCTGCGCAAGAAAATATTCAACAATTCAAAGGAGGCACAGCCGAGGAATTTGCCGGTTGGTTGCGAGGTATTCTCACGAACATCTTGGCGATGCAAGTTCGCAAGTATTTGGGAACACAAAAGCGTGATCCGCGTCTGGAGCAGACTATGCATCAACGGCTGGCCAGTGCATCGGGTTTCCTGCAATCTGGAATTGTCGGCGATTTCACTTCACCCAGCCAGCATTTTGCCAAGAATGAAGCATTTTTGCGATTGGCTGCGGCACTAGAAACGCTGCCGGAAGATTATCGTCAAGTAATTGTGTTGCGGCACGTGGACGCGATGCCCTTTGCCGAAATTGCTCGTATCATGGAACGATCGATAGACAGCGTAGAAAAACTGTGGGTGCGTGGCTTGGCCAAGCTGAAACAAGCAATGGGAGAGTTGTGATGCAGGAGGATAGATCGCCTCCAAACTCACTGGATGCCACTGCCGGATTCGAAGACAATCGTCTGATCGAGGCAGTCAAAGAGTTCATGGGTTTATTGGATTCTGCGTCCGCACCTCCGCTGGATGATTTCTTGCGCAGATATCCAGATATCGCCGAAGAATTAAAATCGTCGCTCGAAGGCTTGGCACTTGTGCACAAGGCGGCTGGCCAGCTCCAACCAACTAACGTTGCCAATTCTCCCGAGCATGAGTTCACCGCGAAGCCGATCGGTGATTTTCAAATCGTGCGCGAAATTGGACGCGGTGGGATGGGAGTCGTCTACGAAGCAATACAGCTTTCGTTGGGCAGGCGTGTGGCCTTGAAAGTTCTGCCATTTGCCAGCGGCTTGGATGCCGTCAGATTGCAGCGATTTCGCAACGAGGCACACGCTGCAGCTCAACTTCACCATACCAATATTGTCCCCGTCCACGCAGTCGGCAGTGATCGTGGTGTGCAATACTATGCCATGCAATTAATCGATGGGCACACGCTGGCCGAGTTGATTGACAACGTGCGCCATACGAATTCTCGTCCACCTTCGCAAAGCAAACCGGTGTCTGTATCTGAGGCTAAATCAAACCAAGCAATCAATTCATCGGCCAGCAACCGTCTGGGAAAAACCGTACCCAACGTCAATACCACACTGCTCAGCAGCCCAGCAAATCGTTCTCGATATTATGAGTCGGTTGTCAAGATGGTACATCAAGCAACGTTGGCATTGGAACACGCGCATCAGTACGGTGTGGTCCATCGTGATATCAAGCCGGCAAATTTGTTGCTCGACAGCGCAGGCAAAGTATGGGTCACGGATTTCGGTTTGGCTCAAATACAACAAGCAGAGCTGCAACTGACACGTTCAGGTGACCATGTGGGCACACTGCGCTATATGAGCCCCGAACAAGCCAGCGGTGACCGCAGCGTATTAGATCATCGCACCGATATTTACTCGTTGGGCGTAACGCTGTACGAACTACTGACTTTGGAACCTGCCATACGCGGTCAAGATTATCGCGACATGCTGAATCAAGTGGCCGAGCGTGAGCCGTTGGCACCGAGGCAAATTGAACCTTCAATCCCCATCGATTTGGATACCATTGTTCGCAAAGCTATCGCCAAGGAACCCAACCAACGATACCCTTCCGCGCAAGCGTTCGGCGATGACCTGCAGCGCTGGCTGGATAACAAGCCAATCGCTGCGAAGCCTCCAACTGTTTGGGAACGCATGGCGAAATGGCGTAAGCGTAACAAAACGCTGGTCAACGTAGCAGCCTTTCTCTTGGTCCTCGCTTCCGCTGGATTGTTGTTGACCACGCTGTTGGTTTTACAAGAACAACAAGCCACGCGAGGTGCGTTGGCTCGCGAAAGACAGCAACGCGAAGCGGCTGAAATGAATTTCCAACAGGCTCGCACCGCAGTCGACACATTCAGCGATTTGAGTGAAACGGAACTGGCATTTCGTCCTGAGTTCCAATCTCTTCGACGGAGAATTTTGGAAACGTCGCTCGAGTTTTACCGAAAATTTGTACAGCAACGTGCCGACGAAGGCCAGGAATCAACAGATTTGCTCGCCGATTCGGCACGCGTCTCGCGAATCGTCGACGAATTGAAACTCCTCGACAGTCTATCGTCACTCTTATTATTGGCCGATCCCAATGTGCAACGTGATTTGGGGATCGATCCAGAAAAGGGTGAGAAGCTGACGCAAGTGGTCCAGACTTTTCAAAACGAAAGAGACAACTTGGGGGCGGAGGGTGATCTGACCTATGTCGGAGCGGGTGCTGACATAGCGTTGTTGATGCGTGAATTCGTTGACGCCATGGCCCAGCAACTCGACGACAAACACCACAAACGGCTCAAGCAGATTGTTCGACAGCAGAATATGCCATTTACATTCCTATCGTTAGAGGTCAGTGAAGCACTGGCCTTAAGTCATGATCAGCGGCAGCAGATCAGTCGCATTATTCAGGAGGAACGGATCGATCGACGTGGACCACCTCCCAACGACAAGATGGGCCCGCCCCCTGGCGGCTTTGGTCCTGGACCATGGCGCCCCGGCCCACCTCCTCCTGATGCAAATGGCGAACGTGGTAACCCACCACGTACCTTTGGTGATTTCTTATTGCGACCTTTTGGCCCCCGCGAGCCTCGCAAAGGACCCGATAGGGACTCGAGATTTCAAGCGGCGATGGTCAAGACCAACGCGAGAATTACGGAAATCCTAACGCCTGCGCAACGTTTGATATGGCAAGATCTGATCGGTGAACCCTTTGTGTTCCGGCTTCACCATAATCCTCAAGGTCCACCGATGCAAAGGTAAGATTGTGACTCACAAGATCGAACAACCTCAGAGCCAGGTACTTGCGGGCATTGCCCGTGCAGACATTACTCCCAATGTCGGTATCTATCATCGCATGTGGGGCGCCGCGTTGCACGATCGATCGACAGGCGTTCATCGGCCTCTGGTCGCGACCGTCCTAGTATTAGCACCGCGTACCACCGCCCACGAATCCAAGCCTCCAATGATCTGCATCGCCCTGGATCACTGCCTGTTATGGCCAAGAGAGATGCAGAGTTTTCTCGATCGGGTTAGCCAACAGGCATCCGTCGAGCGTCAGCATCTACAAGTTTTTTTCTCGCACACACATGGTGCCGGCTTGATGGGTTTGGAACGCGCTACATTACCTGGTGGTGAGATGATTGGACCTTATCTTGAACACATGGCGGATGTGGTTTCCGAATTAGTTCTGCAGGCGATCGATAGCCTTTCGTTAGTATCGATTACCTATGGAACCGGTCGCTGTTCGCTGGCGACCAACCGAGATTTCTTCGATCATGAACGAAATAGTTTCGTATGCGGTTTTAATCCAGACAAAGGGGCCGACGATACGGTTTTGGTTGGTCAAATCGTCAACGAACAGGGTCAGTCCATTGGCACGCTTGTCAATTATGCTTGCCATCCAACCACATTGGCATGGGATAATACGCTGATCAGCCCAGATTATGTTGGTAGCATGCGCGAGGTTGTTGAACAGGCTACGGGAGTTCCTTGCTTTTTCATTCAAGGTGCGTCGGGGGACGTCGGTCCGCGCAGAGGGTTTGTAGGCAACACAGCCATCGCCGACCAGAATGGTCGCCAGTTGGGTTATGCGGTCCTCAGTACGCTTGAAAGCATGTTACCCGCTGGAACGTCGTTCGAGTACGCTGGCGCCGTGGTCTCGGGGGCAACGATTGGTACCTGGAAGACCTCACCACTCGATGCTGCGCGGGTTGATGTCGCTCAATTATGGCGTCAAGAAGTTTGTGAAGTCGAGCTCGGATTCCGAAACGATTTACCGCGCAAACGCGAACTTGAAGAGGCGCTCGAGCATTGGCAATCTGCTGAGCAAGCTGCCCTAGCTGCCGGAGATCCGACAAAAGCTCGTGATGCACGGGCAATGGCTGAACGAGCCACGCGCCGATTAACTCGTGTGCAACATCTTCCCGAATCGCAATCCATCATTTACCGAGCACGAATTACTAGGCTGGGAGATGCAATATGGATTCCGCTGGACGGAGAGCATTACAACGTATTGCAAACATCGCTTCGCCAGCGATTCCCTGCACACGCATTAATCATCGGTACCCTTGTCAACGGCTCAACAGTTTGGTACTTGCCAGACGCACCTGCGTACGGCAAAGGACTCTATCAGGAAGAAGCTTCCGTGCTCTCGCAAGGCAGTCTTGAGAAACTGATCACTGCCCTGATCGCGACCATCGCCAGAATTGCATAGACACGTTCTGGTCAAATCAATCGGCCAGTCGCGGAAGCCAGCATGCCACGCCCAAAACTCTCGCTACGCCTGCGGCTTACTTGAACTTTGGCTTAGATATCTGGCTAGATTCCTCTGCTTCCACCACCTTCTCGTCTGAAGCTTTGATTCGGGTCGGATCCTTTGTGTAGCCGGTGCCCCACGCTTGCGCTTTTGAACCATCGCCCGTCATGCTGCTGTAAAGCTTGTATCTGGTGCCCGGGCCAAACGATCCCGCAGCGTTTCTATGAGGATTCAGTCTCTTCTGTTCTGCCCAATCCTTTTCAGTAATGACGAACTTCGCCAGCATCCCAACTGCACACGCGTCAGGTAAACTGTGTCCGCCATTTACCTCTACGCCAATGATATGCGGTATCTTCGAATTTCCAATCGACCCGCGTATTGCAACCACGTGGCCAACGTGGCGATCCAGATCATCCATTGAGGTAAGGATAGGAACTTCCATGCCGAGTCCGGGCAAAGTGAGAATGGAATGATTATGTTGCCTTGTGACGTCAGTACTGGCGCTGTTTATTTGAAGCGAGGCTTCTTGCGCTATACAGGCGTTTGCGCCAGCAGTGAGCATCACGCAAGCAAGCAACCGTGCTGTGCTCAGGCGAGGTGTGTAAGTGATGTGACTCATATCGCATGCCATAGTTGATTAAGCGGAATAACGTCTGATTGAGTGGAATGGCGCCAAACAGCGCCGACCTTGGCATTGTACCTCGCCGCCATTACCGCTCCAATCAGTTGGTATGCCTTTATCCAGGGAAGACTGCACGCCGAGGTCCGGGAGTAGAGCTTGCTCGAAAGCTGGATAGGACTGGGGAAACTCAGTCTCTTGTGTGCAGTTCGCAGCAGAGGTCATAGTACTGAACCGTTGAGTCCAACTGGACGACTTGGACAAGGAGCTTGAACGACGCGGACTGCGCT
>CAZVBC010000430.1:0-5643 GCA_964625155.1 uncultured Pirellulaceae bacterium
GCCATTGAGCCTCATTGCACCGCTGATGATGCCGTGGTCATTCATGACGATATACGGTGCGTTCTTCGATTACGAAGACACCAAACCGAGTGTGACATTGAACAGAATTTCTTGGCGGTTAATCATTGGCTTGGCAGTGGTCGTAGGTATTTTCAGAATGTTGGTTTGACCTGGATATCGGTCGTTTTATAGCAAGCGTCAGTTAGTGTTTCTTGGAATTTCCAGATGTAGCTGTGGGCTGGGCTGTTAAAAACCTGTTATTGACGTGAGTTGATGCGGAGTATTTATTCCGCGTGAATCGTCCCGATAGGGACAAATTCTCGGTAGCATGCAATGGTAAAGATCACCCGACGTCCCGTTAGGGACAAGATTTGATTGAGCGGGTGACGTCGACGCGAACATCAATGTCCTTTACGGGACAAAAACGCATCCTACAGGAATGCCATTTCTACCAACATTCAGTTCCTAACGGGACGCTTTGCGCAGCTATCGCTGCGTCCACGCGCGGTACAAAACCTGCACAAAAAAATTCCCCTGCAATATTAAATTTTTAACACTCCAGCGCTGGGCTAGTTTAGCGCTTGCTCAGCAGCACTGCGCAGACCATCGATGTCGATTTAATTTGCGGGCGAGTTTGCGGCATTACGATCGCTGTGAAAAGCGTCTTCTGCAAAATACTCGGACTCCACTCGGCCATTCCCTTTTCGTACGCCAAGCAAAACAAGAAATCTGCGTCGTATACTGCGTAGGGGTTTGGCAATCAAGCGATGTAAACGAATCCACCACGGGCGGTCTCTTTCCGTTGGTTCGCCAAATTGGTTGGGAGCAATAGCACAGAAGTGCTTGCAGAGATGGTATCGATCTGCGGCTTGCATCTGACTGAGTACGAACCTCGTCGGCCATAAGCGTTGAGCCAACGGAGAAGTCATGGCTATGCTCACTTGAAAATCGATCAAGTAGGGTTTGCCGTCTTCGCCAACGAGGATATTTTCGCATTTGTGGAGATCGATATAGGCCATATGTCTGTTATGCACCATTTGCAGTAAAGCTCGCAACTCGTCGCAAAACGCTCCTCCCAGTCGCTCGTTCCGCCGCAAGGGTCGACCAGGAACGTAAACATGAGCAACTGCATGCCTCACTAGTTGGCCACGAACGCAAACGGGCCCACAATCATTTGGAACTAGTGCAACGTCCCTGAGCAGTTGCAAATGTCTGGATTCTCTGCGAGCAAGCAACTTGCCCAACCATTGCATCGGGCAACCAAGAATCGGCTGGATGCGATTAAACTTGCAGACAATGCGCTTGCCACACTCCGAAAAATAAAGTGCGGTGGCTGCCCATGAATCGTGTTTGAAAATTCGCTCGCGGAGGAAAACACGTCCTTCTACTTCAACGATAGGTGGAGGATCGTGCTTACCCAAAGCCCGTAAAATCGCGGGTCGCGGCCTACCCAGTTCACCCATGGGTGCTGTTCCTTTTACTGCCTAGGCTGAAGTAATCGAGCCTCGTGCGCACGAGAGTGGACTGCGTAAATCCGACATAGAAACTACGACGCATCTTTGATTGGTTATAGGTATTCTGTATCGGTATTTCGTTTATAAACTATCGGGCTCACCGCCTAAAAAAGATGAAGTACTTTTGCGATTTGTGGTGCATCATTCGCCTGTGCGTCACGCTAAATCAGATTTGTAGAAGTAGGCAGTTGCTGGAATAACCGCAGCCATCGGGCGTACAGCAAGAAAAACATACTGGGCAGATTGCGCGGTTAATGCTGTATTAGGTGAAGGCTTGCACGCCAGAAGAGCTACACGCGCGGCCCGAAGGTCACGTGGTTAAAATTAAACGAATTCGCTGCGACAACTTGGTTATTCCGCCAGCAATTGAAAGTGGCACTGTCCAACTAGGACAACAGAGTGCATCAACTGTCCCGCATCTTACATCCAGGTCTTATGTCAAAAGCCAAAGGCAATTGCTAGCTTTGGGGTGGTCAATGAGCTACTTTTCGTTGGTGATCTCTCTTGACACCGACGTGGGTTTCGGGACAGTTTATGTATAGTTCAGTAATCAGTGCATGCACTGAGATGGCAGTGGAAGCCATCGTTAATTTACACTTGCAAATGCTAGCAATTTCTGGCAAGGAGGCCGACCATGTCGCACTCGTACTCAGCTTCGAAACCTGCGGTCAGTCTACGCGGGTTGCTTGCAAACGCAGTGTTTGTTGGAGCCGAGGATATCGTTGTTCGTCGCTGTCGTGGTACGGCAGACCGCTGCAAGCGTGGAGACGTGTTTATTCCGCAGCCGGGTGGCAGGTTGGATCAGCACGAAAGAGTTGACGAAGCAATTCGACTTGGCGCCTCGGCCGTTGTTACGGAACGATTGCTGCCGGTTTCAGTGCCTCAGTGTTTAGTGCCAGACAATCGAATTGCTTATGCCCAAGTGTGTCAAGCGATAGCTGGGCATCCCTCAAATCGAATGTTGTCGCTGGCAGTTGTGGGGACGCAAGGAAAAACAACTACCAGCCTGTTTCTTTCGGCCATGTTGAAACGGATCGGGGGACAAGTCGCCTATTACACGACGTTGGGTTCCAGCGATTCAAAGACTTGCGACCGCTCGTCGATTCGTCCACCTTCTGCCGCAAAGCTCGCGCGCTGGATGCAGCGTGCGGACCAAGCCAGCAGTCCTTCATTCGTACTCGAAATGGCTCAGCCCATGTTACAACATCACGTGACGTTAGGCGCCGAGTTCGATTTGCTGGTACTGACCGGCTTGCGGCCATCACAAGATGTCGGTGGGTTGTCGGCCAGTCGTTATCGACGCGCGCTGGAGACGCTGGCTGAGCAAATGAAGCCTCATGCAATGTTACTTTACAACGCGGACGATCCCTATGCAGCGCGCTGGGCCACTACCAGCGGGATGACTGCGATCGGCTATGGACTGGATGCCAGCCACGATATTCGAGCCAAGCGACTTTCTCGTTCAGGCGGTCAACAACAATTGATGGTGACTGCCGGAAACGTACTGATGCCTCTGACTTTGAATATTCCAGGTGACCATGTCGCTCGGGCGGCATTGGCCGCGATCGCTGCGGCATGGACCTTTGACCTATCGGTACCAGAAGCGGTGGCAGGAGCTGAGAGCCTGAAAACAATTCCTGGCAGAATGCAACGTATTGCACAGTCAGTCGACTTGCCCGTATTTATCGACCAGGGTTATTCTCCCGATCGTGTGGCCACATCGTTACACTCCTTGCGTCAGCATCAATTTGGTTCATGTACGGCTGTGGTTGATGTACCGCGGCAATTGCATCCGCAGCAGCGAGCAAGACTGGGCGAAGTGCTGGAGCGTTCAGCCTACAAAGTGGTCCTTAGCGCAGCCGATTGTTCTGCTCAACAAGCTCAATCACGATTGATGGATGTGCTCGGCGGATTTTCCTGTCCGGGACGAGTTGAAGTGATTCCCAATCGCCGCCGCGCGATTCAATGGGCATTTCAGAACTCGCATTCCGGCTGTGTCTTGCTTGCAGGGTGTGGGACAAAAGCCTGGATGCACAAGCACGAAAGGCTGACCGATGAAGCTGTTGCCCAGCAAGCGATTGCCGCCGGGCAGCGTCCGAAATCGCTGTCGCCAATGCTGGGAGTCTTTCCACCCCCAAATTCCGGCTCTTTTTTCTCGCATTGACACGCATGCGCATTTTGCAGTATTCAGTCATCTCAGTACATTGACACGCGGTCAACCTGGACCGAAGAGCAACTTGGCTAAGACAGGAACCGCGTTACCCACGTTCACGGAGGAACGTCAGCCCGCACCAATATGAAGACACGAAGTCAGTCAGTGGGAGCTCTGTCGTTAGTTGATGTTTTGCGGGAAACATTAACTGGCCTCCCTCCTGGGTCGGAGCATTACGCTGGTGCAGAAGCGGTTTCTGGGTCAATCGCTCTGAACTGGCGCTTCACGACAGAGCTTTAGTCTGCGCACCGGGACAACCAGCGCAAGCCTGTTGTCCCGGTGCCAGGGAACACCCAAGCCGTGTTTGCCACAATGCAAACACGGCTTTTTTGTTGATACTTCTCGAAAATGCATCTTGACTCGCTACGATGAAAATGGGATAGCCTGTAAGACAGAGACTGTGGCAGGGGGCGCGCTTTGAAAAAGACGAAGCATCAACAATGCCATACGGTTTATACATGTCGGCGGCGGGAGCCAATGCTCAGAATCATCGACTCGAAGTGCTTAGCCACAACCTGGCTAATATTAATACACCAGGCTTCAAACCACACTTGGCGGTCTTGAAGAGTCGTCATGCCGAGGCCATCGAACAGGGCGATGTCGAGGCGCTTTCGGGGACCATCAACGATGTCGGTGGTGGTGTAGCCATCCAACCAACACTCACACAATTCTCCCAAGGTGCCCTTCGTCAAACCGGCAATCGAACTGATTTTGCGATCAACGACACAAATAGCTTTTTTGTCGTTCAGCGCGGCGATGCCCAGTTACTTACTCGCGCGGGCGGTTTTCTATTCAACAACCAAGGCAACCTAGTGACCTCGCATGGCGACCAAGTACTCTCCACTGCTGGCGATCCGATTCGGGTCGCACCCAATCTCCCATTTGAAGTGCTGGACGATGGTACGGTTCAACAAGCAGGCGAGCGTCGAACGTTGATGTTAGTCCGTCCTCGTGAATTGGGAGATCTCTCTCGAGTTGGCGACAATCTATTTCAGTCTCTTGGACCAACCGATTCCGTTCCCAATGATCAACGTACCGTTGTCAGTGGATTCTTGGAACAATCCTCAGTACAACCCACAGGTGCCATGATGGAGTTGATCGAGGCATCTCGAGCTTACGAAGCCAACGTGCGACTGATCCAGACTCAGGACCAAGCCATGGGGAATTTGATAGGTCGAGTGTTGCAAGCAAGTTAAACGTGCACATTTAAGAAATGAATTTCTGAGTTACCGCAAGGATGCAGGAACCTCACCATGAGCGTACAAACGTTGTACACTGCCGCGACAGGCATGGATGCGATGCAGACCAAGTTGGACGTTATCGCCAACAACTTGGCGAACATCAACACAACGGCCTTCAAGAAAGATCGCGCGAATTTCGAAGACCTGTTGTATCGCAATGAAGTTTATCCAGGCATGCTGGATGCCACTCAGACTCCAACGCCCACCGGATCGCAAATTGGATTGGGCACTCGAGTACAAAGCACTCAGAAGGACAATCGTCAGGGTTCATTTCAAGATACTGGGCGACAACTGGATATCGCCATCGAAGGCCCGGGCTATCTGCAAGTGAATGACCCTCTCACCCAACAGGTAATGTACACTCGCTCGGGTAATCTCGACCTAAACGCGAACGGCAATTTGGTGATCGGTTCGGCGCAGACTGGCCGCTTGATCGATCCACCAATTCAGATACCTCAAGATGCGACAGCCGTTGTCGTCAACCCAAACGGTCAAATACTTGTGAGGCAGCCTGGTAACCCACAGTTGGCTGCGGTCGGGCAATTGCAAATGGCCCAGTTCGTCAACCCAGACGGCTTGCTGAAAGTCGGCGAGAATATGTACATGCAACCTGATGCCAGCGGTCAGCCACAACAGGCGGATCCTGGCACCACTGGTCTAGGGGTCATTCGCCAAG
>CAZVBC010000431.1:0-5637 GCA_964625155.1 uncultured Pirellulaceae bacterium
CGGTGCGCCAATGCCGCTCCCGCATTCTACGCCGCCTCAAGCAGCAGCTTGGAGACGTCGAGTAATAGTCTGTCCAAAACGGCCCTCCAGCAAACTCTCTGAACAGCTCAGAGCTCAGAGAATTTGACATTTGACTGCATAGCTATATGGCAATAAGATGCCACATGGCACTATATTGGCAGTTATGCTGTTGGGAGGGCAGACCAGTAATACTGGTCAGTTCCAGATAAAAGACTACAGCGCCGATGATCCGCGCGATCTTTTCTTCTATGATCAACAATCCGACAAGGTCGGGCATCTTCGTCTGGAAGGCACGGCAACTGGTACGCCAATTGTTACACTTGGAAAGTCAACGACCGTAACTGGTCGAGTCGTTGACGAAAATGGCGGCATAGTATCCGGATTGTCGGTGGTTGGCGAAGGAGTCACATTCGACCTTCACCAAAGCCATATTACCGGCGTTGACGGACGATTTTCCTTGCGAGGTTTTGTGCCAGGCAGGAAGTACCAATTGATTAGACAATCAGGTGGTCGAAACGACACAAAACGTGGGCATCTAGCGACTGTACAAATCCTCGACTCATCTGTACAAGATCTTGGAGACATAACGTGGAAACCAGTTGAATATTGATTTGAAGTCGTCAGACGCCAATTCGCAACCAGTTTCCTAACTTTACCGTTGCATGCTACCGGCATTTTTGTTCCTCTCGGGACGCTTCGCGCGGAAAAAAACCGCGCACAAAAACTCACGTCCAATGCCGAATTTTTAACAGCCAAGCTAGAGAGCTCTGGCACAGCTAAGAATTTGGGTTCGCAGAAACGGGAGAGCGAGGTTCCTGCCGAGCCGCTGCTCAATTGGCTCAGCCCGAGCTTCGCCCTCCCGATCCCCAATTTTAAGCTGTGACAAAGCAGTAGGATTATTCGTAACTGCTCAATAACCAGGTGCATCGGATTTGCGCATCAGTTATTTGTCTTGCAAGATCATAGAATGAGCTTGGCTCGTTCACCTGGTTCTCGTGCACCTAGTTATTGAGTAGTTACGATAAACGCATCAGATAGAAACCGGACGCTAACGCGTTCCGGCTGATTAGTTCATCATCCAATTATTCGAAGGACCGCCTATGTCATTATTTGCAAAGTGTTGAGCGCGGTTGCAGGAAATGGGGAAAGGGACACTATTCATTGCGAGACACATATCATCAGCCGGAAGGCGTTAGCCTCCGGTTTCCGATATTCGATAAACTTGGCTCGTGCACTTAGTTATTGAGTAGTTACGATTATCCGAACTTCGAGATTCTGAGCGGACAGGTCACTGCATCACGCTTTAATAAGAATATTTTTTAAAAATCGTTGACTTCTGCTGCGAGCGAGCATTAAGATTCGGCAATCGATCTTTGATAACGACTTGCAAACTCGTGAATTCTCGAGCAGAAAGGGATGAAATCGTGCCTCAAACTTCTCGACGTAATTTCGTGCAGCAGAGCGCCATTGCAGGCGTCGCAGTGTCGGCTGGATTCGCAGGAAGGGCAGTGGCCGCCAACGAAAAACTCAGCGTGGCCTGTATCGGTGTTCGCGGGCGAGGCAATTCGGTAATGCATAGTTTCGCCGCTGAGTCCGATTGTCAGGTAACTCACATTTGTGACGTGCGGCAAGACGTTCGTGAGCAGCGCGGCGCGGAGATAAAGGAAAAAACGGGTTACGCTCCTAAATTAGTGAACGACTTTCGGGAGCTGCTGAACGACAAATCGATCGATGCCTTCATGGTGGCCACACCCGACCACTGGCACGCCATGTTAACGATATACGGTTGTCTGGCAGGTAAGGACGTGTACGTCGAGAAGCCTGCTAGCCACAACATTCTCGAAGGCAAGACGGCCGTCGCCGCAGCTCGCAAGCATGAACGCATGGTGCAGATGGGAACACAGATTCGAAGTGCTCCTTTCCTGCGTGAAGCTGCGGAATACGTCAAGAGTGGAGCCATGGGGAAAGTAATCTACGGCAAGGCGTGGGAAACCGATCGCAATGGCGAGGTCCACTTGGCGTCCGATTCGCCTGCTCCCAAGACCCTCGATTACAACATCTGGCAAGGACCATGTCCCGAGCGTCCGCACAATCCAACAATCGTCGGCGGAGCTTGGCGATGGTTATTCGATTATGGCACTGGCGACTTGGGTAACGATGGTGTACATCGCATCGATTACTGCCGTTACGTCATGGGGTTGGATACGATGCCTGATGCAATTAGTTGTTCTGGCGGCAAGTTCTTTTTCAAAGACGATCAACAGTGGCCGGATACAATGCTGATCAACTACGAGTATCCTGATAAAATTCTGCAGTATGAAATGCGGCTTTGGTCCAGGCCCAAACTCAATGGAGCCACTGAGGGGGCGGCCATCTACGGAGAAAATGGTTGGATCTCGCTGACCAATGATTCGTGGACTGCATATGACGCCTCTGGCAAAGTAGTCAAGCAAAGTCGCGACAATTTGGGCAAAGTTCAGCAATTGCACGTCCGCAACTTCTTGGATGCCATTCGCAGTCGCCAGCGCGATTCCTTGGCACAAGAAATCTACTCTGGCCACGTCAGTACCGTGATGTGTCATGCAGGCAACATCTCGTGGCGAACTGGTAAAAAACTGCGATTCGATTCCAGGTCAGAAACGTTCGACGATCCACAGGCCAATAAGTACGTCGGTCGCGAACATCGCAAGGAATTCGAATTACCAAAGATCTAAACTTGGTAATAGTTTTCGATTTGGGCACTTGTCGAAATCTTGCCCAGATCGGGAATTTAGGTTTTGTATTTTGCGTTCTCGGTTTGAGCAGTGGATTCGCAATTGAGGGATGTGCCATGAAAAGTCCGAAGAGTTCGGGGTTTACGTTGGTTGAGTTATTGGTAGTAATTGCCATAATCGGAGTCCTGGTTGGATTGCTGTTGCCTGCCGTTCAAGCGGCTCGTGAGGCGGCTAGACGCATGCAATGTTCCAACAACTTGAAACAAATTGGTTTGGCGATGCACAATCATGTTGATTCAAGGAGGAAATTGCCAGTCTTGTACGTGCGAGGTTCAGGAGAAACTCCTTGGACGGTTCAGATCTTGCCCTACTTGGAACAAGGTAATGTCTACAACGTGTGGGATGTTACCAACTTAAGCGCGTATTATCGTTTAGGAGCGACTCCAACTGAGGTGGCTGCTCGCCAAGCCCAGATACCGACTTATTTCTGCCCGTCCCGCAGAGCCCCAGGAAATCAGCTTAGTAAGGACAACAACAATCGCGCTGTTCCAGGTTATCGGACATTCAATATTGGTGGCGGATTAGGCGATTATGCTGCGGTGGGCGGCGGCAACAGCGGTACATACCATTTGCAAGGTTCGTTGAGATGGACCGGTGACAAGTCAACGTTTAATTTGGCGACGGGGAATCCAACTTTCAAAATCACCAAGTTCGTTTACGTGACTGATTTCGCCACGATGTCGGATGGCACGAGTAACACGGCCCTTGTTGGCGAGAAACATTTGATATCTGGATCAGAAGGCTTGGGGGCTGTACAAGTCGCGGGCCCAGCTTCTGGCGATGGCAGTTATTTCAATGACGATTCGCCGCAGTGGTTTACTCGCTTGATGGGGCGGCAAGGTACCGGTTCCACATTCTCCAATCCTCCCTTCATCGATCGCGGTTTCGCAAATGGACCGAAAGACAGCTTTCGACCGGGTGAACGGTTCGGGAGTTACCATCCAGGAGTCTGCCAATTTGTATTCGGTGATGGTAGCGTTCGAGCGATGGGGACTACGACGGACATCTTAGCTCTGACCAATATTGCGCTGCCTGATGACGGACAGGTTATCAGCGTGGAATTCTAGCGTCTTGCTAAAAAAATTGTGTACGGGAGAGAGCGGCGATGGTTGGGCAATACTAATGAACCTGATATTGAAAACACCAATCGTTGTTCCCAGCGCCAGCCAATTGGTCTGTACGAATACTTAGGCTCACGCAAGTTTCGCAGTTTTGTCGCCACGTGCGCTGGTCAACTGACCGCAATCGCAATTGGCATCAACCTTTCGTGTTTTCGGCGCACTTCGAGAATCGTGGGACGATTAACAAGCTTTGGTCAGTGGTCGGGATTTCCCACCTCACACGCGCATTGAATATTTACCGAGGTCAAAGGGCAACTATGAATATTTTATGTTCAGCACGTCGTCAGCGAACTCTCAACTTATGGATGATCCTGTGTGCAGTAAGTTTGTCGATAGTTGTCGGCTGTGGTCCGAAGATCCCCAAGTGCTACCCCGTTTCTGGCAAAGTTATGTGGAAGGGAGGCAAGAGCTTTAAGGCTGGTACAATTACATTCTTACACAAAGCGGAGCCAGAAATAATTGCGATTGGGGAGATTGGAGCTGACGGTTCGTTTACAGTTTCCACCAAGATGTTTGGGCAATCGAAGGATGGCGCCCCAGAAGGTGAATATACAGTTATGGTGGAAGATCCAGCCAAGAACGTCGCACCGGACGGGCAAATGCAAATCAAGCCTATTCTCGCCATGAACTCTTCGTACAAAGTCGAGGCGAAGGAATCAAACGAATTTGCAATTGAAGTGGTGCAATAGCGAGCTGGTAAATCATGCAAGATCGACGGCGGGCACTAACGGTTGGCGCTTTGGCTTCGGTCGGACTGACGTTGCCTTCGGTCCTGGCCGCCAACGGCTTACCGGCAGCCAGCGGTGGGAGAAGGTCCGCGCCTGCGAAGTCATGTATCTTGTTCTTCATGGAAGGTGGTGCATCACACATTGATCTATGGGATCTCAAGCCGGACGCCCCATCTCATATCAGAGGCGAGTACCGGCCGATCACAACTTCGCTTCCTGGCTGGCACGTCTGTGAGAAACTACCGATGTGGGTACCGATTGCCAAGCACCTGACCGTGGTGCGTTCTGTGACGCATTCTATCGTCGATCACAATGCCAGTTCGTATTATGGGCTGACCGGACATTATCCGATGCGCGGCTCGCAATTGATTCGCGCGCCATCGCGCGAAGACGCACCGCCCATCGGTTCGGTGATCGCAAAACTCCGTCCCAGCGGCCAGCCGTTGCCGGACTTTGTGCACATTCCCAAGCGCATGATTAACTGCGGGAGTTTCATCCCGGCCCAGTTATCGGGATTCCTGGGTGAAGGTTTTGATCCACTGATCACTGGCGATCCCAGCGCTCGAGACTTTAAGATTCCAGGCCTTTCACCGTTGGCCGATCTAACTCGCCAGCGACTGGACGATCGCAAATCGCTGTTGGAGCGAGCTAGGTTGACTGATCCCGTGGTTGGTTTTGTCGATTCCGGACGTCTGCAAGAACACTACGAGCGAGCATTCTCGCTGGTCACTTCGGAAAAAGCTCGTCGAGCGTTTGAAATCTCTGAGGAACCTGAACGAGTGCTCCGCCGTTACGGTGCCGACCAGGTATTTATCGGCAAGGGTGGTCGCCTGGCGCATCTGGGGAGTTCCCTGCTGCTCGCGCGGCGGTTGATCGAAGCCGGTGTTCGGCTGGTAACGGTGTGGGCTGGCAGTCAGGCGTTTGATACGCATCGAGAACATTATTCGACACTGAATAATTCGCTGTGCCCTGTCTTGGATCGAGCCTTTTCGG
>CAZVBC010000432.1:0-5621 GCA_964625155.1 uncultured Pirellulaceae bacterium
GTCCACCCCGGCTTTCTCTGAGCTCACCACTGACTGCGAGGACTGAATCGCGAATCGCCTCGGCATCTAATCTTCTCCGATGCATGCGCCACAATGGTCGATTATCCGGATCAATCCGCAAGGCATTTTCGTCGTTGGTACTTGCCAAGCGATATGTACGACTGAGCACCAGCGCGCGGATTAATTTCTTTTGCGACCAACCACTTCGGATCAACCGTTTGGCCAAGTAATCGAGCAGTTCGGGATGAGTCGATTTTTCGCCGCGAGCACCGAAGTAATCGACGGTTCGAACCAACCCTTCACCAAACAGTTTTTGCCAGATACGATTGACCATCACCCGAGCAGTCAAGGGATTCTGGACGTCAACCAACCAGTCTGCTAACTGTAATCGGCCACTTTGTTCTCGCGGAATCTCAGGAAATTCTTTCCAAGACGCAACCCGCAAGGCTCCTCGAGGCACGATCTTGCCAGGCGCATATGGATTGCCTCGAATGTAAATGGGCATGTCCGCAGGGTTCGCGCCGTCGCGCATCGCAAAGGCTTTGGGAGCTTTGGAAAGAAAGAATTCAGCGTGCTGAATTTCCGCTGCAAGCTTTTTTAGTCTGTCCGTCAGCTCGTCGCGCCGCTTTGCAAGTTCACCGGACGCTGGAGACAGACGATCGCATGCAATATCTTTGGTCGATTTCGCAAGCTGATCCTCAAGCACTTTCTTTTCATCGTGCAGTTTGGCTTGTTCCGCTTTTAAGAGTGTGATTTTCGCCGCATGCTCTGCCTCGAGCTCCCTTCGCACTGCCAATTGTTCTGGCAATTCAGGAAGCTCGGTCGAGTTGAGCATGCTCCAAACTCCGAACGGAATCTTGTGAGTCGAAGGGGAACTGCGAAGCATTCCTGCAATAGCGTAGTAGTCCTCAAGTCCGATCGGATCGAACTTGTGATCATGGCAGCGAGCACAACCATAGGTCATGCCCATAAATACTGTGCCGATTTTCGATACCTGAGTATCGATGTGATCGGCTTCCATCTTTGCCTTATCAGGTTCCACGATCTCGACATCACCGACCATCAAGAACCCCGTCGCGGTGATGTTCTCTGCGCGTTCCGGTGCTGATGATGCGGGGAGCAGGTCACCGGCAATCTGTTCACAAATGAAACGATCGATCGGTTTGTCTTTGTTAAAAGATTCGATCAAATAGTCACGGTAGCGCCATGCGTGTTCGGCAAAGACGTTGTTTGAAGTCCCGATCATGTCGGCGTAACCGGTAAGGTCCAACCAATGCCGCGCCCAGCGTTCGCCATAGGCCCGCGAATCAAGCAGTCGATCGACAACACTCGCACACGCGTGCGGAGAATTGTCTCGGATGAAGGCGTCTATTTCCTCGGGTTTTGGCGGAAGGCCGGTTAAGTCAAGGCTGACGCGTCTCAACCACGTGTAACGATCGGCGTCAGCGACCGGCCTGAGCTCCGCTTTTTCCAGTTTTGCAAGTACAAAGTAGTCGATCGGGTCCTGTGGCCAAGCAGGGTCTTTCACCACCGGAGGGGACGGATCGGTAACCGGTTGAAACGCCCAAATCGACTTTCCCTCGTCGCGATCTACCGAAGATTTTGTCGATGGTTCGTTAGCCAGCCTGGGATCAGGTGCTCCCATCGCGATCCAAGTAGCGAAATCGGCGATAATCGCTTCGGACAACTTTCCCTTGGGAGGCATTTCGAGCGATGCGTATCGCAGCGCATGAAGGATCAGGCTTTCATCCGGAGTTCCCGGAACGATCGCTGGGCCACTGTCGCCACCCTTTGCCAGCCCGGCACGATGGTCGAGTCGCAATCCACCCTGGATGATCTTGGCACTTGAGCTATGGCACGGATAACAATGCTCAACCAGTACGGGTCGAATTCGCTTCTCGAAAAACGCGAGCTGATCGGGATTGATTCCTTGATCTTGGCCGACGGCAAATGTGCAAATGAACAAACACACTCCCAAACCCACAGCGCTCGACCGCAACAATTCTTGGATAATTGCCTGAGAAAATCCGGAACAAGAATCTCGACGCCCGATTCCACTTTGCATTCAGACAACCTCTGGTATTGAATTTCCCTTGCAGTCTCGTTGCCTGCGTGATGTTCCTTCGCTTGAACTTCTTCAGTAATCACTCGCAACGTTCTTGCTGGTATCTGTAGATTATTGCACCCAGTTTCTCCATAGTATAGGGACAAGATGTCGATAGAGTAACCAGAAGCCATAGTGCCGCAAGATGACGGGTAGTATCCATGAATCATTGCTTGTCCTCCGAATCGTTTAACAGTTTGCCACAGCAGGCGTATTCGGAGGTAAGTAGATTGCAGTTGCAGTAGAGATTACAGAAGTACGCTTTCGGCTGACGGCAAAACAATTACGGCTAACGATAAAACGGCTTAGGTGATTCAAAGTGGCATAGGTCTGAGCTGGTAAAAGTCTGGTATTGACGTAAGGTATTGATGCGAGGTTTCTCGCACACAGTGGCGTCGTCCAATTCGACGTTGTTATTCGTTACTGATGGACGGTCGAGGCTTTAGTAGCTGCGAGATCACCAAATTGCCTATCGATCTTCCGGACTTGAGCCCAGCTTGATTGTCAAACTCAAAATGGATACCTCCAAAAATGCGACTGCGTCCAGCTTCGTCGGCGGCTGCAGAGAAACTTTCGTAACTGCGATGGATGATTTGCGAATCAGCTAATGGACGTTGGCTGAAACTATCGTGAGCGTCCGAGGAGGTAGCAAAGCGAAAGCTGTCGCCAAATAAATTCGACAACACGGCGTCTGCTGCGCCGCTGAATGTGCTGTGTCCGGAGGTGTAAGCTGGGAATGGTGGTGTCTTGAGCAGCGGCGTCCAGTTTAGGTCTGCACTGGTCATTGGGTTACTATCATCGGCTGCTTTGCGGATGGCATCGATGGGACGCCAAAGATCATACGCGTATTTGGCATCCCAAGCGGAAATACCCGCGTCGGCTAGTGCGATATTCAACAACGCAAATAATCGTGAATTTTGAGCGACCGAGGTTGTTCGTCCTAAAGCTCTATCCTGCTGCAAAGATGCATCACTGGCAATTCGGTTCCAATGTCCAGGTGGAGTAAAGGTGCCTCCACCGTCAGCCCAAAACAATGCGATTTCGGTCTGCTCAGCAGTGCGCTCGGCACTGTTCAACGAGCCCAATCGCATGACTTCATCGACGGCCACAGCGTATTGAAGACTATTCAAACTTGGCGGCGCAGGGGGCCGGAATTGCTTTCCATCGTTCATTGCAAACGGAAGGACAAGCGGCCATTGAGGCAAAAGCGGCGGAAGAAAATCGGGATGAGTACGGTCCCATGCTCCCAATGATCCCTTGGACGCATATGCAACCTGAATCTTGGCACCGTCGTCTCGACGCCACTCTAAGACAGCGTCAGAGACTTTCACACCCAATTCTATTCCAGCTTGTTTGCTAGGGCCCTCAGGTACAAAGGCCAGTGATTCCATCAAGCTGGCATGAAAGATCGCCAGTTCGTCTGGCGCGCTGTACAAACTCGACGCTACGCGATGCGCGGCTGTTGCTGCTGCAGCAATTGTCGAAGCGCTGCTAGAGGGTTCGATCAGAAATCGATACGGTTCAAAGTGCCGTTCGATCGAGTTTACTGCATCAAACATTGCTATGTGCATCATAGCCAGATTGCGTGCAGCCACAGGCGGACGTTCTGGAACGATGCGATTTTGATAGGGATCGTTGGAGACAGTTGTCCAATCGCGGATGACATTCAGCAAAGATGCATTCCAATTATGCACAACATCGCCAACGCGAACTACCCTATCGGTGGCCGATGCTTGCCCAGTTACGTCGATCACCTGGATATGTAAGGAATTGATTCCGGGCGACAATTCCACTGGTAAATGAAATCGCCCTTCAGCGTTCGCGACCATCGTCGCGGCTTGCAATCCGCCAGTAATTCGTATCTTGGCTTGAGGGCCCGTTTGGCCGACAAAAACTACTTGCGATCGAAGCACCACACCATTTCCATCTGGGTCCGCTTCCGGGGCCAGCCCCACGGCGATTACAGGGCGCGCTATGCCAAGCTGGGTTGTCTGGTTGAGATGGTTGATGACGATCAATGCGTCCTGTGGACTGACAAATGCATCGCCAGATACGTCAACCCACTTCTGTAGCAAAGGTGGGATAATCGCAAGTTCGCGAGAACCTCGTGTATTAAGCTCATTAACAATTGCTAGAACATCAAGAGGTGTGATGAAGCCGTCATCATTTACGTCCAACGGATTGAACGCATTCTGATACTCGACAGACATAGCTAGCCGCGATTCCAATCGTTCAACGCACAATGAGTGTCGGTGTACGACACTCTTGCTTAGCCATCGACGCCGAGGATGTCTAAACGGAATTGCTGAACTCATGCTTCCTATCATACTTTCGAAAGTATCAACTTTGAAGCAACTGTAACTACTAGATAACCTTGTGCACGAGCCAAGTTCATCAAATATCCCAAACCGGAGGCTAACGCCAGTATCAAAGGTTACTCAAGTCTCGTCTGCCGTGGACAACTCTGGCGATCTCAACGTCGTCGCCTCTGCGGCGAAAGAATATTACATACATTCCGTATGAAAATGATCTGCAGCCTGGTACGCCAAACCCTTCACGCAATTCTCCCACTTCGGGATGCTCGTGAAAGAGTTGCAAAATCTCTTCCAATCGATCCAACCATTGTATTGCTGCGTCATGATTGGAACTCGCGATATCTGATGAAATTCCTTCAATATCATCAACGGCTAGCGGCGAGATGATAATCATTCGTGATGCTCGCCCGAACGCTTCGTCGACAGACGCCTTCTAATTCCGTTAATCGCGACATCTCCTTGCACTCCCAAGCCTGCATCAAGCTGCTCGAACCCATTCTGCACCTCAGCTCGCAACACTTCACGCGACTTAAGTAAATGCAATCCCTCAGAAATCACTTCCTCTTCGCTGAGATACCGGCGGGAATCTAATAAGCTCTGTACAAAATTCTCAAAATCGGCAGGCACTTTGACGTTCATGGCTTGCTTCATCCCGGGGCAAGATATGGCGAAAATCTGATTTTATTGTACTTCCTTGAGAATTTTTGGTCTAATGGCAACAACCGGCCAGACAAGAAACCGACAGAACATTTAAAGGATTAGATTCTGCGGTAAACGAAAAGGGCGAGCTTGGAGTGGCAGAGGCTTCTAACGGGAAGGTGGTGGAAGCAGAGGAATCTAGCCAGATATCTAAGCTAAGCAAAGGTTCAATTAAGCCGCAGGCGTAGTGAAAGGTTCAGGCGCAGCGTGAGTTTTGGGCATTGAGTTTCTTGGCTACGTTAGATATTCGATGCGTGTGACGGCTGATCCTGCTAGTGTTTCAAGCGGACCTTAGCGGCGTGGTTGACTTACAGCGGTAAGTGTCTGTTCCTTGGCAATGAAGTTGTTTGAATTTAACGCTGAACTCGCTTGAATATAAATACTCGCCAGCGGGTGGCGAGTTGGGTTTTCTGTCTTTAACTGAGCTTGCGACGTAGCGTCTACGCTGTTGAACTAAAGTTGTTCAACCGCGTGAGCGTTCGGTTTCTATCTGATGCAATTAT
>CAZVBC010000433.1:0-5615 GCA_964625155.1 uncultured Pirellulaceae bacterium
AATGCGACCGGCGAGAGCCAGTCCGATGATCAGACCAACCAGTCCAATGACGCGACCGACGCTCAATCAGGGACAACCGGCAGGTCGGCGCGCGCGACCAATCAGAATTCGCACGCCGATGGGAATTCAAGCGAAAGTTCGGCGCAGAAACCAGCAAACGATGGCGAGGCGATTCGACGCGTAGAACAATTCATGCGACAAAGGCAGCAGCCGGACGCATCCTCGGATCGGCAACCTTCATCCCCCACAGACAACCCGGAAAACAAATCTACTGCATCTGCATCTCAGCAGAATAAAGGGAACGAAGGGGAGCCATCTGAAAACTCGCAGCACGAGAAATCATCTGAGAATCAGTCGTCGGCATCCAACTCAACACAAAGCCCTGCCCAAAAGCAAGATCCCTCCACAGCAGCGAAGGCGAACAGCTCCCGAAGTACATCTACTGATTCCGCGAAGACCAATCAACAACAGCCATCCACGAATCCTAATTCGTCGGATTCCGGCAAGGCAGGTCAGCCCAATCCTCAGCCAAGCGATGGCAAATCGCTTGATAAACAAAAGAGTTCTTCCTCAACGGGCAACCAGCAAGCATCGGGACAACAGAATTCGCCCAGCCCTCAATCGCAAGATCCATCAAAATCATCATCTGGTTCGTCAGCCAAATCTGCTAGTGGCCAACAAAATTCTTCCAACTCCAAGGCATCTTCATCAGCGAATCAGCAACCCAGCAATCAACAATCTGGTCGCAATCAACCTGCCAGCGACGCTGCTGGTGAAAACTCCAATAGTGGCAAGTCCGGTACACAAGCTAGCGATACAAAGCAGCAACCGTCGTCAGAACCCAATTCGGAATCCAATACTGGCGCGGCCAAATCGCAATCCTCAAATAGCCAGCCATCAAAAAGTTCAACATCGGACAGTAGCCAATCCAAATCTGCGCCAAACTCCGCCGAGGAGTCGTCCAAGTCGAATTCCGAAAACAACCGATCCAGCAATGCGCCAAGCAATCGGCCTCAAAACGATCCGCGTAACTCGCCCAAGCAAGGCGGTGCGACAGCGGCCGACGAAAAGTCTCAATCAAAAAACTCCTCTGCCAACGGATCGAATACTTCCAATAAAAAAAGTTCCCAGTCATCCTCACAGAAGTCCAGTAATCCAGCCTCAACCAAAACCGCCAGTGGCGAAAAACAATCTAGCGCGAATCAGTCCTCCAAAAACTCCAACAGTCAATCCCAGTCGAGTCAATCCCAGTCAGGTCAATCCCAGTCGAGTCAATCCCAGTCGAGTCAATCACAGTCAGGTCAAACTGGTGACAGCTCTCAATCGCAATCCGGAAGCCAGCAGAGTAGTCAATCCAGTAGTGGTCAAGCTGGTTCACAGGCTGGCGATTCGTCGTCAACTGGACCAAGCTCAGGTGGGCAACCGGGCACTGGTAACGCGTCTCCAGGTGGTTCGGCAAGTTCGGCAAACCAAAAAAATTCAGATACTAAGGGGACTGCACAACCAGCAAATGCTGAGTTTAGTAGCGAGACGACCCAAATGGCGCTCGATTATCTAGCTCGACAAAAGGACCAGCCCGATCCAGAACTGCTGCGTCATCTCGACTGGACAGATAAAGATCTAGCGGATTTCGTGAAACGATGGGAAGGAGCGAGAGATTTAGCAAATTCGAAAGACCCTGCGGACCAGAAGAAATGGCATGAAGCCTTGCGCGACTTGGGACTACAGGTCCGCTCGTCAAATCCGACTCGCGCTCTCAGTCAAAACGATTCGCTGCATCAGATGCAAGAAAGTCGCACGCGTATAGCACCACCCGAAGCGATCCGTTCACAGTGGGAGGTCTTCCAGCGATTGCTCCGCGATAACTCGGGCCAGTGAGTCGCTCCGCAATCGATCACATGCGATCGCGGACGAAAACCATTCCTGACGTGATCTTGTAATGAAGATGGTGAATCTTCAGACCACGTCTCTTCAAAGATTGTTGCAAGCCGTTTAGTTTAATTGAACAACAGCTTGTCGATCCACTGAACGGCCTTTGGCGGTCGCCTACTAATACAATTCTGCAGAAGGCTTGTACGTGCAGAAGCTATCGATAGACGAATCCAAGTCGCTTGGCGTCATACGAACTTCTTCGAACACTCGATTGGTGAGTTCGCCAGCAGGGTCCGATTTCAAGGTTTTCGCAATTGCTCGAAGGTCCTTGAGCATATCGTCCGTAATTTTACCGCCCATTCTGTAAGGCCCTGGACAGGACGCAGCTTCACAGAATTGCTCGATCGACTCTCCCCATTCGAGACTTGTGGAGGTGATGGAGACTTTTGTTCTAATGGAGAAACCCGTCACGCTGTAGAGCTTTTCCAGCATTTCATGGACTAGAACTTTCTTGCCCGAAAAACCGAGCACATCTTTCAATAGCTCCTTGTATCCTTTGGCATAATTCTCGGCAGCGCGACGTGATACCAAATCCGGGCTCTTCATGGCGAGATCATGTAGGTCGGGAGATACCATCTTTCCTTCGCCGTACCATTTCTTGTGAACCCAGCTCACGATATGCGGAATAAATCCATCAGGCCGCGTCGTGTGACCTTCAGCCTTTAAGAACAAGAAATACCGCCCCGCTGTTTCTTCAAATTGGACTAACAACTCATGGTAGCCATTGAGAAAATTCCACTCATCGCGAGCTGAATAGCCCACTTTGCTCAAATGGGAACTACCAATTCTCTTATGGCACTTTTTCTCCACAGCCGCGCGCACAGCGGCAGCATTTGCGTAAGGAAGTTCGATCATGAAACTCCCTTTCTCGACTGGATGGTGTACCCAGCAACTAATATACAATGCATGAAAGGTCTTGATCGTCCAGAGGTCTGTGGATCCTGAAAGAAGATTGCGCACTGAGCCTTTAAGATTGCCCTTTATAAATGCCTTCCAACTGTCCAGGGTCTGGAAATTTGGACCAAATACCTTGCTTACCGTTACCTTGTCGTCGGGCAATGACGAATCTAGAAAAGCTGCAATTCTACCTTGCATGTGTTGTTGAACCTCCACAAATGAACTTGGAAATCAAATCGTTCTGTCTATTTGAACGGTGCCACTCTCGATAAATGAAATACTTCTTTGGCGGGCCAATTAGCCGGAGTGCATTAGTACCCGGATCCCTTGATTTCGAGGCTTAGACTGCGCGCTAATGCGTTCCGGCTGATCGAAATCGGCGCTGTCTAACTATTTACCTGGCAATGAAAACCTACTTTACTGGGGACAATTAACTCCAAAGTTTCTGCAGTGCGATCTAGTTTCATTCGCCCGCAGTGCCGCTTGCGACAAATGTGCCGGCACAATTGTGCGGGTAGTATTGGAAAGAGCAATTCTGTCAATTTTTTCGGCGATTTTCCCGTACACGGATCACTCCTGGGGGCCCATGATTGCCAGGATAGAGCCGAAGGTTCCTAACCGGATTCCTGAATGAGGCGCTTGCTTTGAATAGAACTTGCGGGGTCCGTGTAGACCTTGCGATCTGTTGGTAGAATCGTTAGTCCATTTTTGGATATAACTGGGGTACAGATTCGTATTGCACGAAAATCCCTTTATGTATTGACGAGTTACGAATGCGATTGGAAAACGCCATGTCCAGCAATCTAGTTATGGCCTGCCTATTATCGATCGTCATGTGCGAGATCGCGATCCGATGTGACGCCCAGGATTTGCCCAAAGTCGAGGTCTCCAATGTTCGGCGGGTCTTCCATAATGGTGAGCATTGTGCATTTACGGACCTTTGCAATTTCAAAGGTCAGTACTATTTGACGTTCCGATCTTGTCCGGATGGTCATGGGCTGCACTCGTCATCAGCTATCATCGTTTTGAAAAGCAACGACCTACGGGATTGGACTGAGGCGTTTCAATTTCGCGTGCCCCAGCGCGATGTGCGCGATCCTCATTTTTTGGTCTTTAAGGGCAAACTGTTTGTCTACTCCGGAACTTGGTATTGTGGAGATCAAGTGACACCCAAGACGGAAATGAATTTACATCTAGGCTATGGCGTCAGTTCGTCTAACGGCACTGACTGGTCTGGTCCGAGCATGTTGGAAGGAACGTTTGGTCACTATGTTTGGCGCGCGGCAGCGTTTGGAGAGAAAGCCTACCTATGTGGTCGGAGAATTCGCGAGTTTTCGGTCGGCAAGAATAACGATCGATCATTTTTTGAATCCGTGATGTTGGAAAGTGACGATGGACTGGTCTGGCGGAAACGTTCCCTGTTTCAAGAGACAGTGGGTAACGAAACCGCATTTCTTTTCAAATTCAGTGGTGAAGTGCTGGCCGTAGCTCGCCGTGATTCTGGTCCAGCGGAAGTATGCCGGTCACGGCCTCCGTACGATTTATGGCATCGAACGCGATTGGACAGGTACATCGGAGGGCCATTGGTAGCGACGTGGGGGAATGAAATTCTCGTCGGTGGACGCAACATGATAAATCGCGACGATCCGTATACTTCGTTGTGTTGGCTAGCAGGAGATGCGTTGGTCGAGTTCGCGCGTCTTCCCTCAGGGGGCGATAACTCCTACCCAGGTTTTGTCTCCACCAGTGAACGTTCCGGAGTCGTTTCTTGGTATTCGAGCCACGAACACAGCGCTACAGGTAAGCAGATTACGGCGATCTATCTGGCCGACATCAATAAACAATAGACTTCAGTCTAGAAACCGATCGAGGTAGGGGAGGCTCGGCAGCTCGGCGAGCTTCAATTCTGAAATGAGTTAACGTTTGGCTCTGTCTTTTTTGGGCAGCCAGACGCGTCACTTCCCAGGTATTGCAATCATTACAGCTCACCTAAAACTCAAAGGGCTCGTAGAAAGCCTCCGTGAAATGCTCGCGAATCTATCAATTCGGGCGCAATTCCGATCCGAAAGATGAACTATCCAATCACGTTTGGCATGATCGTCGGTGGTTTTCAACGGATTGGACTCAAAGCCAAACGATAGAACTCATTCGCAGCTCGGTTTTTTCAACTGGATTGAAACGGCTGAACTGGATTGAGCCTATCGATTTAAACCGCGGAGGGGTGTCCGGTGCCTCGTCTGTCGATCATTATTCCACATCGCGACAATAGCTTGCGGATGGAAGAGACCCTGGTTTCAGTTCTTGAGAATCGTCCTAAGAATTGTGAAATCTTGGTTGCTCACAATGGGTCATATCGCGACCCTTACGACTTGTCCAGCGAAGTTGTGTTTGTGCAAGCCGAGCCGCACAGCAACCTGCTGCACCTGATCAACGAAGCCACTTTTGCGAGCTGTGCACCTGTGGTCAACGTGATCATGGACGGAGTCCTTGTTACCAAAGGTTGGGCCGAGACGCCGCTTGCATGCTTCGACAACCAACAGATTGGTTCCGTAGTTCCCCACATACTGGGTCCAGGGCAACAAGCTCGAAGGATTGCTGGTATTAACTTAAATTCGAGCATGAGAAAACAACTCAATCCCGCTCGAAAGTCCTCAGCAACACGATCCAGCGAAGGTCTGGGACCATTGCTGGCCTGTGGCTTTTATCGACGTAAGGCATTGCTAGCACTCGGCGGTTGGTGCCCTCAGCTCGAACCGCAGGTAGCGGATGTCGACATGGCGCAAGCG
>CAZVBC010000434.1:0-5603 GCA_964625155.1 uncultured Pirellulaceae bacterium
AGCTGATGCTTGGGAAGGTGATGGACAAGGGATGGATTTGTGACGGACGACGAGAGCCGAATGAAGCAGCCGAAGAGGGTTTTCACGCAAAGACTCAAAGGCGCAAAGATGGAGCAAGTATTTTGCGGCTTGGCGCCTTGGCGTGGGTTGTTAAAAGTCTGATATTGACGCGAGTTTTGATGCGCAGTTTTTATTCCGCGTGAATCGTCCCGATAGGGACAAAATGTCGGGAGCATGCAATGGTAAAGATTACAAGACATCCCGTTTTAACGGTTCGTCCGCAAATTGTCCGTGTCGTCCAACCGACTCATTTGGCCATCCTGTATGACAAAAAGATGACACTGCTGCAGATTACTTCGTAGGCGATCCGCATCTTCCCAAGTAAGCTCACAACCCTCGAACGCAATCCCGACCCAACCGCGCAGCGTGTTAGCAATCTTCAATTGCTCTAATTGTGTGGCAGTTGGAACAGCGGTCAAAGTAATGCGGTATTCAGTGCCAAGTGGCCACAAAGGAATTGAGCCTTTGCGCCCTCCGATTAGCAACACCGCGTTGGAAAGCAGTTTTTCTTTTCGCGTAACATTCCAATAGTCCACAGAAAGTGCAACGCCGGTGAGGGCAACAAGCAGCAGGATTGATTTTGAGAATCGCTTCATCCCTGGATGCGTCCGCTTTTTGGCTAGCGCCTCGCTCGGACATTTTCCTGCGTCTATAGCTAATGGTCCAACACTTTTCCGATGTCTAAAGGAGTATATCCCAACGCCGCAGGTGTCGCCGCAACTCTTTGCATAGTCGAACCAAAGATGAAAGCGTAGTGAGCGCATGCGATGCCAACGAAAAACACGATGATCCGAAACAAGCCCTGATGTCAACCTGCAGGGTTGTTAAAAATTCGGTACTGACCTGAATTTTGATGCGCCGTTTTTGTTCCGCGAGAATCGTTCCGTTAGGAACTTGAGTGAAAGTGTGGAGCCGACGCAATCCTGTAGGATGCGCTTTCGTCCAGTAACGGAAATGATGTTCGTCTTCTCAACCACATAGATTCCCTAACGGGACGATCCGCGCAGCTATCACACATGAACAAATGCTGCGCAACCTCATCTCCACACTGCAAAATCAGAATTTTACCTGCCTAGCTGGACAGCGAATGTATGGCTGAGTCGATCAAGCTCAACTCTTGTATCAGCCAAAGCTTCGAAAGTGAGAACGAAGCCGGAGTTTTTTGATACAAGTCAAAAAAATACTAGCTTTGGAACGATACAGGTGATTGCTTGCCGCAGGACCGTTGTTCTATATTCTTCCTAAAACTACATAATGAGTTGGTTCATGCACCACTCAATTGGCAATTAGAAACTGGAGAATTTCAGATGCGTTCATGGAATTGCGGCACATGGACCGGCCGAGCTGCGTTTGGCTCAGCGTTGTTGTTTTATGCTGCGTTGATGCTTAGAGTCACGACGTTTTCGGATTGTCGAGCCGAGGATTGGCCTCAATTTCGTGGGTTGAACGCAAGCGGGGTATCTGAGACAAGTCGTTCCCTGCCTACCGAGTTTTCATTTGAAAAGAACGTAGCATGGTCAGCCAAGATAGGTGATGGGATTGGATCTCCCATCGTTGCTGGAGGCCGCTGTTATTCGACGGCTATGACAGGTGACGAGCAACTGAGTGTATTCTGCTTTGACGCAGCGTCAGGAAAGGAGATCTGGCGTAAGGATTTGGCGACGGGAAAATTGCCTCGCATTACTCCTCCGAACAGCCACGCTTCGTCAACTCCTTGTACAGATGGTCAAAGAGTCTATCTACATTTCAGTACTCTGGGATTGGTGGCCCTAGACTGTGCCAATGGTCAAGAAGTATGGAAATATCCGCTGCCCAAACCAGCTTATTTGATGGACTGGGGTGCGGCGATGTCGCCAATTGTTTTCCAGGAAACCGTCTATTTCTCCCAGGACGACGATTTGGCTCCGACGTTATTCGCAATCGATGCCAAGACCGGAAACCCGAAATGGCAAGCATCGC
The DNA here is from genome assembly GCA_964625155.1 of uncultured Pirellulaceae bacterium. Taxonomy (GTDB): domain Bacteria; phylum Planctomycetota; class Planctomycetia; order Pirellulales; family Pirellulaceae; genus Aureliella. The sequence continues at coordinate 2,020 of CAZVBC010000434.1, forward strand.
GCATGGAAATGTTGGCCGGTTACGCGGTGCCTGTTGTTTCGCAAGTCGGCAATCGGGCGGATATCGTTATAGCAGGTTCAGGAAAACTGAAAGGCTATGACCCGGTGACGGGACAAGAACGATGGACATGCAACACACTGCCACGTACGGTCATGACTTCGCCAGTCGTCAAGGACGATCTGATTTACATTTCGGTACAGAGTTACGGTGACGAATCTCGCACCTTAAAATTTGCGCTTTTGGAGTGGCTAGATACCAATCAGGACGGCAAATTGGCTAAAGCAGAAGTTCCTAAAGAATTTATTCCCAGGTTTGAAGTTTCGGACAAGAACAAGGATCAGTACCTCGCAGATGCCGAACTCGATACTGGATTTCAGTCGCCGGATAATCTTGTCGGTGGCGGCACGACCATTCAAGCTGTTCGCGGAGGTGGAACCGGTGATGTGTCGAAGACTCATTTGGTTTGGAATCTAAAAAACCGTGCACCCTCCAACCTCTGTTCGCCATTAGTATTTGGTGATCAGTTATTTGTTGTAAAAAAAGGGGGCATCTCCAGTTCCTTTGATGCGGTTTCCGGAAAAACCCATTGGGAGCTTGCCAGAATCAAGAACATTGGCGATTACTATGCTTCGCCTATCGCTGCCGATGGCAAGATATTTGTGACTGGAGAAAACGGCTTTATCGTCGTTTTGAAACCTGGCCCCAAGCTTGAAATTTTGGCTAAGAACGATATGGGTGAATCGACGATCGCCACCCCAGCAATCGCTGATGGGAGGATCTTCGTGCGCACTCGTAATCACTTGTACTGTATAGCGGAATCCAAGAAATAACTTTATACCGCTTCGCTTTGCATTTCAGCATTGAGATTAACACAACTCACTTACTCGTTGGTTGCTGAGGAATTGCCATGCGCGAATCCCTTGTTTTTCATAATCGGCGACTGTCGCTGTTTATAATCGGCCTAGCTTGGTTGGGACAGTACGTTTTCGTATATGGTCAGACTACCAGTACCGGCTTGCATTTGCAGATTGTAACTGGCTCCAAACCAACAGATCTGGAGCGTTTTGCCGCGCAAGAATTGTCGGGGCAGCTTGGAAAGCTATTTGGTGCCAACGCGGCTATCACCACAGTGGCCGCAATTGACGACACTGCCCAAGTAATCATCGCCGAGCAGTCGCGCCTGCGTGAGTTCGTCAAACTGCAGCTTGAGCTACCTAAGTTGGCGCCGCAGGATCACGCCCTCAAGTCCGCAAAAATTGGAAACCGTCCTGTGTTGGTCGTTACTGGAGGTAGCCCGGCGGCAACGATGTGGGCCGCTTACGAATTGGGATGGCAATTTGGCGTGCGTTATTTCTTGTTTGGAGATCTTTACCCAGCCAATCCGTCGGAATTCAGGGTGCAAGGGTTCGACCTAGTGATTCGACCTCATTACCCGCAACGTATCTGGGTCCCTTTCTCACCAACTCTTGCCGGATCAACTTCGTGGGGATTTGACGAGCATAAGAAAATTCTCGGTCAACTTGCCAAGCTCAAATTCAACGGCATTCACGCTCAAGACGGCGACCTAACAAGATATGTGCTGGAGGAACAAGCGATTGTCGTCAGTGGAGATACTCAAGGTCGAACCGTATTCTCTGGAGCGAAATTATTCGGCAATCCAGATTTGTTGAATGCCGCCGATTCCAACCAGCGCCGCGCGGCTGCAGAGTCGCTGGTGGGCAAAGTCGTGGTCGAAGCGAAACGACTTGGCATGTCCACTGAAGGAATCGGTGGTTCGGCTCCGCAGTCTGCCACAGTGCCGGTTGCATCGCCGATGCCCGTCCCCAGTTTACTACCGACATCTAGGATTGATTTTGCTTTGCAAGCAACTGGTGCTGAGCAATTTCAGTACTGCATCAACCCGAATGACGCCGCCCCGGAAGCTATTTTCTTGGGGAGAAAAGGGTTCAACAGCGCCTTGACGCCTGAACAGTTTCACAAAGACTTGCTCGACCCAGTATGTGGTGAAGGGGTTGATAGTCGAGTCTCTAAAGCGCTCAGCTTGTGCGCGCAAGCCACCGAATTGATTGTTCAGCACGATCCCAATTTGGGTGTTCAGTCGATCGACAAGTGGACAAAGGTATTCGCAGCCGATGAACCAGTTCCTGCGTGGTGGCTGACAGTTCGCGATCATTATCTGAACGCGATGAACGAGATGTATCGAGCCAATACGCGTGCTCGCGAAGGAGGCAGGCAGTACACCTTATATTTTGCCAGACGATTTGAATTTGGATTCGAGTACCTCAATGCACTCGAAGCGGTAAGAAAAGCAGGAATTGCTCAACGAGCAAACAAACAGGAAGAAGCGATTGCGGAACTGGAAAAGGCCCTTGATTCCATTACTGGTGCTTGCAACGCCATGGCTGCGGTGGCTCGGAACAACAGTGATCGAGGCGTTATCGCCTTGATGAATGAATATGCCTACCGTCCGGTCACGAAGTTGCTTGAAGCCGCTGACGCTCAATAGCTTGGTTGAGTTACCCAGTTCCAAGCTCGCACGATGGCCGCATCAACATGCGCTGGTCAGATAACCATTCAGTGTTGACGCAGCCACTGAGCAATCTCGGGATGACCGCGACGTTCGGCCCAAGCCAGCGGCGTAGCCCACGGAGGATCTGCGGGATGATGGAGAATCGCGCCACATTCCACAAGCAGCTGCACCATGGCGAACTGGCCGAATTTGGCTGCCCAACCCAAGGGAGTTGAGCATAGATGTTCATCGCGAGCATGCAAGTTTGCACCATGACGAATAAACAGTCTCGCAAATTCGACATTTCCTTTGCGAGCAAACTGGTGTAGGGGAGTGATTCCCAACCAATCTGCATGACTGGCGTCCATTCCATGTTGAAACAGAAGCTCGTTGAGTGCCTCGGTCTTGGCACCGACTGACCAAGCAGGAAAATCGAGTCTGCGAGGTAAGTCGGGTTGGTACTTCAGCATCAGCCGCACGAACGCAGTGTGCCCTTCGCCCGCCGCATTGGCAAGTGCCTCGGGATCATCGGCCAATTGTGGATTTGCAGCAAATACTGCTGCGGCGGTGCGCAGATCATTGTAGTAGGCCAACAAATGAACTCGTCGATAAGCCCCATAACTGCACAGTAAATCAATCATGTCCTGGTCATCATTCATGATCGCTCGACTGAGCGCATCGGCAGAGCTTTCGACTTCAGCGTTTGCTATCGCTCCATGTTCGAGCAGTAGTCTGACAATATCGTGATGGCGATTCACGACAGCAGCATATAATGCATGACCATCTGGCGCGATATTCTCTTCGGGCAAGTTGGGGTCGGCTCCATAATCCAGCAGCAACCGCATAATTTCCAGATGCCCAGAACTGGCCGCGTTCTTCAATGGGGTTCCTGAGCCAAGGTAGTAACTAACGTACTCCGACGGTCTATTCGCCAGTGTTGGATCTTCTTGCAAGAGCTCAGATACTTGCTGAAAGTCTCCTACATGACACGCCGTACAAATATCACAATGGGCGCCGCGCATACGTAGATGATCAAGAACCTGATTGGGTGTAGTTGGCCAATTCTTAGGGACGT
>CAZVBC010000435.1:0-5593 GCA_964625155.1 uncultured Pirellulaceae bacterium
TAGCACTGTCACAAAACCTACGAGCGAACCAAGTGATAAAATGCCCCCCGAAGCGTGAACGCCGAGCACTCCACCAAGCAAAGCTAAGGGCAAGGTGCAGAGGATCACGCCCACAAGTTTCCACGACTGAAAGTCTATGTAGAGAATTACGGCTATCGCGCAGATCGAAGCAAGGGAAAGAAGCAGCAGTCGATTGCGCGACGCTTTAGCTTCGGCATACTCGCCCAGAAACTCTGGATGGTATCCAGTTTTGAAGTTTACATTGGCGAGAACGGCACGCTCAATCTCGGTGGCAACTGAACCCAGATCACGACCATCGACGTTGCAAGTGATGTCGATCCGGCGTGAGGCCGCTTCACGTTTGATCTCGTTCGGCGCAGGAACAATCGACAGCTCTGCTACATCACCTAACGGAACTTGCCCTCCCGTCGGCGTATCAATCATCAGTTCACTAAGTGTCCGCAGATCGCTATGCAAAGCCGTTTTCCCGCGCACGATCACGCCAAAGATGTTCTGGTCCTTATAGATTTCACCGACTTGCATTCCATTGACCAAGGTCGTGACACTGCGCATGAGAGCACCGGGAGTGAGATTGAACTGCGAGGCCGCTTCGGGACGCATGTTCACAGAAATCTGGGGCACCAGTACCTGTGGCTCGACCTTGAGCGTCGTGACGCCAGCAATCGGTTTGATTTGAGTAGCGACCAAGTTGGCCGTTGACCGTAGCTCATCCATGTCGGGCCCAAACACGCGAACGACAATCGATGCACTGGTGCCTGTGAGCACTTCTTTGATGCGTTCGGTGAGGTAGGTCAACAGGTCACGATACAAACCGGGATAACCGTCAACAATCTCTTGGACCTGCGCTACTGTTTTGTCGTAATCCTTCTTGTCGTCGATGCTTATCCAAAGTTCCGTGAAGTTGGGACCAACCACTTCGTCCGCGACCGTCGCGCGACCGATGTGTGACCCGAAGTTCAGAACGCCATCGACTGCCATCATCTCTTCGCTTGCACGTAAGGTGATGCGATCCATCGCGTCGATACCGATACCAGGCTTCTCAACCCAATGCATCAAAAAGTCTGTTTCACGAAACTTGGGCATGAGCTGTTCGCCCAATCGCGTCATCGTACCGGCGATCCCGAGGAAAATGACTGAGGTCACGATTAATGTTGACCAGCGAAAGCGAACTGTTGTGCCGAGTACCAACCGATACACCCGCTTGAAGAAAAGAACAAGCGGACCATCTATGTGACGCTTTGTGGCCGACTTTGGCAGTAGAAACAAGGACATGGCTGGAGTGACTGTCAATGCAACTGCCAGAGAGGCGAGGATGGCAAGAATATAAGCTGCTGCAAGGGGCTTGAAGAATGCACCGGCGAGTCCCGTCAGAAAGAACACCGGCAGGAATGCCAAGACGACGATAATTGTGGCATAGACTACTGCGCTACGCACTTCCATCGAAGCGTCAAATACCACGGAGAACGATGAACGGGGATTTTCAGCCACTGAGTTCAATCGCAACCTGCGCATGATGTTCTCAACATCGATGATGGCATCATCGACGACTTCGCCCAATGCAATCACAAGACCAGCTAGTACCATCGTGTTGATCGTCCCGCCTCGATAGTACAACACCAGCATGGCCGCGATTAGTGATAGTGGGATGGCTGTTGCACTGATCACAGCGCATCGCCAATCGAACAAAAACAAGACCAGAACGACAACGACCAACACGCAGCCGACCAACATGGAGTGACCGAGATTCTCCAGCGAACGTTCAATAAACGTCGCTGGACGGAATATGGTTGTGTCGTATTCCACTTCGCCCATGGCGGGTTTCAGATCGGTCATTGCCTTTTCTACAAGGCGAGTCACGTCGAGCGTGTTGGCCCAAGGCTGCTTTTCCACAATCAACAGCAGACCTGGTCGATTGTTAATGATTGCGTCGCCAATGGGAGGTGCGTAGTCGAACATCACTTCTGCAACGTCGCGAATACGAAGCGGTGAGCCGTTGGCGGCAAGTGCATTGCCGATTAAGCGATTATTTGCTGGCTGGGTGAAGGCGGCTCGAATAGGAATTTCACCTAGTTGTTCGGGCGTGTACACTGCCGGCACATGTCGAAGTGCCAAGCGTTGATTGGGTGTATCGACAAAACCTCCTGAACCGACAGCCGTCGCATCGCGAACGGTTTGCAGCACGGCATCGAGCGTAATGCCATGGTTATTGAGTCGCACTGGATCTACAACTACTTGCAACTGGGGATCTTTCTCGCCCCAAACTGCGACGTTGGCGACTCCAGCTATACCCATCAATCGCGGCCGAATGGTCCACTTGGTAAGCGTAGTCATTTCCATTTGGCTTTTAGTATCGGACCAGAGTCCAATTTTCAAACAGCGACTGAGCGACGATAGTGGTGGCAAGATGACTGGCGGACGAGCAACAAGGGGTAACGATGCTTGGGCCAATGCCAACCGCTCTTGCACGAGTTGTCGTGCCACCAATAAATCGGTGCCGGGTTCAAAAATCATGCGCACGCTCGAAAGTCCTAATACGGACTTCGAACGGACTGTTTGCACAAAGGGGATACCATTCACAGCGTTTTCGATTGGCACCGTAATGAGACTCTCGACATCTTCAGTCGAGATCCCAGGTGCTTCCGTTTGAATTTCGACCAAAGGCGGAGCAAATTCAGGAAAGACATCCAGTGGTACCGAATCACTGTTTCGTATGCCGACGACTACCAGCACGACAGCTAAAATCATGACGAGCAGTCGTAGTTCAAGCGACGTTCTAATGAGCCAGCTCATTTGCCAGCTCCGAACTCAGTCCCGAATAACTCGGCAGCACCATCGGTTACGATCAAGGTACCAACGGCTGGTCCCTTTGAGATGATCGCCGAATCTCCCTCGACCCATTCAAGCAGCACTCGGCTGCGCGTGAACTTGGTTCCCTTGTCCGATGTAGTCGACTGCACGTAAACCCAAGTTCCACCATAAATGTCGTACAAGATCGCTGCGGCAGGGACGACGAACGCTTCTGTGACACTCGTCATAGGAATGTCGACGCCGACTCGTTGCCCGGGCATCAAATTCATTTCACGATTGTCGATTTCGTAGTACAAGTCAGCTGACGAGCTTGCCGCATCAGCAGTTGGAGGAGCTGAAATCGGCTTACCAAGTTGTGGCGTGCCAGCCAGCGATGAACCGTCGAGCGAAACCAGACGGACAGCTTGATCGCGTTTAAGTTTTGTGAGGAGATCGACATAAACAGGCACACGTATCCAAATCGTGCTTAGGTCGACGACTTCGAAAAGCGGTGCCGCTGTAGTTACCGTTTGACCAGGCGAGACCTGAACGTTGCGAACGACTCCGGCGACAGGTGCGGTCAGTGTCATCGGATCGGCAGGATCGACGCGGCCGGTGGCATTCGCGCCGTCGAGCGATCGAAGTAGCGACTTCAGCTCCGTCTCACGCTGCTTGGCAGCTTCACGAACCGACTGCGCAATACTCAGTAGCGCCACTGCATCATCGAATGCTCGACGGCTTCCGGCGCGATCCGTGAGCAGCTTTTCAGCTCGATCACGTGCGATCTGTAGTCCTGCTATCTCGGACTCACTGCGAGCCACCTCACCTTGAGCGGTAACCAAGGCCACCATCAAATTTGCCTTTGCGCCAGTCATTTGAACCTGTTCGGCTGGCGTCGGTACATCACGCTCCGGTGACAACATCGGCTGGAGAATCATCAGCGGTTGGGCCGCCACAACTTTGCTTCCGGGCTGCGGGAATAAGTTATTCACGGCAGCTATGATGCCCGGTACAGGTGCGGCAGCAATGATGGATCTACCTGACGGAACGATGGCTTCACCTGCCAAAGTTCGGTGGCGTGATACTTCTCGTTGCTCGACAGGCACAACTTGGATCGCAAGCCGTTTTACGGCCTCGCTTGTTAGCGTCAGCGTAGCCAACTCAGTCTCATGGGGCACCATTTCCACTTTGGCAGGAGCGACTTTGGCAGAAGCAGATTTTTCTGCTTTACCCGAGCAACCACTGGCACAGAGGAAAACTCCTAACGCAACATGTAATAATGCAGCGGTTCGCGTAGATTTGACGGATCTTAGTTCTGTAGATTTCATGGATGGCCATTGTAATCGAGAAATCTGCAGCGATTTCCGCTCTCATCTGCTTCTCACAATTCGGGATGGATCAAATCCTAATTACCATCTTCAGGGGGACTTGTCGCTGCAAGAACTTCAGCGGCGGCCAGCGGAGGGGCGATGAGGCTGCGGCCGACGCTCCGTTCCAGTTCCGCGACGGCACGATTGCAGGCGGCAGTCTGAGCAAGAATCTGCCCTTTAGCGGTCAAGTACTGAGTAGTCGTCTGCAGCACAATCAAATAGTCAGACCCGCCATCTTCAAAGCCCTTCTTGGCAATTTGAAGGGATTCTACTAGCGCTGGCTCGACATCTTGCTTGAGGATCGTCAAGTTCTTGTAAGCTTGATCCAACTGACGGTAGGCCGTTCGCACATCGGCGATAATTTGATCTGAAATCGCGTCTCTGTTGTGCATCGCGGCATTAAGCTCCCAATCAGCGCGGAGGATGCCACCCTGATTTCGGTTGAAGAGGGGCACGTCGAAGCGAAGGCCAGATCCAGTGTGGGTATAGCCGCGGCCATCGCGTACGTCGAGCACTCCATCGAGCCGTAACCATAGCCAGCGTGACAATCGCGAACGCTCACTCGCAGCAGCCACAGCCCATCTCGCTGAGTGAAGATCGGGGCGACACACAAGCGCCTCTTCAACCAACTCCTCTTCAGTTTGAATTGGCGGAGTCGGTGTGACCAACTCTCCAGGCACTAAGGGCTGTGCGAGTTGAGGCAGTCCGATGAGCGTAGCCAAACGGGCCTCTGCTATGTTGATCGAGGCCTGTTGAACACCCAGGTTCGCTTTAGCATTGAGTGCATCTACCTTCGCCGAGATTGTTTCCAGCTCGCTGATGTCGCCGTCTTTCAAGCGATCATTGGTCAGACTTGATATCTGGTCACGGATCTGCTGAGCCTCGTTTGCAAGGTTTGTCTGCTCCTTTGCTAGAACCCAATCCGCATACGCCAGACGAACATCTCGTGAAAGATTGAGTCCATTCTGAACCAATTGCTCTCCAACACGGCGATACTCCCGATTGGCAACTTTGACTCGTGCCGGCCTCAATAGATAGGACTCGATCGGCGCATAAAGCGTGTACTGCCCTTCCTTCGCTCCACTTGGGAAATAGGTCAGGAATTGAGGGTTCGCGAGCAGCGAAGCTTGTACAGTATCTCCACCGGCTGCACCAAGCTGAGCCAACGTTGCTTGAAAAGCGGAGTTATTCGATAAAGCCGTTAGAACCGCTTCATCTTCACTCAAGCCATCTTCGAGAATCACACCGGAAGGTACTCGGGTTTGACATGGCGGTACGGTTTCCATGGACTTGGAGATCCGACATGCCACTTGGCGAGAGACCATATGCGGGTCACAGCAAGGTTGCGGCGTTCGACAACCAACACTCAGCAGATTTGTGCAGCAAACGACAGCTGTTAGGGTGAGTAATTTGAC
>CAZVBC010000436.1:0-5587 GCA_964625155.1 uncultured Pirellulaceae bacterium
TGATGATATTCGAATTGCCGCTCCAGTTCAGTCCTAACAAAATCTCTTAGTTCTGTGTGACTGCTGAAGCCCAGTTCGTCTAACTTTTTGTCGCTGATGTCTTCAACATCGATTCGCCGGATTTCGACGACCTCGACCTCAATATCCACTGTGCTGCCTCGCCGGTTTTCGTTCGCCGCAGCATTAGATATCACCGCGCTAGCTACGCGTTTTTCACCCTCTTTGGCTCCGACCATCAATTCGCCAAAATTGGAGACGATGGCATCTCCAAAAGATAGGCTATTTCGCAGAGTGACCGTCCCTTCCTCCAGCTCGTTAACCTTTTCACCCGCAATGGTAAATGTTGCGTTGAAAGTGATAACATCGCCAATCTTAGCTGCACCATCTACAGGCTCGCCGGAAACAAACCGTGCCAACGTTCGCGATAAGTGGCGGTCAATGTCTTCTTCGGTCAGAGAAATTGTGGGACGATTGAGCTTCAAGCCGCTCCATTGCGGTGTCTCAAAATCGGGGCGTACTTCAATACGGAATTCATACCGAAAATCTCCTTCTTCAGGGATTTCGATAACTTTGTAATCAAATTCGGGCTCGCTGATCGCTGAAAAATGACCACCATCGGTGATCTTTTGCAGGCTGTCCATGATCAGCGAACTTTTTACCTGCTCGGTCACTTGGCTCTTGAACCGACTCTCGATCAAGCTGCGCGGAGCCTTGCCCTGGCGAAATCCAGGCAATTCAGCTTTGGGCGTGACGGTGTCAAATGCCTCGCGGAAATATCGGTTGATCTCGCTGCGAGGAACGGTGACCACTACATGCCGCTCACATGCAGATGGGGCATCGATTTTCATTTCCAACTGCAGTGTTTTGGACGGATCAGCATTTTCCTGGTCAACTGCGTTGCCATCCGTATCCAAATTCGTAGTTGACATTCCGATGGTTCCACGTTCTCTAAAGTAATATGCCAAAAGGGGAACAACGACCCATGCGATTGCCAGGTCTGCAACCCGATCCAACGCTGACTGCTAAAACGAAAAAGGGCAAGTCCGGCAGTCGCAAGAGCGGGTGATGGGATTCGAACCCACGACAACAACGTTGGCAACGTTGTGCTCTACCAACTGAGCTACACCCGCCTAAAGGCGCAAACACACGTACCGGCAACTTGCCCGAAACGATACCAAACGTTCTACTCGGACGTCCATACCGTTGAGAGGGTGGATTATAAATCTGTTCGCTAACGATGCAATAGACCTTTTTCTGCACGCAGCCCCAAGCCGCCCATTTTTACATGTTTCCACCACATCCCACCGTCCATGTTCCCGTCTTGTTAGCTGAAGTGCTGGAATTCGGGCGACCCACAGCAGGCGAATTCTGGGTCGATGGGACTGCTGGCGGTGGAGGCCACAGCCGAGCTCTTGCCGAATCGGCTGGCAAGCTAGTTGCTATCGATCGTGATCCTCTGGCGGTCCAGCGATTGTTAGCTTTGGAATTGTCATCGACGAACATTCAATGCGGATCTTATGAAAACATCCCAGAAATCCTCAACAGCTTGGGGTTGCCGCAAGTTCACGGAATATTATTGGATCTGGGATTATCCAGCGACCAACTTGCCGCAGAAAACCGGGGATTTAGTTTTGGCTCCAATGGGCTACTCGATATGCGTTTCGATCAAGAATCGGGTCAACCTGTTTGGGAGTGGATTAATTCGGCTGACGAACAAGAGATAGCGAACGTCATCTATCAATATGGCGAAGAACGATTCAGCCGAAGGATTGCCAAGAAAATCACCGAAACTCGGCAAAAGATATCGATTCAGACGGCTTCGCAGCTACGCGAAATCATCGTGACTGCTGTTCCGCCCGCAAGCAGGCACGGGCGTCTGGACCCAGCCACACGTACTTTTCAAGCGCTCCGTATTTTTATTAATGACGAATTAAATGTCCTCCAGCGAGCTTTGCAACGATTACCTGATAGTTTGTTTGAGGGTGGGAGGTTGGTAGTTATCAGTTTCCATTCACTCGAAGATCGGATTGTGAAGCAGTGCTTTCGGTCAGACCCTCGCTTGGAGGTCTTAACCGCTAAACCTGTTACGCCTCAAATTTCAGAAGTTGCCGCGAATCCCCGCAGCAGAAGTGCAAAAATGCGAGTAGCAGTGCGGCGTTACACGAAATCAACGGTGACAAAGAACAAGTATGCCGCTTTCTCAAAAGTCGACCCTCAAAAATGAACCAATTGATGATAATCGACGTATTCGATGCGATACATCGAGCCCCAAAAGTGTAATTCCAGGGCTCGCCCCCCTGACAGTGAGGTTCTTCGGGGCTAGCGCTTTAAATTCAATGAGGATGTCGACGGAAGCAGCATCCTAGCGCAAAATGTAGTGTCTGTCGTTTTCGATACTGGGTCAGAATGGCCCCTTTTGGCACGATCACAATGACATTTCCTGCTGCGTCTAATATGCTGGTTTGGCTTACTCCAATCGAACATCTTTTGCTCGCACAAGCAAAAGGTCCATCCGATTTTTGGCTGACAAAATGGATGACCCCGATCTGGTTTTTGGGCGTGGGGATCGCAATCGGCGTGATCGCACTCATGCTAGTGATGCTGTTGCTCAGGTTGCTTTCATCAATAACTCCCTGGTCCAATCTGTCATCTAGTCCGGCTGGTCATTGGGTGGCGCTTGTAGTTTCTGCAGTAATAGCGGCTGTGGCTTGGTTAGTTATTTCCAATAATTTTCCGGTCGACCAAGTCCCGGATGCGAACGAACAATTATTAATTTTCCTGGCAACGACCATCATATCAGCTATCACTGGTTGGGCGCTCGTCTTTTGTTCGTCGCGCCAAGCATCGATAAACTCACTGAATACGTTGACCGAAGGTGCTGCAGGATACATCGGATTGAGTGTATTGGTCGTCATGTTAATCGGCTTGCTCAGCACTCCACTGGTCGACCAACCCCTACGTTCGCTACAGAGTATTCAGCGGTTATTTCAAACCGGTCGAGAGATCATTACTCAGACAATTCCAGCAGCAGCACCCGGTCAACAGGCTCCGTTTGTCCCTATCGAGTTTGAGCCCGACAAGACACTTTTGGAATCATTGGTCATCAAGACGGATCGACGAATTTTGCTGGCCGATGCGGCTCTGACACGAGATTTTAATACGGCACCGCGTCGAGTCGAAGCCAATGAATCGCTGGCGTGGGATCGTAAAAGCAAAGACCCAAGCCCATTGCCTTCGACAGAAGGGCGTCGATTGCACATCCAGAACAACGAAATTGACCCTGCGACGGTCGAGTTCACGATTGTTACCGCTCCTCCAGTACCCGAAGCACGCAGTATTCTGATCACTGCGGCGATCGTACTGTTTATCGGCCTAACCATTCTCATGCAGCAAGCAGTTGCACCTCGAGCTTCCGCTGTGGCCTTGGCCACGATAAAAAACGAGTTGGCTCAGCCTTTGTTTACAGTTCTCATGCTGCTGGGCGCTGTGGCGATTGTCCTTTTTGTATTCTTGTCCTTCAACACCTTTGGCGAAGATATCAAGTTGCTCAAAGACTGTGGAATCACGGTCATTATGTTGTTGGCCGCCTTTCAGGGAATTTGGTCTGCGAGTAGCTCAATTAGCGAAGAAATTGAAGGCCGAACAGCGTTGACAGTATTGAGCAAACCGATCCAACGTCGGTCGTTTGTCATTGGTAAGTTCCTCGGCATATTCTGGGTATTGGTCCTGATTTTTATTGTGCTGGGCACCATTGAGTTAGGTGCGGTTGCCTACAAGCCCATTTACGAAGCTCGCGAAACATCGAACGAGCCGCCAACATGGCAAGTCTGCCACATGGAGATGGTGCGCACGGTCCCCGGACTCTTGTTAGGGTTAATGCAAGCTACGGTTTTGAGCGCTATTAGCGTTGCTCTGGCGACCCGCTTGCCTCAATTGGCCAACATTGCGGTCTGCTTTGGAGTCTATATCGTTGGGCATTTGGCGACAGCACTTGTAAGCAGCACGATTACAGGCTTTGAGATTGTGCGGTTCGTCGCCCAGTTAGTTTCGACGATTGTGCCGATCTTAGAGCATTTCTCAATGCAGGCGGCTATTGATGCAGGAAATCCAATTCCGATTTCGTTGCTCTGCGCAACACTAGTTTACTGCTTGCTGTACATCATGCTTTCCATGTTTCTGGCGCTGTTGCTGTTCGAGGATCGCGACTTAGCTTAAAGAAGGTCCTTAGTTTAGAATGGGTGTGCTGCCGTGCTGCCCCATCCATCGCCAACCAAGAAAAATCAGCCGGGAAGCCTAAGCTGTGTCCGCTAAAAGCAATAGCGGACTCGCGTAGGTGTCACGTTAGATTGTCAATCGCCTTGCCTAAATCTGCGTCTACAGCGATAGCTCAGTGTCTGCATCGCCGAACTGCTTTGCTTTGAGTCCCATGCGATTCATGATGGCCAAATAGAATCCGCACAATTTGCGATCTTCGTCGCTGCGTTCGCGATAATTTAATACTCGGCCGGTCTCGATCGTTCCTCCCAGGCCGCCAGCAGTCAATAGTGGCACGTGACTGGAGTCGTGGCGACTGCCCGACCACATGTTATTGACAAACATAATACACGAATGATCGAGGACGGTTCCTTCTCCTTCTCGCATAGTGTCCAGACGGCTGGCAAGATAAGCCAATTGACTGCAATAGTAGGTGGAGATGCGCTCATACTCATCCGAAGTTTCGTAATGCGATGCCGAGTGATGAGCGTTGCGGGCATCCAGGAACGGATAGAACAGGCCGGAGATGTCGCGGCATAATAGCAACGTTGCAATACGAGTTTTGTCCATCTGAAATGCCAGGGCGATAATATCGCACATCAATCGCATGTGTTCGCGGATATCTTCTGGCAAACCGTTATCGGGGCGCTTCATCGTAACCAGCGGCTGGGATTTGGCACGTTGTGACGCCTGTTCGTGCTCTTGGCGCATGCGCTGGGCTCGCAATTCAACCTCGCGGATGCTGGTTAGGAACTCATCCAGCTTGGCTTTATCGCCGCCATTGACTTGCCGGCTAAGATCAGTGGCCTGTTCTTTGATACGATCGAGTACACTCTCGGTTCTTCGGTTACCTCGGTTATCAAACAGACTATCAAAGGCCAGCGAAGGATAAACTTCCATCGGCACTGGCGAGGTTGCGTTCTGCCACGAAATATGTGAGCTGTACGCCATCGAAAAATTGGTCTCGTGGTAACCTGTGATTGGCTGCTCGCATCCCAGAACCAAGCTGGCTTGTGTCGTCTCATGGCCCAAGTGATTTGCCAAAACTTGGTCGACGCTGATTCCTCCGCGCAACTCAGATCCTTTTTGAAGACTCGCACCCGACAGGATGTTGCCAGTTTGTCCGGGATGTATGCCGACTCCCATCGAGTTCTTGTTAAACAATCCGGAAATGAAGTTCATTTTCTCTTTCAATGGTTCCATCGGCGCAAGGCTGTTTCCTAACTCGATGTTCTTGCCTGTTCCTTTGGCCCACCAGTGGTTTGGGTTCACTCCACAGGCCATGAACAACGCTGCGAATCGTTTGGGAAAGTCTGCAGGATGACTGGTGGGC
>CAZVBC010000437.1:0-5529 GCA_964625155.1 uncultured Pirellulaceae bacterium
CCGAACATTTTTCTGCCGAATAAGTCAGTCAGCTTGCGGGGCCTTCGAAGACTCGGCGAACTCACTTATAGCTCCGGTGCGACAAGTAGTTGTGGGGTTGGGAACAATTGGGCAAAAAGATGGAAGGGCAGAAAAATGGAAATTGACAGTTTTATGATCTGTGATCCGCGTCCGGATTTTTTTGCCCGAACATTTTTGTGTCCAATCGTCTGACTTGCGAGAGTTTGCGGCTCTATTCGAATTTCCAACTTCGTTGATACAGAAGTTGTGTTTAACCTTTGTGCAGGTCGATCAGTGGAAATCGATATTGGGGAGGTGTGCTTTTTGTCTGTAGTTGTTTGATAACGGTTGCCGAACCCAAGACGAAGCGTTGCCATGTCGCTGTGCGGGATCTGCCCGCATTGTCCCTCGGTCCGGTCCGGCAGAGTAGATGCATGTCTCAGCCTGAACAACCCGCAGCAAGAAAACTGGAACTGGATGTCGAAGCCATCGTATTGGCGGGAGTTTGTCTGTTCCTTTGGATGAGTCTCCTTAGTTACGATCCCGCTGATCCCGTAACTCAACTGATTTATCCTTTGAATCGATTATTTCAGCCTGATGTTGCGGTATATCCTCAGCATGCCAAGTGTACAAATTGGTGCGGATGGGCTGGGGCGTTAGTCAGTCAGATGCTGATTCAAGGGCTGGGGATCGGTGCGATTTTCGCTGTCACTGGTTTGTCCGTGCTGACGTTGTGGATGTTCCGGGTCCAGCAAAATTACGTACCCGCCTATCGGCAAATTGGATGGATTCTAATGATCGTTGCGCTGACAACATTTGTTTCACTGTTGTCACTCGAGACTCCATTTTCGGCGGTGATTGGCTCAGGTGGCTATCTTGGTGCGTTGTTCTCGCTGTGGCTGAATGAGCATTTCGCGCAAGCTGGGAGTATCATCTTAACTTTAACGGTGCTGGTCGCCGGACTGTTGTTGAGTACTGACTATATGTTGGTGCGGTCAGCAGCTTGGTTATTGCTGGGCAGCGCTTCGGTGGCCACGACGGCGGCTGAAATTGGACGCAAAACGATTCCTGTACGAGTTGTCTCAACACGTACCCGCGCATCGCAACGGGTCAGCGATCTCGATCAAAACTTACCGCCAGTACAAACCGAGTCGCCGCCCGCCGAGTCTACTGGGGACGTGCCTCCCATCCGTATCCGAGGGCAGAAGGTCGATAGCCCCGTGCAATCTGCGACCGAAGGAACAGCGTCCAAGAGTGCTGAGGGATTATTGTCTTCGGTTGCGGCTGCTGCTGGGTCCCTTGTTCAAGCTGCGAAAGCGAGAGTCACACCACCGGCTGCGAAAGCCATCGAAGCGGCTGAGGAAGAGGAGCCTGAGGTGGTTGAGGAAGACGAGCCAGAAACGATCGAAGCGGAATCTGTGGGCGAGTTTCGCGCGATCGAAGTTGATGGAGAAGAAGTTCAAGTTCGCGCCGATGCATCCCACGGCATCCCTGGGCCACGTGTCAAAGGGCGTAGAAAAAAAGGGGAAGATCCAGAAAAAGATTCGTTGGCTCATTTAGACGATACGAGCTTGCCGGAAGGTTCTGAAGAGTACGTATTGCCTGGCCTGGACTTGTTGCTGGAGAGTGACGATGTGAACTTCGAAGAGCAAGCTCAGGAGGTTACTCGCAAGGCGAAGATCCTGGAAAAGACCTTCTCCGATTTTGGCTTCAATGTCCGCGTAGTCGAAATCGAGACAGGTCCGGTGATTGCACAGTACGAAGTGGAACTCGAAGCCGGTCTGCGGTTGTCCAAAATTACAGGTCTGGCCGACGATTTGGCGATTGCTCTACGGGTGCCCAGTGTACGAATCGTGGCGCCGATTCCGGGCAAAAACACGGTGGGTATTGAAGTTCCCAATGAAACTCGAGTCGTGGTGCGATTACGAGAAGTCATCGAGGAAGGAGTGGCGGCCAGCAAGAAGGCCAAAATCCCATTGTTTTTGGGTAAGGACGTTTCAGGTAACGCCCTGACGGTCGATCTAGCTTCGCTACCTCATCTGTTGATCGCTGGGCGAACTGGTACTGGAAAAAGCGTGTGCTTGAACGCAATCATCGCTTCCATCTTGATGACCAAACGCCCTGATGAAGTGCGCATGTTGATGATCGATCCGAAGATGGTTGAATTGAGTGGCTATGCTCGCTTACCGCACTTGATGCATCCTGTGGTTACAGACATGCGCAAGGCCGAAGCAATCTTAGCTTGGGCAGTCGACAAGATGGAAGAACGTTACGCACTCTTGGCACGCGCAGGAGTGAGGCACATTGTGAGTTACAACCAATTGGGTCGCGAGGAATTGCTCGAACGACTCAAGCCAGAATCGCCCGATGAAGAAGAAGCGATCCCCGATCACTTGCCGTTCATCGTCATTGTTGCTGACGAAATGGCTGACTTGATGATGACCAGCGGTAAAGAAGTAGAGCAGCATATTATTCGGTTAGCGCAGAAGAGTCGTGCGGTAGGTATTCACTTGATTCTAGCCACACAGAAACCAACGGTGGACGTGATCACGGGGTTGATCAAAAGTAACTTGCCAGCGCGCATCGCCTTTCAGGTCGCCAGTCGCACGGACAGCCGAGTAGTGCTGGACGAAATGGGAGCAGACAAATTGTTGGGTAACGGCGACATGCTGTTTCTCTGGCCGGGGACAAGTACTCTGCTGCGCGGGCAGGGAACTTACCTAAGCGATGACGAGATCAATCGAGTTGTCGACCATTGCAGTACTGGCGAACAGAACTTCGTCAATGAGCTTGTCAATTTGAAACTCAAGTCCGATGAAGAAGGGGCGGAAGGGACCAAGCCCACGCTGCGCAAGCGAGACGAACTGTATGAGGCGGCGATCGACATCGTTGTGCGCGAAGGGCGAGGAAGCGTGTCCTTACTACAACGTGCCCTGGGAATCGGTTATGGACGCGCTGCACGACTGATTGACTTTATGGCCGAGGATGGGTTTGTCGGCCAATATAACGGCTCGCAAGCTCGGGAAGTCATCATATCTTTAGCTGATTGGGAGGCTCTGCAAGCTGGAGCCAACGGGAATGACACTGGAACGGCCAAGCAGCCACCTCTGCCCAATTCGGATTCGCCGAAGCGCAACCGTATTCGAAGGGATGAAACCTGGGATGCGCCCGATGAAAACACTACTGTGACCAGCGGTGCCACTGCTCTTAAGATCGCAGGAGTGCAGTCGTCCACGCAAAGCAGTGTTTGGGAGGACGAAGAATTAGTCGAGCAGTCAGACGATGAATCCTTTGACGACGAGGATTCTACTGGCAGCGGTGACGACGAATTCGAAGGCCACGAGCGCGAAGAATGGCGCTAAGGCTTGTCGCAGACCAGATAGTTTCTAGAACTCTAATTAATTTGACTGCGCCGCGTTCGACAAAATGAAAGGTATTACGGGGAATAATCAACCGGCGTGCATCGGCCCGCTAAAGCGTTCCGGCTGATCGAAAGTGGCGCTGTCCGATTAACCAATGGGCTACAAATCAAATCGCTGAACTCGATGATTCAACGAGTCTAGGACATAGAGTTGGCGCTGGGAATTTAGCGCAAGTGCCCAGGGACTATTCATCTCACCAGCACGATTGCCCGCTTGGCCCCATACCTCTAATGACTTGCCCTCTCTGGTAAATCGCTGAACGCGATGATTTCCCATTTCGGCAACCAGCACTGTGCCGTCACGATCAAAATCAAGACAGTAAGGGTAACGCAACTGCCCGGGGCCATCTCCCGTCACTCCCCATTGAATGACTTTCTCAGGTGCAGGACCGTCCAAACGATAGGCTATGATACGGTGGTTATGAGCGTCGACGACCCATAATAACTGTTGATCGTCAATCGACAATCCTTGTGGGCGTGCGAACTCACCTTCACCACGTCCTTGTTTGCCCCATCGCCGAACAAAGTGGCCGTCTGGCGAGAATTCTTGGATTTGATCGATCTGACCATATTGACCTACAAAGAAGTGGCCACGTTGGTCTTGGCAGACGTCGGTCACGAAATGAAACTGACCTGGGTTATCACCATATTCTCCGCCAATGGTTCGCTGTTGGTTGAGCTGGCCAGTTGGTGAATAGAACAAGACGCGAAAATAATGAGTGTCGGCCACCATGACCGATCCATCGTTCGCGAGCCCGAGCCCTGTGGGCTTGCCCCGCGCAATTAGAGGTAACTCCCAACTGAGCAAGTAGCGTCCTTGTGCGTCGAATGCTTGCACGCGTCCCATCATGTCGACGACAAAAACAGTGTTGTGGCTATCGATTACCAGGGCTCGCGGTTTATGAAACATGCCTTCTGTGACGCGCGTGCGGGCCTTGCGCCCCCAAACAAGGTCAGGCATCCGTAAATCTTTATCCGTTGAATCGGCGCAGCCCGATAGCGCGGTCAATGAAGCCGCCCAGCCAACGGCAAGCGACAGTTCACTGGCTCGCGAGAGAAAGTCCCTGCGCTGTAGCAAAGCATCGTCCCTTTGAATGCGATGGTCTAACTCAAGTTTGTCAAGCAAAACTTGACCGATCGCGTTGAGTAGTCGAAATGTTCCATTACATTAAGCCAGCGATTGGCGGTGCGAGGTACAGTTTGTATGGGCGCCCGTCGGTATCGTGCCACATCGCTTCGTGTGGAATGCCAAGTGCATCGTAGATTGTCGCGGCAAGATTCTCGGGCGTTTGCACTTCTGAAATCGGATCGCTCCCCAATCGGTCCGAGGCACCGACTATCGTGCCTCCGCGCACGCCGCCACCAAATACGAGCATGGAGTTCACTCGTCCCCAATGGTCGCGCCCGGCGTCTTTGTTGATCTTGGGAGTACGTCCGAATTCGCCGGTCACAATTACTAAAGTTTCCTCCAACAGGCCACTTTCCGAGAGATCGTCAAGCAACGCTGAAATACAAAGGTCTAGAGGCGGCAACAAATTCTCTTTCAAATTCACAAAATTCCGCCGATGGGTATCCCAAGTAGAGTTTTTTCCCAAATTGACTTGAACAAGATTTACGCCCCCTTCAACTAGTCGCTTGGCCATGAGCACGGACAGACCAAACTTGTTCTTGCCATAGCGAGCCAGAGTTTTTTCGTCGGCATGTTCAACATCGAACGCATTGCGAATTCGTTCGTCAGTCAACACCGACAAAGCTTGCCGACGATAGCGACCGAATCCATCCGCTGCCCTTTGCAGATCATTTTGTTGCTGCTGAATATCGGCTAACAAATCGACTCGGCTGGTGAGGCGTGCGTGTCCACCGTTAGGCAATAGCAATTGGGGAGTGTCGAAAACTGTTGCCGACCCATGTTCAAACGGAGTCCCTTCAAACCGGAAACAATTTGGGCACGCTCCGTTGCCCAATGCACATGGCGACGCAATGTCCACGTGCCAAGCTTCCCAGTTGCTACCCAATTTGCCAGCGTATTGGCCTGGCCGCACCTTACCTATTTCGTTCACGCTGGGCTGCGGCAGTACCACCGCCGGTGGCAGCGCTCCAGGCCGTTG
>CAZVBC010000438.1:0-5520 GCA_964625155.1 uncultured Pirellulaceae bacterium
AGTTGTTATGACAATCCTAACGTGCACACGCCGGCGATTGATTCGTTGGCCTCGGCGGGCATGAAGTTCAGTCGTTTTTTTACTGGAGCACCACAGTGTGTTCCTTCACGAGCCACATTGATGACGGGACGCTCACCCGTTGCCGCAAGAATGACGAGGTTTTCATCTCCCTTGCCTCGCGATGAAATCACTTTCCCGGAGGTCTTGAGAAGCCAAGGGGGATATTTCACCGGCGTGTGTGGGCGTTCTTTTCATTTGGATGGTAGCGCGAGAAATTCCACGACCGAAATCGGACAGATCATCGACCGACATGACATGCGTACATTTGAAGATCGCATGGATTATGTTCGCCAAGGCTCAGACGTACAGGCCATCGAACAAGCCGCTGAGTTCTTGTCTGCTAAACCCGCAGATAAGCCTTTTTTCTTGTGGGTCAATTTCAGCGATCCACATCATGTGTGGAATGCTCCCGCCTCGGATCGACCGGCTCCACAGACGCTTCAACTGCCGCAACATTGGCCGGACTTACCTGCCGTGCGCGAACAGGTCGCCGACTATTTGGCCGAAATCAATCGTTTGGATCGCAGTGTCAAAGCGCTGCTGGAACTGTTGCAGATTCGTGGGTTCGAGGACAACACATTGGTCGTCTTTGCAGGTGACAATGGAGCAGCATTACCACATGGCAAAGGATCTCTGTACGACCCTGGTTGCAATGTGCCATTTATCATTCGCTGGCCCGGAGTCGTCGCTCCACGCAGCCAATCCAGTGAATTGATCAGCGGTGAAGATCTCGGGCCTACATTAATCTCAGCAGCCGGTTTGCCTGTTCCCAGCCGCATGACCGGAGTGAGTATCTTACCAATTGTGAAGAACCAACCCCACACGCCGCGCAAGTACGTATTTACTGAACGTGGACCTCATGGAACGACCCCTGTTTCCGTTGGCATAAAAAACGCCAGTTACGATTTGTCGCGAGCAATCCGTAGCGATCGATACAAGTTGATCTATAACTGCACTCCCTGGATACCCTATGCCCCCGTTGATTCAGCAGGTGGTTTAGCATGGCACGCAATCATCCAGGCGAACGCACAGGGGGCCTTGCCGCGAGGCGTCAGCGCGACCTATTTCTCAACGCCTCGTCCAATTTACGAGTTCTACGACCTTCAAGCCGATCCTTCGGAATTGAACAATATCAGTGGTCAATCATCTGTGGCAGCCACTGAACGCGAGATGCGAATCGCACTGGCGGAGAAAATGATACTTGACTTTGATTATTTGCCACTTCCCGACGTGTCCGATTCGATTGAAAATCGCCCAGGTAAGGTCTTGGAAAGCAAGAGCGGAAAGAACAAAGGCAAATCCAAACGAAAGGCTGCCACCGCTCAGTGAGCTGATGCGGCCCACTTGTTTTTCCCCAGCAAATCAATCCTGCCAAGAGGATAAAGCACTCTTGGGAATTGGTTTTAGAAGTCGCCTAGGACTAAACCATCGTTGCGTGAGAAAAGGCGTTGATAGGTACCATAATCGGCACCGCCACGCGCGGAATCAAACAAGTCATTTTGAGTGGCAGTCGAGCGTTGTCGGTTGGAAAAGTCGATATTCTGCGATACAAATCGTACGCTTCCATCGCAAAACGCAAATTGAGCCCCGCCAGTATGCAAACTGTGAAAACCCTCACGTTTGACGATTTGGGTTGCCGTTGGAGGCGGATTGAGGCGTTGGTTGCCATGGCGGACCATCGAGAGTGTACAGCACGCAGTTCCCGACGGTGGGTCCCACATTCCGTACATGGTGGGATCCCACGTGAAATTGTAATGAGTAACTTCTCCCACCAGAATCGTATTCGAAGTGCCGTCGGTAATATCGGTGAAGGTATGTTTGGAGTCACGCCTGAGAACGCCATTGGTCCAATTCTGGTCGTTTGCCCCTGAGATCATGTTCGATTGGAAACTCTCGGAGAATGAACCTCCGTTTCCGCAGTAGTTACTGGTCGCGATACGTCGCGTATCACTGGTAACTCCTGAGGGAGGCACTTCAGGACGACGAGTCGCGTCGGAAGGACATTGAAAAATTGCGATTGGATTGCGGATGGTCGGAAGATTGACCGGATGATACATGTCCAGCCCATAATTAAGCTGGTTGGCTACATTACCTTGTTCGATAAAGGGCAAAATGGATGCGGTCCAGCTCCAGCCTTGTAACCACGTCGTACGATCACCGGATGTGCAAGGGCGATCAGTCTTGCAAAAATATTGGCCGGAGGGGAACTTCCGGTAGGTGTCATTGTAATTGTGCAGCGACAGAGCAATCTGCTTTAGATTGTTCGAGCAGGACATTCTTCGAGCCGCTTCCCGGGCAGCTTGGACCGCTGGCAGCAACAGACCAACCAGCACGCCAATGATGGCGATCACAACCAATAATTCAACCAAAGTAAAGCCACGCCCGAATTCTCGACGGTACATGAAATCACCTTTTCACAAATATTCTGCTAAATCAATCTAATGATGAAATTTGGGTACCGTTTATGAGACACCAAAACAGAACGTAATTCAAGCTAAGGGGATGGCTGGGTGCCGTCAGGTTTCGAGCTTTTCCAAGCGACTCTTAAGAAGCCATCTTCGGTGCCAGTGCATAAAATGAGCCTACTTTTGCACAATTGCAACCGTCCAATAGACTACCCAGTCGGACAATTCCTGTTTTCATTCGACAACAGGCGTACCTTCGGCCTAACTTTCTTAGGAAACGAGTCCAACGATATTTCCGTCAGCGGTTTTCATTCCACCGAGATATCGTTGATCAATTGCAATCCGCGGACGCTTTGGCGAATCGTCTCCTGAGCCATTTGTTTGGCATAGAATGTCCTAACTCGCCCATGAAGAAACAATCGGTCGCCGTCCTGTTCAACTTGTATTTGTCGAACCTCCAGCAACGGGCTGGCCGCCAGCATCTTGCGAACTCGTTTGGTTACGTCGCGCACTCCCGAATCAATCATTGGGAATTACCTCCATGAACGAACTCAATCAAATATGGCAGCCCACAGCGAAAATCGATCCAGCGATGTAATTCATGAATCGCCGGGGCCTTGTTTGCCACAAATTCGGATTCGAGGTTCAATCTAACGCCCTTGAATTCGCATTGTCAAGCAACTGAGACGTAATTCTCCGAAGATTCCAAAGGTGGGATTGCCTATTTTCGCAGGGTTTCCACTTTCATTTCTGGAAACTGCAGCTTAAGGATATCGAGGTGGTGTTTACTCAAAATCAGATCTACTTTGCCATTGATTGCGGCTGTGTCCTGTTATCCAATTTGGCATAGCGGCCTGATTAATCGCCCAGTTAGACTTAAGCTACGAAAAAATAGACAATGTCCTTGGAAAGCGAATTACTTTTTTCAATTGGCAAGCGCTGAGGTATGAAGGTACGGCAAAACATGCAGTTCATTGTGCGATCAGTGGTTCAGTCGAGTTGGAGCCGATTATTGTTCACGGTCCTGATTTCTTTCGCTTGTTTGGTTTGCCATGAGCGACCATGCCCGGGGATCGTAGGCGGTGGCACTACAGCGCGCGGATTCGAATTCGCCTTGCCGCGAATTGGCTCGCAAAAACACGTTGGCACGGAAGAAGTTGTGCGAGTTGCTTCTCGGCAGTCTGATAAAGCCAGTTTTACGGTCGTCTGTTTTCTAGGTACCGAGTGCCCTTTGGCAAAGCTGTACGCGGCTCGACTGGAAATACTGTCTCGTAAATATCAGTTGCAAGGTGTCTTGTTCGTGGGCATGATGAGCAATCACCAAGATTCGATCGAGGATATCCAAAGGTATATTGCCGAGACAGATGCCACGTTTCCCATTTGCAAAGATGTTGACAGCAAAGTGGCGGATCACTATGCCGCCGAACGAACGCCGGAAGTTTTTCTGCTTGATAGCCAATTGAATGTACTGTATCGAGGACGCATTGATAATCAATTCCAACCAGGGATCTCCCGGGATAAACCCACCAGTAATGAGCTGGAACACGCGATCGACGAGGCACTTGCGGGCAAGCCAGTAACTGTACCGCGCGCCGATGCATTGGGTTGCCGCATTGGCCGAGTGAAGCCGATCGACACCAATTCTTCGGTCACTTATGCCCGGCAAATAGCAGACGTATTGAATCGAAATTGCGTCGAGTGTCACCGACCGGGCGAAATCGGACCATTTGCCTTGACGGATTATGCGGAGATCGTCGGCTGGGGTGACACGATCGTCGAGTCGATAGACGCTGGGCGGATGCCTCCCTGGCATGCCAACCCAGCTCATGGAGAATTCGTAAACGCACGACATATGGCTGAGAGTGACAAACAGTTATTGCGACAGTGGTTTGCCGCAGGTGCTCCGCTGGGCGAAATGAAAAAGAGTCAAGCGGCAACGTCCAAAATTGAAAGCAACACAGAGCCTGCTGACGCGACCATTGCCATGCGAGAGAAACCTTATCGAGTTCCTGCAACGGGTACGGTTGAGTATCAGTATTTTGTAGTCGATCCCAAATTCAAAGACGATACCTGGGTATCCAATGTCCAGATCTTGCCTGGCAATCGAGCTGTGGTACACCATGCGATCGTGTTTATTCGCCCACCTGATGGCGGTCGATTTCGTGGTGTAGGTTGGCTGGGGGCCTACGTTCCGGGCCAGCGCGTGATGTCATTTCCGTCTGGCCATGCGCGATTGGTGCCTGCCGACTCCAAGTTGGTATTTCAAATGCACTATACGCCTAACGGAACACCGCAAGACGATCTTACCAAAGTGGCGCTCCGCATTGTGCCCGAAAGGGAAGTGACTCACGAGATTTTCACGTTGGCAGCACTCGATCAAGAATTCGAAATACCACCCAACGCATCTGCGCACCGGGTGCAAGCCAGCCTCGACGAATTGCCGCGTGAGGGGAAGTTGTTATCGATCGAACCCCATATGCATTTTCGTGGCGCTGCATTTCAGGTGCGCTCACAATCCGCAGACAATTCGCAGATATTGCTCGACGTACCCCGTTATGACTTTAATTGGCAGCACAGTTACGTACTGGCCAAGCCACTTTCGTTGGAAGATGTCAGTCATTTAGAATTTACGGCCACGTTCGACAACAGTACGATGAACCCCTTCAACCCCAATCCTCGCGAGTATGTAACGTGGGGCGATCAGACTTGGGAAGAAATGGCCATTTGCTTTTTCGAAGTGGCTGAGCCTCGTGCCCCGCAAACTGAATTTGTAAAAACCAGAGGCTCCAGTGCACAAAGCTCGCTGTCTGGTCCACCTTCAAACGATCGGGAAAAACTGGTCGCGCAATTCGTAGATGAATTCTTTCAAAAACTCGATAAAAATCGGGATGAGATAGTCGTCCCGTCAGAGTCGCCGCTGGCTGTGCGTCATTTTTCGTTTCGCCAGTTCGATGAAGACAACAACAGCATCATCACTCGTCAAGAAGTCCAAAACGTCGCTCGTCGCATTTACCAGTTGCAGTAAAATTGAACCTGCGTGCAGCGATCCAAATTG
>CAZVBC010000439.1:0-5491 GCA_964625155.1 uncultured Pirellulaceae bacterium
CCCGGCGTCACTCCCTCCTCCGACCTGCCATCCTACGCAGATTGCCCCCCTGGATACCAACAAGACGGCAGAGAGCGACAGTTTGATTGCGTCCGAGCTTGACATCGTTAATTCCTGCTTGACGAGTGACGAGATAAATGGGTCAAGTAACTGGTTTTGTTCAATACTCAGGTCGACGTTGTGGTTCAGATTCTCAAGTACTCGGCTATTCCAAACAGCCCCTTCCATCGCTGAAACTTGACGCTGAAACCACGCTGCTGCCATTACAGCCACGGACAGTCCCACACCTCGTTGTGCGAGTCGCTCCCGCAAACGACGCTTACCGCGCCGGATTCGTCCCTCAACGGCAGATTGTGTTAATTCCATTTGCTCAGCAATTTCTGCAGCGGTACGTCCCAACAAGAAATGTTCCACCAAAGGATCGCGCAACGAGCGTGGCAGATTCTGTAACTCTTCATCGAGAGTCTCCAATTCCATACGTCGAGCGATTTGACTCAGCGGATCTACTTCTTTAGCTTCCAAAACACTTGCAGCTTCATCAATGGACGAGTGTTTCAAGCTGTCACGCCATTTCTTTCTGGCGCGACAGGCAGTACGGTAAGCAACACCATGTAACCAAGCCCCCAGCGAAGTGCGATTTCGAATTCGATGAGCTGATTTGAGCAGTACCAAGAAAGTCGCTTGAAACGCATCGTCTGCCGACGCATTGTCCGAAACAGTCGATCGACAAACCCCAGCCACCATGGGTGCATGGCGGTGTATCAAAATCTCCAAGGACCTGACATCGCCAGTGCTTACGAATACAGCCAATAAATCCGCATCTGCCGCCAAGGTGGAAAACTCGGCGGGGTCGAGGGATGTGGTTGATTCACAATTCAATGCTTCAGACTTTGCTTTGTGCTCCGGCATAACACCATTATAGTGCACCCACAAAGCCATATCGGGCGCTCGACAGCGTCAATTTTTTCCACTATCCCCTCGTACAGTTCGTCGGCTCCGACACGCAGTTGCTGTGATATGGTGCGTTCGAGTAAGATAGAGACTCACCTTTACAATCCCACCCGACCGCAATGTCTTACCGATCCTTCTTGATAACCAACAGGTTCTTCCTATGTTTAGTCTGCGGGAACGACTTGCCGTTGCCCTATGCGTTTCGTTGGCTACATTCTTTTCGCTTAAACAGACGTTGGCGGCTGACGATTCGCTGGCATTGGATTTTTTTGAAAGCAAGATTCGCCCAATTCTGGTTCAGCATTGTTACGAATGTCATTCAGGAAAATCGGCTGCAGTGAAAGGGGGATTGCGGCTGGACGATCGTGAGCAAACTCGCAAAGGGGGAGAATCTGGACCGGCCGTGGTTCCGAAGCAGCTTGACGCCAGTTTAATTATCAGTGCACTGCGCTTTGAAAGCGTAGAAATGCCTCCCTCGGGAAAGTTGCCGGAGAACGTTATCAAGGATTTTGAGCGTTGGATCGAAATGGGAGCACCTGATCCACGCGAGTCGGCCGCTACGTCGCATCCGACGAAGGCCAACGGCAAAATCGATTGGGAAACGGCAGGACAATTTTGGTCGTTTCAATTGCCGCAACGCATTGAAGCTCCGCACGTCGCGAATTCACATTGGATCAGTCGTCCGATAGACGCTTTTGTTGCCTCCAGGTTAGAGCAAGCTGGGCTCCAACCAAACGAACCAGCGGATCGGCGCACTTTACTGCGCCGACTCGCGTTTGATACTTTGGGATTGCCTCCAAGCTTCGAAGAAGTCGAAGCGTTTGTTAATGACGCCAGCCCAAATGCTTACGAACGAGTTGTCGAACGACTGTTGTCGTCCGAGCACTTTGGTGAACGTTGGGCTCGTCTATGGTTGGACGTAGCCCGATTTGCAGAAGATCAGGCGCATATCGTCGGTGATAATAAAGAACTATTTTACCCTAATGCTTATCTCTACCGCGATTGGGTCGTCCAGGCATTCAATCACGACATGCCTTACGATGAATTCATTCGACAACAAATAGCGGGTGACCTGATTAATCCGCACGAAACTAAACAGTTAGCAGCACTGGGTTTTATTGGCTTAGGTCCCAAATACTATCGTCGTAACGCATTGGACGTGATGGCTGAAGAGTGGGAGGACCGAGTCGATACGGTGACCCGTGGCCTGTTGGGGTTGACCGTCGCCTGTGCACGTTGCCACGATCACAAATACGATCCAATCCCAACCGAAGATTACTATGCGCTGGCTGGTGTTTTTTGTGGTACGGAAATGTTTAACAAGCCGCTCGACGCTGGCGGCGAAACGAAAGAGAACGGACAAGCCAAGAACCCTGAACAATCGATGCACATCGTGCGCGATACTCAAGTGCGTGACCTGAGGGTAATGATTCGTGGCGATGTAGAAAACGAAGGGGACTTGGTACGACGAGGTTTTTTACGAGTTCTCTCAAACGGGGAAAGCAAACCGTTTCGCACTGGCAGTGGGCGATTGGAGTTGGCGTATGCAATCGCTTCGCCCAAAAATCCGTTGACCGCTAGAGTGATCATTAATCGCGTGTGGGGCCAGTACTTTGGTCAGCCACTTGTGGACACACCCAGCAACTTCGGACAACTTGGATCGAAACCGACTCATCCGGAATTGCTGGATGACTTAGCAGTTCGTTTCATGGACAACGGTTGGTCGCTGAAGTGGTTACATCGCGAAATCATCTATTCCTCGACCTATCGGCAATCAAGTCGCTTTGATACCGATAAAGCCAAAGTCGATCCTGCAAACAAACTGATGTGGCGTGTCAATCGCAAACGGTTGAGCGTCGAATCTTGGCGAGACAGCTTGCTATCGGCTTCAGGCGTGCTTAATCGATCGATCGGTGGTTCGTCAATTCAGGCCAGTGCTCCGAACGAAACTCGCCGAACCTTGTACAGCTACATTAGTCGATTTCAACTCGATCCGCTACTAACACTGCTGGACTTTCCTGACCCCAACACACACAGCGAACGCAGGTCACAGACGACGACTGCGCTACAAAAATTGTTTTCGATGAACAGTCCATTAATGGTTCGTTTGGCCAAGGAGTTTGCTGGGCGGCTCACACAAATTCCCAACACTTCCGATCGAGAACGGATCGTGCTGGCTTATCGCTCGGCATTTTCCAGAGATCCCGACCAGCACGAGGCGGCCACGGCGATCGAATTTCTCCAGGCGGGAGAAAATGCGGACGAGCAATGGGAACGTTTTACCCAGGTACTGCTGGCGTCAAACGAGATGCTGATCATCGATTGAGTCGATACTAAATATTTAGGGCGAATGAGAATGCAGAGTCTGTACACAAACCGTCGCGCCATGCTCAATCAAATCGGTGCTGGATTTGGCGCCATTGGATTGGCGATGGCAATGAAACAACCAACCTTGGGGAATTCCACACGCCTACCATCTGCGACTGGGACTGTGGTACCTCACTTTGCGCCGCGAGCTAAACGTGTCATCCATCTGTTCATGAATGGGGCCCCATCGCACGTCGACACATTCGATCCCAAGCCGATGTTGGCCAAATATGAGAACAGCCAACCAAGTGGCAAGTTATACAACCCTTCAAAAGGAACAGGGTTTATGCCCTCTCCTTTCCGCTTTTCTGCTCATGGTGAAAGTGGAGTGGTCATGAGCGAATTGTTTCCCAATTTGTCTCGGCATGCTGATGACCTCTGCGTCGTCCGGTCCATGCATACCAACGTGCCGAATCATGAACCTGGTTTGTTGATGATGAATTGCGGTCATCTCCAACCGGTGCGTCCCAGTTTAGGTTCGTGGGTTTCTTATGGGTTAGGAACCGAAAATGAAAACTTGCCTGCCTTCGTTGTGCTCAGCCCCGGCCGGCCAGTCGTCGGTCCTCAACTATGGTCGAATTCATTTTTACCAGGGCAATTTCAAGGAACATCTGTTGACACCAATGACTTGGACGTTGAAAAAATGGTCGCCAATATTCGACATCCGCTCATGGATCGTACGCAGCAGCGTCAGCAGCTTGACCTGCTGCTTGCGATGAATCGCCGCCACATGCAACAACGAGAAAACGAATCGATCTTTGATGAACAGATTCGTGCACTTGAGCTCGCGTTTCAAATGCAAAGTGAAGCGGCAATCGCGTTCGATATTTCTCGGGAGACCGTTGAAACGCGCGAGCGGTATGGCCAAACACCCTTCGGACAAAGTTGTTTATTGGCTCGGAGATTGATCGAGAATGGCGTTCGCATGGTCCAGGTACATTATGTTTCGAAGAAGAACAAACAACCCTGGGACACGCATGCTGATAACAATGGCCAACATAGCAAGCTGTGTGAAGACAGTGATCGCGCCACTGCAGCACTGTTGAGCGATCTAAAATCGCGAGGATTGCTGAATGACACGCTAGTCGTATGGGGAGGTGAGTTTGGTCGTACGCCCTATTCGCAGGTCGATAGCAAGAAGCCCGATGCCAAACCAGGACGCGATCATCATCATACAGGGTTTTCGACCCTCTTGGCTGGTGGCGGAATCAAAGGTGGCTTGATGTACGGCGCTACAGATGATGTCGGCATGAACGCGGTGGAAAATCGAGTTCATGTTCACGATCTTCACGCCACGATCATGCATTTGCTAGGTATCGACCACGAACGACTTACGTATCGGTATTCGGGACGCGACTTTCGTTTGACCGATATTCACGGCCGCGTGGTCACCGGCATTCTTGCTTAGCTTGGAAACGTAACTCAACGATGACAGACCAATTGAGAACCGTTTGGCAGTTTGCAATGTCGGGCGGGTTGGTATTCGGTAGAGGAGCAGCAGACCACGCCGGTTCGCTGCTCGTCAAGCGTTCCGCTTCCAAGGCACTCATCGTCACTGACGCAAACCTCACTCGTTTAGGAGTTGTCGATCGCATCGTCCACTCATTGGCGCGCAGCGGCCTAAGTGTTTCCGTGTTTGCTGAATGTGTTGCCGAACCGCCATTGGTTCTAGCAGAGCAAGCAGCCACATGTGGTCGTTTGGGGCAAGTAGATTGTGTCGTAGGAATTGGAGGCGGCAGTAATATCGATGTCGCCAAGATGGCTGCCATCTTGCTGACCTATGGAGGCAATCCCAGGGACTATTTTGGATTCGATCGCGTGCCTGGTCCCGTCATGCCACTGGCTGCGATTCCGACCACGGCAGGAACAGGAAGTGAAGTTTCACATTCGGCAGTGTTGACCGATCTTGAGAAAGGGACCAAAGTCAGCTCTCTGAGCCAGTGGCTACGGCCGGCGATGGCGATTGTCGATCCCAATCTCTCGGATTCCTGCCCCACAATCGTAACGGCGCACAGTGGTATCGATGCGTTGGTGCATGCGATCGAGTCGTACCTGTCGCTGAACGCCTCGCCGATCACCGATGCCCTGGCCATTGGCGCGATCAAGCTGATCGCCAAGGCGCTGCCGAAAGCCTACGCCAACCCGTCCAACCTGCAGGCCCGCGACGACATGG
>CAZVBC010000440.1:0-5490 GCA_964625155.1 uncultured Pirellulaceae bacterium
GTCGACGGCTCAAACATTTGGACCTTCGATTGGCTGCAACATTTCCGCAGGAGCTTGGTCGGAAAAAAGGGGAGTCCAGGCAAAACGAAGAATTTCGCTCTACGTTGACTGGCTCCCCAAAAACTCGCTTGCGCGATCAACCGACTTGCGGTAGACTCTCAAGTCACATGGCCGAGGTGGTCACCCTCAACAAGGCAACATGGACGAGAGTCATCACAAGTGGGAGCGCAAGGCGAACACGCGGGTGACGGACGTCGTGTTCGCTGCAGAACCATGAAAAAACCTGGATGCTCGGGACTACTAATACTCGCTAGGGAGTAATACGGTAGTCATCGAGCGATCCCATTCGGTGATGATCCAGAACTTGGTATCCTGCGAATCCATGTACACTGACAGGACTCGAGAATCATGGATCATCGCCTCATCGTTGGCGATTCGGTCGTCCTCACAAACGATGCCCCAGTCGCCCTTTTCGTGTCGCGCAAGAGCTTGGAAGACTTCCCTGGGCTTAACCTTTTCAACTACGCCTGGCGTAATGAAAAGCATGCCCAGTTCTAAGGAACGAGGTTTGTCTTGGGTATCATTACTCATGACGACCTCCTTCAGTCTTCGACTGCTTTTGTTCGATCGAACTGACTAGGGTCCGCAAGAGTTCACGTCCTTCGGGCGAAATCGCATGCTCCTTGATCCACTGATCAGCAGCACGGATGACGCGCATCAAGTCTGGCAAATGCTGAGACTTGAATGAATGTGTATCTTGCCATTGTCCTTGCTCGTTTTTGTAAGTACGAGTAGTGACAACGTTGTACCAATCCTCACCCGAAGATGAACGATTGGGCCAAATGGTAGCTCGGACTGCTCCGAACCGGATTTCATGGGCTGGCTTTATTTTCTGTGCCATATTCCTCCATTGTTTTTTGGTTAATAGAGGCTACCGAGAAATTCTCCTCGGTAGCCGGGTTCCTACTTCATCCTCCTTTCCTCCTCCTTCTTCCTCCTCTTTTCTCTTTCCTCTTCTTCACACCGCTTGACGTATTCGATAGTTTCCGCCAAAGCAGCTTGCAGGTCTTCGAAATACGTTCTCGATATCAACTGCGCGTAATAATAGGAGTCCTTGTCTTTTTGCCAGACTCCAACTCGCAGTCGAAAAGTGAACTGTCCGCGCGCAGATTCTTGGTACAGGTGCAAATCGACGTCACCTGCCTTGAACCTGTGGTGTGGTTCGCGATCCGGGTATTCGAGAAACGGTCGCCCGCATTCTTTACACCTGGTTTCGCGAATCTTTTTCGGATAGAGCCACTCGAGAATTGGCATTCGCTTGGGTTGCTTTTTTTTGACATACACTATCGACATAGTTTTCTGGTCCTTCAGAAATTCAGGGAGTGCCGTTGTATCAACAGTCCCCTCCCCTACGGTTATTAAGAAACGCTGTGCTCAATGTTTTTGCGACTCTGTGAGCCAAGAGTGGTTGGGTTAAATAGCTTTCGCTAAATAAGTTAGCGTGGTGTGAGAATCTCCTTGTGAATAGGAATCCCAATGAGCAGCGGCAGCAGCTCCGGCATCACGATGACCGTGACCGGCGACTTGCCGACGCGAGAATACTGACGGAATTTTTCCAGCACTGCTTTGGCTCGTGGCTGTGTGGTGGAAATCCAGATGTATTCGAATTGCTGGCTCTTCATGAGTTCAGTCGTTAGCGGATTCTTGGCCATTCGCAGAATGTCCGAGCGAATTACTTGAGCGGCTCGGGCCGGACGACTTTGGACTCGATTGTCGACGCGCATGAAAGCTAGTGTTTGTGCCTTGCTCTGGTTCAACAAAAAGGATCGCCCCTGTCCGGGAAAGTATTTGCCGAGTAGTCTGTCGAAGCTTAGAAATCCGAGAGGCTTCAGTTCGGGTTTGTGTTTGGCGAGCAAAACGGATCGCGCGTAGAGAATCAGCTTGACCGGTTCGCTGAATAATTGCGCTGGCTGCTGTACGGATGTGGACAAGACGAAATAGCTCCGACCGTGGTATAGTTTTCCACGTTTTACAATTCGTTGCCGGATCAACCGGCGGATCGTAGCGCGGACTACTTCGCGACCATGAGGTTTCAGTTCCGTTGCAAAGTCCAATACGTCGAACGTCGCCAAGCCATGAGTTTTCAAATGCGCCACCAGAGCCGACTCGACCACAGGTAGTTTCGCTGGTTGCACGCAGAGTGTTTCACCAGATTTCATAGCTCACCTTGTCACGTTGAAGCACCTTTAGGATTCTGACCAGCTTGCGCTTACCTATCCGCACAGGAGCCACGACAACTTTTCGAACATTGCCGAATTCGTCGGTCTGCGCGGCCAAGCTTGCTAGCTCATTCAGTTTCGAGGAGCGCAATTGACGCCATGCACCGTAGTCTCTCTTACCCACGGCGAACCGAATAAAGGCGCGCGTCATTCGAAGCGAAGCCGCCAAACGCTCTGCATGGGGTATCACTGGCACGTTGCGCCCCAACAAACCAGCGGCAACGGTTCCCAGACCAATGATCTCGGTCGGTTCCGCAACTGTGTTCGCCTGGAGTTGCTTGACCTGAACAATCTTCAACTTTTGATTGAGGCGATTGGTCGGCATTGCCAAAAATCTCGGGCAATCTTGGTCGCAAGCTACTACATTGCACATCGTCCGGGACAACAGACCATGCTGCCAACATTGGTTCAACGCCGCATGGATTTGCTGGTTGCCGTGATCAGCTCGAACAGCCAGAGACACAAGGTCGCTGAAGCTGATCCACTCGATTCGATGAGCGACAATGTCGAGCAGGAAATTGGAACACTCAGTTTTCATCGAAAGTTACCAACGTTTTCCAGGGTGAGTTGTATCGTTTGGTGGTTGCTGTTTGGTAGTTGTCCGAATTCTAGAACACAATGTTTCGAACAGCATGGCTTCATTCGGCAAGCCATGTCATGCGTTGAATTAGATACACACACCCGCGCTCCGATCCACTGCCTACAGCGCTCCGTTTGCGCTCCGCTACCGTCCAGCAAGAAATCGGAATACTCGTTTTCATTGAAACGCTATGGATCATTCGAATAACTCGTCTTTCCAATCGAACTGGTCGATCTCATCCACTTGGTTCTGTTTTGGTTTTGGATTTGGTTTTGGCACCGATTTGCTGCTGCCCGAAACAAACGTGCTACCTGCGATCATCATGCCCGGCAGAGAATCTGGCCATGTCAATCGCTTGCGGCGTTCATACTCCTGGGCATCTATATGGAATTCAGAACGCACAACGAATGGGATTCCGCGATACTGGCCGTATCCCTTGCGATCCCCAGTCAGACGCAAGATGCTAAGGTGTGGATCGTCCGAGATCATTTGCAGATCGGTGATGGTGGCGCGAGGCACATCTTCGACTCGCCACGAAACGGATGATCCTTGGCTGTTTTCTGTATTCTGGTACTTGATCTCCTCACGAGTGCCGAACAGCTTTTCCATATTGGTTAGTTCGGCGAGGTTATCGACAGTGAACCACTGTCGCAAATGACAATTGGACTCGATGGCGCTGACCAATCCAGCGTCCGTGGCGTGTAAGTCTGACATGCACTGGTTGGCTAGGATGAGACCAATATCGAGTCCTCTCGCCAACTGAAAGAGCTGGCTGAGGCTCCCTGCAGCCATCCGTTGGAATTCGTCGATCACAAAGAAGACCTTGCATTTTCGTTTGACCT
Organism: uncultured Pirellulaceae bacterium; assembly: GCA_964625155.1. Taxonomy (GTDB): domain Bacteria; phylum Planctomycetota; class Planctomycetia; order Pirellulales; family Pirellulaceae; genus Aureliella. Next base: position 3,702 of record CAZVBC010000440.1, read on the forward strand.
GCTTGCCCGCGACGAGCAGGAAGTACGCTACTAGACGTGCTATGGCAGGGGCTTGAATGGCGGCTGTTGTCGAGGGCAATTGAAAGTACGCCAAATTTGGAGTCTGAAAAAAGTCGGTAAGGTCAATCTGATGTTCGAGCACATCGGGTGCGTCCAAAGTTGGTCCTACGACATTTAGGACGTCGAGCGTGGCCATGCGCGAAACGACCGACCATGCATGTACGCCAGCTCGTTTTATTTCCGGGCGCAGTCCGTCCATGTCCTGGGAATTCAGCAGTCGATCGATGTCGCCGAACAACTGTCGAAATGAAAGACTGTTGGGATCGGCGAGATTGGCGGCCAAGATCACGGCTGAATTGCAGTTTGTGAAAAACGCTCGGCCATAGTCGGAACCATAGTCCAATCCCAACGCTGCGCAAACGATGTCAGTTCGTTCCAACATGCTCATGTTGAGCCAGCCCTTGGTCAGAAATGGATTGAATGCAAACGAGCGGGCATTGTTCTCAATCGTGAAATTGCGCAGAGGAATATCGACTCCGAGTTGCTGCTTGGCGACTTGCGATGCTGCTTGGAGCGATGCGTAAAGTTCCAGCGAGTCAGCTTTAAGGTCCAGTACGATTACGCTGGAATCTCCTTTGCGAACCAGTTGCTCGATGAGCGGGGCAAGTCCCAGAGACGACTTTCCTGAACCGGTAGTGCCTAAGATGTGTGCATGCTGCAAGAGCAAAGAGCGATCGACTTGAACTGGGCTACCATCGGCGGCCACGGTTCCCAGATAGATTGCGTCGCGATGCAATTTTTCAACCGATTCACTGTTGGCTTCGACCGCCGACTGCCACTTGGACTTCGTCGCAGATTCAATGGTTGTATCGCTGACAGTTAAACCCAAGGCAACAAAGCTCAATCCCAACCACATGCTCACAATCAACGCTCCAGGAAGTTGCCAGAGATTTTCGGTAGATTGAAGCCATTCGACACTAAAGCTAAAGACGTAGATAGCAAACGGAATAGGTCGCAAGAGCTTGAAACCCGCAGGCGATGCAATCACGCCGGGACTCAGTTCGCTGCTGTCGGGATAGTAGAGGTATCGAGCCAAGCCGTAGACGAACTTGTCTCTCAAACTACACACGCCACCTTGCAGCCAGTACAAGCCAATCAATACCCAGCACGCTGCGGAAACCATCGCGACAGCGGCTATGGATCGTTGCGGCAAAATCAACTCTTTCAATGCCCACATCAAGCACACGCCGATGGCCAGCAGCAGGACGAAACCTGCGTCTAGCGTCAATGGTCCTTCGGATCGCCGGTTGGTGGCTGCAAAGTGCAAGGCGATTTCACATGCCGTCCATGTGAGCAAAATTCCCATGACCGCTGGTATGAACTGGCGAGTGATAGCCTCGTTGGTTAGCGCTAAGGTACAGGTCACGATGCCAAGCACCGCCAATAGCTCAGGTACTCCTCGCATCAAAAGCATGGGACGTCCCAATTGAATAGCCGTCATGGCGAGCAAGCTGATGGCGACAAGACTTCGCACCTTGGCTTGAAGTGCCTCGTTCCTTACCAGCACAGGGCGACCGAACAGGAGTGCAAACAGGAACACAACTATGACGAGTACCAATGTGATGAGCATGACTCGTCGATGTTCTCGGTCGGGATAGTAGACGACAGCAGGAAACTCGAAGGGCGGTTTGATGCTGGGAATCCGCTCTAGGTTGATTGGATTATCGAAAACCGGCGGTCGAATCGACATACAGTTTGCTCCATATGCGCTAGTTGAACGAAATGAATT
>CAZVBC010000441.1:0-4607 GCA_964625155.1 uncultured Pirellulaceae bacterium
GCATGTATCTCGATCACCAGCACATTCCGTTCATCATCGAAGTGCTGCAAGGCACTTGGCATTTTCTGAACGAACATCCGATTGGAAGCCAGCAAGCTCAAAATACCGAGCCTGAATCGAGCGATGAACTCGACCACGCTTCGGATGCGATCGTCGAACAAGAACTCGATTCCGAGTTCGATGCGTAGCTCTATCAACCGCCGGTCCCGGCTCGTCCGGGATCGGCACTCATCTCAAGTCATAAACTGAATTCGCTTGTCAAGAATTCGCAAACCGGCTAGAAAGTCCGCTCAACAACGGAGTACTTATGACCAACGATACAACGACCGCTTCCACCAAGATGCCGACGCATTACGCCTACACTGTCAAGGAAGGCACCGGCGGCTCGAAGAGCATCTGGACAAAGATCGGTGCAGCCTGGAGCCACGCCGATAACAAAGGCTTCTCGATACAGCTCGACGCTTTGCCAATCGATGGCAAAATCAGCCTTCGCGTCCCGTCCGAAGACAAAGCTTAGCGTCAATTATACCGGTCGCGGCCTCATCATTATCACTTCCCCCTAGCGAAAACTTACGCGATATCAGCGGATTGCTGCTGTGTATGATGCTACGCTCCTTGACTCTCGTGCCCGTTCGTGGCACAGTGGAAGTGGAGGTTCGTCATGAATATTCAAGTTAAGGGAGAGGTTGAACGGCTGATTCAATCGGCGGTAGCTTCTGGGCAGTTTTCGTCTGCTGAGGATGTGTTGGCTGCCATGGCTTCCGCGTGGAGTAATCGCGAATGTGTAAGAGAACTAGCGGAAAAAACCAATACTGAAGAGTCTGCCTTAGATGCATTCAGCAGACTTGGTGTAGTAGGTTGCATGAAAAATGGTGCACGTGACTTGGCAACCAATCCAGGGCATATGGAAGGCTTTGGTCGATGACTTTTTTGTCCAAAGTGCTTCTCGATACGTCAGCTATTGTCGCCATCTTTGTGACCAACGAACAGAATCACTCGTTGTGCGTCAAGACGCTTGCAGAAATCCAGCCACCGCTTTTCACGACATGGCCCGTACTGACTGAAGCACATTACTTACTGCGACATGATCGCAATGCACAGGCTGCCCTACTGAGGCTGGCAAAGTCATCTGCACTGGAACTGATACCGCTTGATCGCGAGTTTATTGACTGGTTCGAACAGTTTGCAAAGCGTTACCAGGACCAGGAAATACAACTTGCTGACGCTTCGCTGGTTTGGCTTGCAGAGAGATTCGAGTCCAATACGGTTTTCACATTGGACCGTCGCGATTTTTCGATCTATCGCGTTCATCGGGAGAATTCCAGCCAGAGATTTCGAATTCTACCTGATGGTACTGACCACTGAGATTCAGGACCATCGTCAGCTTGATCGAGTCTTTGCAACGGCTGCAATTGTCAGCCCATGTTTCGATCAAGTGATCCACCTTGGATGAGTTTGCCACGCCATTCGCGGACCTTTTGCTGGCACGATAAAGCCGCCGCCGATCTTGGCAAGCAGAAAATCGGCTCCCCCGCCCGCTGCTTTGCGACGGGCGGTTCCCCCAATTTTCAACTTGCCAAGACCGCTCCGTAAACTCCGCTCAGGCTTTGGCGGCTTGTTATGCGTGCCATCGGGCCGCGATGGTCGTAGCTCAATTCACATTCGAAGGAGACTCACCATGTCGAAATCACTTACCGCCAAACTTCTCGCTCGTTACCCTGGACCGTTCGCTTACCAAGATGGCAGCGACGGTGTGGACGCAACCTTCGACGTTTTCTGCCGCACGACCGGAGACCATGTCGCTTCGACATTCTACTGGGAAGCACGTCTAGAATCTGAAATCGAAGCCTACGTGATTACAGCCGTCCTCAATACTCTGGTTCCAAATGACGAACACGATTGGCTCTCGAACAAGTACTGTCTGTCCGACCGCCTGATCGCTGCATTTCGTGGCATGTATTCAGGACCATATCGCTCTGCGAAGTGCAAATGCGACTATCGTGGTCCTGGTTATGAAGTCCTTTCGGAAACCACCGGCGACAGCCTTCTGTATGTCTACGACCGTTCCTTTCGCGGACAAGAAAAAATTGTAACGGAGGTCATCGCTGAACTGCTGAACGACATGCTTTGATTACATTTGAGCATCTATCAGCCGCTGACCGTGAGTTGGTAACTTGCGGTCAGTTCGAATTTCCTGATATTCAACGCAGCTAAAACGAGACATTCTGTTTTGCACGACCCGCAGCCGCAGTCGGACGTTGCCTAGATGTATCTTGCTCGATCCAGTCATCGGCCAGCTCCAGCAACTTGCCAACGCGAAGCAGATCGTTGTCTCGCAGATAAGCGGTCGACTTGTAGTTTCCGTCTTCGTCCTTGTAATTGCGATCGATGCGAATCGAATACGCATCATATTCATTGGCCGACTTGTGTTTCCATATGGCTACCTGGATGCCACCAGAGCCCGTAAAACTCGCTATCGGCCGGCTGGCAGTATTGTTCGATTGCTCATTAAGGTTGGTTACCACATCTTGCTTTTCTTCACTGGACATGTTTCCCTCCTGATTAGTTAACAAAAGCTCAGCGACTCTGGAGGGACTCAGACCGATTGTCAACGTGTTTGTAAAAAAACGAACACCTTTGAGTAGCCAATTCTCACTGCTGTTGGAGCATGGAACTGGCAAACGGCAAGTAAATGTCTGCTATTGATTGAAATGCATGATAGAATCTGTCAGGTCTTCGGCCAAGGTAGATTGCGACCAAATGCTCAGGCTCTGCGGTGGCATAATTGTTCATCTGGCTACCGATGAAGGCTCGCAAGTAGTCTCTAAATAACCGAAACCAGGGTGCACTGGTAAACGCAGGCGCAACCAAAATCGATTCTTCAATTCCGCCGTCCAGGTAGCGAGCCAGCAATCGTGAAGAATGCAGATCCGACCGTTCCAGTACCGGCGGCAAGTACACGAATACTCGGTTCGACCCGGTCGACTCCGGCCAGTTGCTTTGGTCGACAACCAGGAACTCGACTTTCGGTTTTGATGCTTCGACGTTTGCCGAAAGTACCTCGGTGACGCAAGCCAAAATCCGATCTGGTATCGGGCTGGATGTTTGAACACCGCATGCTGCCTGATCGGGCTCGACGGCGGTGGTAGGCAGTGGTACCGCTGAAGTTGCTTCCCCCTTTTCTATTTGGTTTGGCTCAGCCTGTTCGAGCATTTGTTCGCCTGCAACAAGAACCTGCGAAAGTCGTTTGGAGGCCGGTTTCCTCTCAGATTTGGCGAGCAATTCCAGTGCATCGGTAAAGGTCAAATCCGTCAGAACTGTCGGATTTGCCCCCTGCTCGACCTTGGTTTGCAGTTCCTTCCAACGCTGATAGACGCTCATGTACCTCTGAGCAGTTCTCTCGCTGAACTCGAATTCAGCATTATTGAACCACTCCAACCATCCGCCATGCCCGACCTTTTTCTTGACGCCAGTTAAAAGCTGGCCAGCTTTCAACGCATGTTTTAACGAGTGCTGAATGTAGAGTTTTACCTTCTGGTCCGCTTCCTTGATTTGTTCCACGAAAGGTGCCAGGTGAGCAAGCTGGGCACGCTTACGAGCCGGCGAGACGATGACATCTTGAGATACTTCAGACGTTGACATTCGAGAGTCTCCTACTGCAACGGGTATTCTGGCTTACCCGTAGGCTGGTTTACAAGTTTATGATCGTTTGGCCATCGCACTCGTTCGTTCCTACCGATGAGAACCAACAATGTACGACGTTGCGAATTTCACTTGTGGCCATCTTAGAAAAGACGCATTCCATGCCTTGCGTCCGACGCCTGGTCGCGGAGTGGAATGCGGATGCAACGAGTCCTTTGAACAGCGAGGTTGTGGTTAGCTGATCACAGTTAGCTGAGTGACTTAGTGCGTTGTGACTTGGGTTTGATTTCTACTATGCAGAGTCAGACATCTCCTCGATCACGCTTGATCGAAAAAGTGGAACGGCTAATACGTTTTTGTTTGACGCGCCAGGTGGGATGTTATACGGGTATTCTTGTAGCTTGGTCAGCCCGTGGACGGAGTGGCTGGTAAACACGTTTGCTGGCATACAACAGCAGCCGTGTACTGTGCTGTCTGAAGTGCATGAAACTGGCATGCATGCACACGGATGAACTGGTAGCGTCGTAGACGTTTAGTCTGGTTTACCCGTAGACGGATGTACCATCGCGCAATGCGTAAACGAATCTGATGGAGGATGTTGTGAGAGTCATTGCGTTAGTGTCGCAAAAGGGAGGAGCGGGCAAATCGACGCTCGCCATCAATCTGGCTGTGGCAGCGACCAGAGCCAAACAGCGCACTTTGCTCGTCGATCTCGACCCACAACGGACCACGGAAGCCTGGTACCAAGATCGCGACGGAGAAGAACCAAACCTCGTCGCCACCAATGCCAACCAATTGCCAGAAGTACTTCGCCGAGCGCAGAGTGCCGATGTCGACGTGGCCATCATCGATACAGCGGGTCGGGATGAACCGGCCACGGCGGCCGCTATTCGAAACGCGACCTATTGCTTGGTACCCTGCCGTCCATCACCGGCTGACATGAAGGCGATTCCGCCCACTGTTGC
>CAZVBC010000441.1:4617-5475 GCA_964625155.1 uncultured Pirellulaceae bacterium
ACGATTGAGCGCCTAGGCAGACCCTTCGCATTCGTAGTGACGCAAGCTCCGGCGCGAGGACCTCGGGTCCGAGAGGCGCAGGTCGGGCTCGGCATGCTTGGCACGGTGGCTCCTGTCCAGGTCGTCACTCGCACCGCCTTTCAGGATGCTCAGGGAATAGGGCAGGGTGTCATTGAATTCGAACCCAACGGCAAAGCTGCAAGCGAGATTCGCGACCTTTGGGAATGGCTGAACCGGCGCATGAAGAAGATCGGCAATGGTTAAGAAACGGACCTCGTTGGATGCAATTCTACCAACGGCGAGCCAGTCAAAATCGCCGAGTTCCATTGATGTCACGCCAGGCAACGATTCATCTAGCACCGAAAAGCCCATTGGCCGGCGCCCCAACGTCAAGCAGCAAGCTCTATACCTCAAGCACCCGGTACATCGCCAGCTTAGGGTCTTGGCATTCGAGGAGGAGAAGAAAATGCACGACCTGTGCATGGAAGCACTCGACTTGCTGTTTGCCAATCGTGGCTTGCCATCCATAGAAGAACTGCAAGCAGGCGAGTAGGGCAAATCCGTCACGGCTGTCGGATTTGACTTACCGCATTGGCCGAGTTCCAGAGTGAGCTTATCGATAATTCGAATCAAGCTTTGGACGGGACCGCAGTTGCGCGAAAGAACTCCGCAATCTGGTCTTTGGACCGCTCGCCACTGGCAATAGCGAGCACGAGTTCCACTAACAACTCGTCGGTCGTTTCAATCGAATAACCGTTGATCTCCAGAAACACCAAAGCGCATTCCAGTCCAACACGTTTGTTGCCATCGACAAAAGGATGATTTTGCACGAGGTGAAAAAGATATGCTGCCGCCATG
>CAZVBC010000442.1:0-5457 GCA_964625155.1 uncultured Pirellulaceae bacterium
TCAATTTCCGTTGAGTTTATTGCACTTTTCTGGTCGACCAACGTAAAAAGTTGGGGCTAATATGGAGCGTTAAGTCGCTGTGGCGTTTCTGATCGAACGTACGTCAACAAGCACGTTTTGTATGCGAGCAACTAACGGGGGAAAAGATGCCATTCTGCGAACGGATTGGGCTGATTTCGTTAACTTTCTTTAGTTCGCTCACCAATTCTCGAACAAGTTGGTAGATTATTTCTTGATGCAGAAAACGTGCCTTGGCCCATCTGCATTATTGATGACCATTGGGTTGAGCTCGAAGGACGCTATGCATGGCTGACCTACAAAATACCAACGATCCTGCGAGTGGCAGTTATACGGTTGTCGCGCGCCGCTATCGCCCAAAGTCCTTCAATGAACTGGTGGGGCAAGAGAATATTTCGCTGGCACTGGGTAAGGCGATCGTTTCCGGGCGTGTCGGCCACGCTTATTTGTTTACCGGTGCGCGAGGAGTTGGCAAGACATCGACCGCGAGGATTTTTGCTAAAGCGTTAAATGCACCTGAAGGTTCCACACCTAGTCCGGACAATGCATCGGATATTTGTCAAGCGATCGATGCTGGTGAAGATATGGATGTGATCGAGATCGACGGCGCCAGCAATCGAGGCATTGAAGAGATTCGTCAACTCCGCGCCAATATCAATGTTCGCCCGAGTCGTTCGCGGTACAAGATCTATATCATCGACGAAGTGCACATGTTAACAACGCAGGCGTTCAACGCTTTGCTGAAAACGTTGGAGGAGCCTCCTGAACATGTGAAGTTTATCTTTTGCACGACCGATGCTGACAAGATCCCGATCACCGTGTTATCTCGATGCCAACGGTTTGATTTCTCGCCAGTCGGTGTCCCGGCGATTCAAAAGCGATTAAAAGAGATATGTGACTTGGAAGGCTTTCAAGCGCAGGAGGATGCGCTGGCACTGCTGGCACGGCGTGCTGCCGGTTCAATGCGAGACAGCCAATCGTTGCTGGAGCAGGTCTTTAGTTTTTCCTCGGGTGAAATTACCGTCGACCAAGTCCATGCGTTGCTCGGCACGGCCGATGAAAGCAGCATGCTGAAACTGGTCGAGGCACTCAGGTCCTATTCGGCTATCGACGCCATCCAGCATGTCGAATCGACTTTGCAACGAGGGGCAGATGCTGGACAACTGGCCGAACAGCTTCTCAGTTACCTTCGCGATTTGATGACGGTCGCAGTAGGAGGTGGCCCAGAACTGCTCAAGTTAGCCAATCCCACAGGTCACCCACATTTGAAATCGCTGGCAGATCAATGGGGACTCCAGTCCATATTGGCTGCTATTCAACTGCTGGACGAGGCTTTAGTGAGAATGCGGCATAGCATTCAAGCTCGAACATTGCTGGAACTCGCTCTAGTACAGATTTGCCAATTGCGTCATTTAACGTCTGTTGGCGCGCTACTGGACGCGCTCAATCGTAGCGGTCACGATTCGGTTAAGGCCGCTCCCGTCGCCACGGACGAAAAAAAAAACGTTAGGCCGCTGAGCAATCATACGGCCACTGAGCCAGTAGGGTCTTTGCATTCTGCTGAGATTTCTGCGGAGGTTTCCAGTAAGCCGCTGACGAACGCTTATGGTTCTCAGCAGCGCGAAGAGCCGAAAAATAGCGGTGAACCTAAGACTGCGACGAAGAATCGCCGCGTGGATCCAGGTGTGAATTCGGGATTATCGCCCCAGCCTCAAATGCTCTCACATTCAACTATGGCTACGCAATCTCAATCCAACATCCAGAGGCAGGAGAAGAGTGGATTGAGTCAATCCTCCAGTATCGACCGGTCGAATGTGGACCAAGTGTCTGCTGTGTCACCGATTAGTTCCGCGACGAATTCGTTGGCTCTAGAACAATGGAAAAAAGCCACCGCACATATAGAAGGGATGTTAGCCAACTTTGCCGCTATCGCACATGCTGTGGAGACCTTTGGTAGCGACAAATGGTGTATCGTGTTCCCGCCTGGAAGCCAAAAATCAGTGGAATATTGCGAAGTTCCTCAGCGAAAACAAGCGCTCGTCGAGGCAATTCATACGCTGCTGGGACGCGCAATTCAGATTAGCTTTCGAGTTGAAGTGGGAGAAATACCGCGTCCGGTGGAAGTTGCACCGTCAAGTTCGGTGGCGCGATCAAAACGAATGCGGCAGGTTGCAGAACATCCGCTGATCGACAAAATATGTAAGTTGTTGGACGGAGAAATTCTGCGAGTTGATGCAGGTCACCGACCAGCACCCAGTGCGCCACACTTCGCGTCCAGTCACCAAATGGCGGCAGATTCGAGTATGGAAGACTAAACTTTAGGACGCTCAACAGGACGAAAACATGTTCAAGAATTTAACCGGCTTTGCGCAGATGTTGCGTTCTGCGGGTTCGTTGGGTCAGAAAATACAAGAGATCAAAGAGCGGCTAGCGCGTGAAACTGCAACTGGTGCTGCTGGCGGCGACTTGGTGCAAGTGGAGATGTCTGGTAATGGTGAAGTACGACGGATCCGCATTGCGCCCGAATTAATCGCTCGCAATGATGTCGAGTTGATCGAAGAGCTGATTCCTGCCGCTATGAATGAAGCGCTGGCCAAAGTCCGCAAGTTGCATGTCGACATGATGAAAGAAGCGACAGGCGGGATCGACTTGCCTGGTCTCGATGCCGCGTTGTCCAGCCTTTGATCGCAACATCATTAAGGTTGCCTATGCACTGCTTGCGCCGAAACGCCTATGACGGTCGGCACAATTGCTCAAGTTGCGTGTGGCTGATCGGATTTATAACGACGAATGCGACGAAAACTCTATGGCAGAATTGTCTCAATCCGTTTCAAATCTGATCGATCACTTGGAGCGACTGCCGGGAATCGGTCGCAAATCGGCGGAACGTTTGGCATACCATTTATTGCGCGTCAATAAAACCGAAGCCCTTGCCTTGGCGGATTCCATTCGCAATGTCCGCGAAAACGTTCGCTATTGTTCGGTCTGTTTCAATCTTGCGGAGTCAAATCTTTGCACAATCTGTGGCGATGCCAAGCGTGATCAAACGCAATTGTGTGTCGTCGAACAAGCTCGCGATTTGTTGGCATTGGAACAAGCAGGATATTACAAAGGGCTGTATCATGTACTGCTCGGGCGGATCGCACCGCTGGACGGCATTGGCCCCGACCAACTGTCCATCGATATGCTCGTTGAACGCGTCCGTCGCGGAAACTTTCTTGAAGTCATTATGGCTACCAATCCGACTGTCGAAGGGGATGGAACCGCGCTATATATCTCCAACCAATTGGCCGAATTCCCTGTTTCTATCACTCGCTTGGCTAGGGGAATTACTGTTGGTAGTGTCTTGGAGTATGTCAATAAAGAGATCTTAGCCGATGCGTTGGCTGGGCGACAGAAATTCTGATACGCCACTACGGCCCTCTACGGGTTCGGTTTACTCCACTATTTCCCTCTGCGACAACTAACTTTTCCGAATCCTCCCAAAAAAGACTCAACAGTGGCGCGTGTGAATGGTACATTTTAAGCGTGGGTGATCTACGCTGATACTGTGGTGTCGCGATAGCTGAATGCACGATTCTCGAATTTTAAAGACTAAATCAAGGTCAACTTGCCATGCGATTGTCATTTGGAATGGAAACCCGGCAAATCCAGACCCAAAAGTTGGCTCCGAAAATGATTCAGTCGATGGAGATTCTCCAGCTTCCGATCTTGGCCTTGCAAGAGCGCATTGAACAAGAGATGAACGAGAATCCAATGCTGGAAACCTTGGACGTGGACCCAACACTACCGGATGAGCCCGACGAGGAATCTGATCCCAATCTGCCTACGGAAGATGAACGCGAATTAGTTGTTCAGGACAATCAATCGAACAAAGAGGATTTTGAACGCTTGGCCAATATGGACAGCGAAATGCCAGAATCCTTCGATGATTTCCGGCGTTCGAGCAATCGTATTCAGGAGGCTCAGGATCGCCAGCATGACATGATGTCCAACGCCATGGAGCGTCCCGAGTCACTGAACGATTATTTGATACATCAACTGGCTGAACTGGAGATCGATTCGGACATTGAGCAAATTGCCGAACGGATTATTTCTACGCTCGATGCACGCAATGGGGGTTATTTTCGTTCCAGTTTGAGAGATCTGTTACCGACCCAGCACAGCAAGGAGGATATTCATAAAGCCGAAGAAGCCTTGCGCATTGTTCAGTCGCTCGAGCCGCGCGGTATAGCTGCTCGCGATTTACGAGAATGTTTGCTCAACCAGCTTGAGCCGGAAATGGACTTCTACGAAGAACTAAAAACGCTGGTTTCGGATCATCTGGAGGACCTGGCTGAAAATCGTTTGCCACTGATCCAGAAAAAGACTGGTTATTCGTATGAGACTATTCAGCAAGTGAAGCATGAATTCCATCATCTCAACCCAAAACCGGGTGCTGCATTCTTGGAAGCTTATGTGCCCACCGTAACTCCGGATGTGATTCTTGAGGCTGACGCGTCCGGTCGATACATCGTTCGGCTAGAAGACGATCGATTGCCAGCTCTGCGCGTCAGCGAGTACTACCGCAAACGGCTGGCGGATCCGACGGCCTCATCAGAAGAGAAAGACTTCATCCGTCGCAAAATCGAGTCAGCCAACTGGATTATCGAAGCTATCCAACAGCGGCGAAGTACCGTTCTGAAAGTGTCGCAAGCGATCGTCGACTATCAAAAACGCTTTCTCGACGATGGCCCTGAATTCATTGAACCGCTGAAGATGCAGCAGATTGCTGATGTTGTGGGTGTGCACGTCACGACGATCAGCCGAGCGGTAGATGATAAGTGGATTCAAACTCCGCGAGGAATCTTTGCGCTCAAGAGGTTCTTTGTTGGCGGTACGCGCAGTGAAGACGGTGAAGATGTGGCTTGGGATACAATTCGCCTCAAATTGAGCGAGTTGATCGAGAAAGAGGACAAACAAAACCCTTACAGCGATGATGATTTGGTCGGCGAACTAGGAAAGATTGGACTCACCGTTGCCCGCCGCACGATCACCAAATACCGCAAGAAGATGGGCATTCCCAGCAGTCGCCAGCGCAAAGATTGGTCCAAGACTAAGTGACGTGAGAACGGCCCCAGCCAATTAGGCTGGATGCGGCAAATCATGAGGCGCCGGGGCTCCATTCCAGCAACTGCAGCATCAGCGAACGTAGTCCAGGGTCGAGTTCCACTGTGGCAGCCTCCTGGATCCCACTACGACCTGACAGAGTGCCGATGTTGATCAGTGCCACCGTTGCAGCCCAGCGTAAAACAACTTCGTGATCCGTGAGCAGTTTCAGTAAGGCCGGCTCAGCTTCGACACATCGCTGGTTACCTAAGACAAACGCCGCATTGCGCAGAATGCCCACGCGTTTCGGACGTTGCAGTGCGGTTCCTCGAAATCTCTTCCGAAAAGCCT
>CAZVBC010000443.1:0-5456 GCA_964625155.1 uncultured Pirellulaceae bacterium
GTCAATCCAATCAGATAATACCCACCGTCCAGGAGGATGGCGTTCTGCGGTAAGTAGACGTTTCGATGACCATCGTATTTGGATGACCCGCTGTCTTTTGTTGCTAGGATCAGCGATCGTATTACGAGTATTTGGCGGCGTGGCAACTGTTTTGCGAATCGACTCCCCAGCGGCTTACCCGATCGCTGCGTGGGCCAGTTGGATCCTTCCCTTGATTGCCTTTGAGTATCATCGGTTACGAAAAGCCGGTTCTCAGCGCCGAGAAACAGGTGCTGCGGTTTCAGATAGGCGAGCCAATTAATTTAAATCACTGAGCAAGTTGTCGTCCGCTCCCTTTATCGAGACCAGTGCCTTCCATTGAGCCAATGTAAGCGACTGGCGCAAAAAACTCACTGAACCGTCGGCCATTAATCCGTGGAAACCATTTTGGTGAGGCCACGATTTGCGGTCCGCGAGCTTCAACAATTCTTTTTCGTCCAGGTCGTCTGGCGACATCCATGGCACCGCAAGGAGCGAATCGACTTCGCATATCATTAGCGTACGATTCCAGGGGTCCGTGATATCATTTTCGCTGTGTGGATTGTCCGAACTGAAGAGGGCATTTTCTCCGACCACTGCCAAGTAAATTGTGTTGCCGTTGGTTAAATGCTGCTCGGGACATTGAAAAACGACCACGGACTGCGCGCACGCATGTGCATTGACTGGATCATTCCACGGTTTGGTCAAGTCGATCGAATCGTAAAGATCCTTCTGTTCCAAGAACGGAAGAATCAATGTACGCCAACTATGCAGCTTCTTACCCACTGAGTCCACAGTGTAAAGTGGCGGAAGCGATCTGTAATGAGCATGGTATTCTTCCAACGCCACCCCAATTTGTTTTAGGTTATTACTGCACTGCATTCTTCGTGCTGCTGGCCGCGCGGATCTAGTCACGGGCAAGAACACCGCCAACAACATGGCGATGGATAGGAATAAAACAATAAATTCCTTCAACCCCAACGATCTGCTTTCGGTTACTTGCTTAGGCGAACTCGGTGGAACCACATAGGGATTTTGTTCGGTCATGTTCCTTTACCCGTTGCGTCGCAGAACGTCTGCAAATTCTAATCCTATACTACTCGAAATTCGTTTGGGACACTCAAACGAAATATGCTATGGCTATGACACAGCGAAGAGTTCGAGTTCGCAGAAACGGGAGAGCGAGGTTCGTGCCGAGCCGCCGCTCAATTGGCTTCCGATCCCCAAAATTAAGCTGTGGCAAAACACTTGGACAGTTGGACAAACTGTTCACTGAACTCTAAGTGTTTACTGAGATCGATCACAGCTTTGATTCCCAATGACCTTGGGCGTGGAAATAAATAGATACCTGACAAAAAATGATTTTCAGGAAACCAAAGCCGTGATCAAGCTCAGTAAAAAAACACACTAATCCTATTACTCAAGGAAAAAATATTATTTGTTGAGCAACAGCGATGCAAATACCAGAATTGCGATTTTAGAGTCTCGCAAGTTCTAATTCTATCATGACGCTGACATAAAAGGAAATCTCGGTTCAGAAAAAAGCCACTGACCCATTAACTCAGGATGACGTTCGTTGCTAATGAGGTAAAGCTGTCAATGAGGTAACATGGGAACGACACCTTCCGTCATCCAACACTCTTCGAATGGTGGAAGCGTTTGACGGCGCAGTAGAAACTGAAAGACCAACTCGCGGCCTTCACTGTCAATTGTCAACACAGAAACCGCTGCATTTTGATCAACGAATGTCGTCCTGCTGATTTCATATTTCTGGCAATTGGCGAGTTTATTAAACGGTTCGGTGGCGACCATGGATGAAAATCGGTCCAGTGGTCCAGTTAACGTCCGGTTTTCAGGTGACGCAAACTCGAAGCAAATCGCTGTTTTGGCTGGATCCACCAAAGCAGCTCGTAAGCTCTCCACTTGCGCCCAAACAACCTGACGTGGCGTGAGATTAGGGGTGGGAGAAGTTTGGTCATGTGGAATTGGACCGTTATCGATCCGTTGTTTATCGGCGACCTCGACAGAAGCAGTTCTCAGCCTCAATGCAATGAACAGCCCCAGCGATAGTGCAGCAGCAATCCAGATGACAATTCGTACCCATGGACGCTGAGGATTGTCGAGAACGTGTACATTGTGGTGGCTTGCATCAGCCGAAGGATCGAAATTCACATGAATGCTCTACGATAAACTTGATTGGCATAGTAAGTCGGAGATGGAAACAATTTGGTTGCCCGAACATTGCATGTCATCGGAATACGCAGGCGAGAGGATGTGGGTCAATTCCGAGTATTCGCCGCAAGTTCTTGTTCCATGATTTCACGGATACGGAACTTCTGTATTTTACCAGTAACCGTTTGTGGGAAACTATCCACGAAGCGAATATAGCGTGGGACCTTAAAGTGCGCGAGTTTGTCGCGGCAGAAGCCCTGAATTTCTTCGTCAGTCGCCTTAGCACCTGACTTCAACTTGATCCATGCGCAAAGCTCCTCGCCAAATTTTTCGTCGGGCACGCCCACAACTGCCGATTGTTCGATGGCGGGATGCAAAAACAAGAATTCTTCGATTTCACGCGGAAAGATATTCTCGCCACCCCTGATGACCATGTCTTTCAATCGACCAGTAATTTTGTAGTGACCGCTCGAAATACGCACCGCCAAATCACCGCTATGCAGCCAGCCGTCAGGGTCAATCGTGCTGGCTGTTTCCACCGAGCATTTGTAGTAACCCAGCATGACTCCATGTCCTCGGCTGCAAAGTTCCCCTTGCTGTTCCTCCCCCAGAGTTTCGCCGGTTTGCGGATCGACGATTTTCGCCTCAACTCCAGGAATTGGGCGTCCGACCGTCTCGACGCGCAGTTCCAGTGGGTCGTCAATATCGGTCTGGGTAACGACCGGTGACGCTTCAGTTTGCCCATAAGCGATCGTAATTTCGCTGGCGCCCATGCGGTGGATAACTTGCTTCATCACTTCAATTGGACAAGGAGAACCGGCCATGATGCCTGTTCGCAACGAAGTCAGATTGCGGCTGGGAAAAGACGGATCCTGCAACTCGGCAATAAACATCGTCGGAACACCATAAATCACTGTGGCTTGTTCTTGTTCGATCGCATGCAATGTCTCGGATGCTTGAAAATATTCACCCGGAATCACCATCGTCGCGCCATGGATCGCACAACAAAGCGTACCCAGCACGCATCCAAAGCAATGATAAAACGGAACTGGGATACACACTCGATCTCTGTGGCTAAACTGCTGCCTCGCCCCTACATAGTAAGCGTTTAGCAGCAGATTTCGATGGCTGAGCATAGCCGCTTTGGGAAATCCGGTAGTACCGGATGTGTATTGAATATTGATCGGCTCATCGGGTCTTATTGAACATTCGATGGCATGTATTTTTTCCGGCGGCACCTGCGAACCTGCTTTCAACATCTCAGTCCAGGCGGTCGCGCCGGTTGGTACGGATCCACGAATGCTGACTACGCTTTTCAACGCAGGAAATCGGCTCGAATTTAGATTTCCAGGAACCGAATAAGCCAATTCGGGGCATACCTCGTTCAGCATCTGGTGGTAATTCGACGATTTGAAGCGATCGATCATGAACAATGCAACCGCGTCACACTGACTCAAAACAAACTGCAATTCGTACGCTCGGTACGCGGGATTTATGGTCACTAAGACAGCGCCAATTTTTGCGGTAGCAAATTGCAGGAGCACCCACTCTGGAACGTTCGTTGCCCAAATTGCCACATGTTGGCCCGGTTCAATTCCCATGGCCAGCAAACTTGAAGCTACATTTTCAACTTGTGCACCGAATTCTCTCCAGCATGCTCGCCAAGCAAGTTGCGGAAACACCATCGCATCAGAATCCGCATACTTCACGACTGTCTCTCTTAGTACTTGTCCTATCGTCAAACCGTCGACCCAAGGCGCATTTTCGTTAGCCATCACACACGCTTCCTCACAAGATCCAACGAGTTGGACATTCGGCAATGTCGAGTACATGAGAAAAAGAGCAGACTGCACAGCTCAGTCTATCCTAACAATCAACTCGGCAGAACGAACGATCGATCTGTGCTTGCGAGGAAAGAACAGAGACCGTAAAGGAATCAACGACTGACAGGGTTGAGGATCAAATTGTCGATCAAACGCGTCGCACCCACATGCGCGGCGATGAGCGCGATTGCGGGTTGGTTAACCTGCTGAAGAGTCTCCAGAGTCTCAAAATCTACGACTCGAGCATAGTCGACTCGATCCGCACCATCTTGGTACAGGCGACTGCACATCGCGGCTTCCAAGGTCGCGACGTCATTGTTTCCTTGAGCCAACATCTGTTGTGCCGCACATAGCGAATTCCACAAACACAGTGCCTGTCGACGCTGCTCGGTATTCAAATACCGGTTGCGGCTACTCAATGCCAACCCATCGAACTCGCGAACAGTATCACAGCACTGTACTCTAATCGCCAGATTCAAGTCTTCCGCCATTCTGCGAATCACCAAGTACTGTTGGTAGTCTTTTTGTCCAAAATAGGCGACTTGTCCAGGTAGAATTGAAAACAGCTTTAGAACTACAGTCACCACTCCTCGATAGTGATCCGGACGGAACACACCTTCGAGGACTCTGCCAACCGCAGGCGGGTCCACATACGTCGAAAAACCGGGCGGGTACATGAAGTCGGCGGTGGGTACGAAAACCAGATCCACTCGAGCTTGACGCAGCTTGGTGATGTCCTCTTCTAAAGTGCGTGGATAGCGAGAAAAGTCCTCTTGGGGGCCAAATTGAGTTGGGTTTACAAATATGCTGGCGACGGTGAGGTCGTTCTCATCTGTCGAACGACGCACCAAGCTGATGTGCCCGTCATGTAATGCGCCCATGGTCGGCACCAAACCAATTCGCAATCCTTGGCGGCGCCAATGATCAATGTGTGCATAAGCCTCAAATGGACTTTCCACAACCTTCAAACTACACCTCTACTATTGGTTCCACAGGACAATCCATTGCCTCAAATGCCGACACAATTTCATGTACAGCCCACGCATCGTCAATAACCGGCAACAGGTACCTTGGCCCAGAAATCGACCATCTTTGCGTCAGCATCATTCCCAAAGGAGGTTCGCAAAAACCAAGTTGCTCAGCAAGCTGTCGATTGTAATCTTCCCAAGCAACTTCTTGACTGCCAAGTTCCGAGCCGAGGAACAAGGTTACGGTGGCAGGCATGCTAATGGACGGAGGCTCGCTTCCATGAACATCTGCTGGCAAGTAACCAAGCCAACGCGATTGGTCGCTGTGGCGTAAATACTGCAATACATTTGTTCGATGTTGAGCCCTATGTGCTAACTCTAATTCTGGTTGAACCAAATTTAGGTCGAGCCATTCACACATTGCAAGGCGAGCCGCTTCGACAGCAATTTTTTTCCCGTGACCATCGAGACCGCC
>CAZVBC010000444.1:0-5449 GCA_964625155.1 uncultured Pirellulaceae bacterium
ATCCTCCCGCTTGAATGGTCACTCGTCGCGGATGTAGTGGGTTAATATTTACCATGGTCACCGTTACGTGATCCTTGGACATGGTGTCGATCAATGCCGCAACATCGAGCGGCAGCCCTGCTCTGCGCTCGGTTGGGTCGAAGTATCGCAGGCGACAGAATAATGCTGAGCCACTTCGCCCCGGATGCAGTCCGCCGAGTGCCAGCTCAATCATCGACACTACGCTCGCAGGATTATTGGCCATTGGGTCATCTGCCAAGCGAGTATCGGGTGTAGTGTCGTCCTGACGAATTGCGGCAACCTGCCGACCGACGCGAGCCAAATCGGCTCGCAGTGCTTGCTCCGGATAGCTAGGGTTCTTGCCCGATAAGTAGGAGAACCAAGGATCATCGGCAACTTCATTCAAGTCGCTTGGCCGTTGCGAAAAATAAGCGATTTCTCGAGCCCCAGTAGAGAACTTGGATGGTTGAAAGTCATACCATCCTTGGTCGCCGTACATACGTGGATAACTGTCACGTCCGTTGATCACTCGTTTATTCGAATTGACCGCAGCAATCTGCTTGCGCCAAGGGTCCAAATAACGATCATCGCCACTCAACAGAAACGCGTTCATGAATCCCTGCAAGCCTGCGTGAATCTGGTTGCGGTGGATGCTTCGCTGAGTTGCCGGGTCGTGGACGGTAAACCCCCAACCATAAACTCCACCGTACCACTTTCCACCCGCATCGCTACCGACTTTTCCGTCCAGACCAATATTTGACGGGATAATGTTGTGATTGGCGATCATCCGCTCGCGCCAGGCGTCGACGTATTCGATCAGCCATTGACGATACTTCGCTTCGTGGGTCAACATATATGCATTCAACGCCAACGTTGTGGCTTTCAAATTCTGCGGATGATCGCCAACGATGTCGTTGTAGTCCTTAAAGTGCTCGACCATTTGGGCATAATTTGATTCTCCATGGCGCGGACGAAATCGATTTTCAACTTCGATCGGGTCACCTGCCCAGTCCAAACCAGTTGCCTTGCGCAGTAGTGGGCCGCGGCTGCCGTTAAACATACTGCGGATAATCTTGTGCTGCGAATCGTAATTTGGTGCGCCCGGATCTTCGTTCAAGTAGAAACCTGCAAAGCGTCGCGTCCGCTTGGCCAATGCCGCGTCGCGCGGATCGGAAAGGCCTTGCAAGTTGAAGACGACCAAGCCTTCTCCGTTGTGCAACCAATCCATCATGACCGGGAACTCCTTGTAGTACATGCCGTCGCGAGCGAACGGAACGTCGACCGTCTTGGCCAAAGTGTATTGGCGCAGATGACCTTCCCAAGCTCGTTTGTACATGCGCAGCACTTCGTCACTGCCTCCTAATGCGTGAATAACTGGCCAATCGAGGCAATTCTCGATCGCATCGTCGGGCCCATCGTCGCCTCCCCAGCGTTCCACGCATAACAACCAACCTCGGTCGTCAAAGTACTTCTCAAAAAAAATCTGACAGGCTTCAGCGTTTTGTCGCAATAGCTCGCGTTCTAACAGCGCCCATGTGGGAGGCGAAAGAGGTGTCTCAATTCTCAGGATCGGTTCGGCGCTATTGGCTATGCGGGCAATGTGCAGAAAAGCAATTGTCAACGTACATAAACCAATTACCCAGCGACTTGATTGCAACATCAGGTTGATCTCCGACTAACAGGTTTTTCGAAACTCATTTGTTGACTCTACGAATGGGCATCAAACTCCACAACCGAGGTTCGCGCAAATAAATCCCAAGCCAAACGAAAACACCTAACAAAGCTGGCACGATGAAAGGATCGTGAACTCGTACGTGAGTGCAAATGGCTCCACCCAAATAGCCCGTCAGTAGAATTGCCCCGATCACTGCCGTTGCGGGAAACAAATAAAAAGCCAAACACGTCAACTCCAATATTCCTAGCGGAACGACGATCGATGCAGGCAAACCCATGTGTGCGAGCCCTTTGTCGAGATCGGGACCACCTATAAACTTCATGACGGCGCTCATGATAAACACGGCACTCACCAGTACCGTGATACTTCTTCCGGCCCAAAGCAATCCGCGTGGCACTTTACTGACAACCGGTGTCTCATTCATCAAATTTGGCCTCCACCTGCACAATGATTGGAAAGGGGATGTAGTATAATGCTCACACCGACGCCCAGCTATCACTCTACAATAGACTCGCCGGCGCCGGCCCACTAAACGTCACGGTTCACTTAACTTATATGCTGTCAAGATTTGTTAACGCCATTGTATTGCTACTGTGCGCGCCACCGCTGCTGGCTGAGGCAACCGTACCTGGGCGACCCAATATTCTGTGGATCATCGGAGAGAACCTTAGTTTAGATCTTGGTTGTTACGGTGAAAAACTGGTGCGCACGCCGGTGCTGGATGCATTGGCCCAAGAAGGAGTGCGTTATGTAAACGTCTTCGCGACTTCACCGGTTTGTGCTCCGAGTCGTTCAGCGTTTATGACGGGCATGTACCAGACCAGTATTGATACCCATCACATGCGTTCTCATCGCCACGATGCGTTTCGTTTGCCTGCGGGAGTGCGTCCCCTTACTCACCGATTGCGTGATGCAGGATATTTTACTGCGAATATCAAAACTATTAACTCGCAAACGGTGGGCACTGGCAAGTTGGATTTGAACTTCGTCAATGAAGGACCTATTTTCGAATCAGAAGATTGGTCGCAACTAAAAGCACACCAGCCGTTTTTTGCGCAGATCAATCTACCCGAAGCCGAATACGATATTTACGATCGCAAGTCGTCCGAAAAACCCCGAGTACCTTGGGTTGGCGAGCAAGCGCATCCTCAGTTCGCGACTGCGGATAATGTATCGCCTCCTCCGTATTATCCGGATCATCGCGTAACTCGAGAAGAATGGGCAAGGTACCTGAACTCGGTTTCCGGAATGGATGCACGTTGCCGTACGATTCTCAATCAACTTCGAACTGATGGGCTGGCCGAAAATACGATCGTAGTCTTCTTTGGTGACAACGGGCAACTGACCGCTCGCGGCATCCATTGGTGCTGGGATGTTGGTTTGCATGTGCCTCTGATTATTCGCTGGCCCAAAGATTATCCGTTGCCCGCCAAATTTCGGCCGGGCACAGTCGATGATCGATTGTTGAGCTTAATTGATCTGACCGCCACGACGTTGAGCATGGCCAATATTCGCGTTCCAGCCCTAATGCACGGACGAGCGTTCGTTGGAAATGAAGTGGGGATGGAGCGCCAGTACGTGTTTTCCGCGCGCGATCGTATCGACGAAACACAGATTCGCCTGCGCAGCGTGCGTGAGCGACGATATCATTACATTCGTAACTTCACCCCTGGGGCTGGTTTTAGTACGCTGAATCGGTACAAAGAAAAGTGTTTTCTTGTACTCCCATTGATGCGCCGGCTACATGCCGCCAACCAGCTTACTGGTGCAGCCGCCGAGTTGATGCGTGACTTTCCCGATGAAATGTTGTACGACACACACCTCGACCCTCATGAAACACATAATTTAGCCAGTTCCGATCGCCCCGAGCATCAGAGTATGCTGTTGCGCCTGCGAACGGCGCTGGAGACCTGGATGGTCGAGACCAACGATCAAGGTGCCGTACCGGAAGGGGCAGAAGTTGTCGCGCCATTCGAAAAAGAAATGCACGAGTGGTTTGGTACGCCAGCATGGTACCCACTGCGCGAGCCGCACCGCAACTGATTCATCGTTCCCGTTGTACATCGATTTGGAAAGTGGGTGAGGAATTGCAGACGAGATCAAAGCCCGAACACCGCCCCAAGACGCTTGCTGAGCTGAGATCGTCAGGTTGGATATCCAAGTCGGTTAAGCAAGAAGTTCGTGATAATTTCATCCACATGTTGGCAGAACGCCAGCCTCTATTTCCGGGAATGGTCGGGTACGAAGATACCGTTATTCCTGACATCAACATTGCCTTGCTTTCAGGCCATGACATGCTTTTTCTTGGCGAAAAAGGGCAAGGCAAAAGTCGTTTGATGCGGTTGCTGGCCAGATTCCTGGATGATGCAATTCCTTACCTCGACTTGCCAAGCGTGGCGGTACACGAAGACCCTTTTCACCCCATCACCAGCGCCGGTAGACGTTTTGTGGCTGAGCACGACGAAAATCAAATACCGATCGCGTGGTGGCCGCGCGACGAGCGATATGCTGAGCGGTTGAGCCCAGGCACCAAGTTTGCGGACATTATCGGCGAAATAGACCCATCAAAACTGACCGGTGGTATCAGCATGAGTGCTGAAGAAGCCCTTCATTTTGGCTTGATCCCGCGTATGCATCGGGGCATCTTTGCCATGAATGAATTACCGGAGCTGGACGAGCTGGTACAAGTTGGTTTGTTCAATATTCTCGAAGAACGGGACGTCCAGATTCGTGGCTACCCAATTCGATTTGACGTAGATATTTTCATTCTCTTTTCAGCGAACCCGAGCACATACAATCGTAGCGGTAAAGTGATCCCTCAGCTTAAAGACCGCATCGGTTCGATCATCCAAACGCATTATCCGCGACAGCGCGAGCGGGGTATCGAAATTACGCAACAGGAAGCCAAGCTGGATTTAGGGAGCGAATATCCTGTGCAGGTCCCTTACTTTATGTCAGAAATCATCGAGGAGATCACGCTGCAAGCTCGTAAGAGTAAATATGTCGATCAAGCTTCAGGAGTATCGGCGCGATTCAGCCTCTCCAACTATCGAACCATGGTCGCCAGTGCTCGACAACGCGGCATCGTGCTGGGAGAAAAACCCGCTGTACCAAGAATCAGTGATTTAGGTCATTTGTACGCATCATCGCTGGGCAAACTGGAACTCGATTTGATGGGTAGCCACCAAATGTCTGAGCGACAGGTGATGGACGCATTAATTGCCTCAGCCATAAAAAATGTGTTTCAGCAATACGTCGAAGAATATGGGTTGGGCGAGATCGCTGATATTTTTGGAAAAGGAGTACGAGTGGAAGTGGGTGATATGTTGCCCAGCCGAGCTTATGCTGAGCGACTTAAGGTTGTTCCCCCCGCATGGGAAAAAGCCTTTGAAGTGAATGCCTCCCAAAACGAGGCTGTGCGTGCGTCTTGCGTCGAATTCGTTCTGGCTGGATTGTATGCCCTCGACCTGATCAGCCGTGCCCAGAAACATGGCCAAGTAAACTACGAAACCTAACCTCGTGAACAAGTCTTTGGCGCTGACGAAAGTCTGCGAGAGAGCTTGGGAAATACCGATGAAACGTAGACAGAGAGATTCTCGTCTGTTGATAGGCTAAGGTTTTATTTAGCGTGTAGTTTGCAGCCTAGGCATTGTCAACCCGACGCGCACATCGCAAACGTTGGTGCCTGTGGGGCCAGTACGAATCAATTCTCCCAGTGGGGAAAAAAATGAATAGGCATCGGCTTGAGATGCGAAATCGCGAGGGACAAGATCA
>CAZVBC010000445.1:0-5445 GCA_964625155.1 uncultured Pirellulaceae bacterium
CACGCGCCGCACTTCCTCCTGCGCCCGGCGCAGCGCCTGCGGGTGGCGCGCCAGTAAAACTCGTTGGTCGGGTCTCGAGAAAGTTGCCTCTTCATCGCCTCAGTCTGAGGAACGTGTGCTGAACGCTGATAAGCTCGCGACGAGATTATCAATTCGTGCAATGGCTTGGTGCGCCAGCCGCTACGCAGAAAAAAGTCGGCCAAGAAGTCGAGCAACTCGAGCTGTACGGGGCGTTTGGTTTGCAATCCAAAATCGCTTGGATTCTCCACCAGCGGTTCACCAAAATGATGCATCCACACGCGATTCACCCATACTCTAGCAGTCAGCGGATTTTTTGCGGAGGCAATGGCCTGAGCCAAATTCAATCGGCCACCACCATCGGTAAATTGGCTGCGTTCTTGCGAACTGAGTAGGCTGAGGAAACCTCGTGATACAGGAGCCCCGCGCAGGCTCGGGTCCCCACGTTGAAAGATAACCGGGTCACACAGAACTTCCGCGTCGGCCACAACCATCGCTCGAGGTGCAGCATACTTGTGCTTCACGCCGATCGCATCCAATTCGCCGACAAGCCCTCGATATTTATCTCCCGGCTGGCGCGACAGGTAAGATGCCACATCTCGCTTGGGAAACCAAACGGGGCCATCGCGACCGACCAGCAATTGAACTAAAGGATCCTCACATTCGATCGATCCATCATCGCGCGTTAAGCCAACTAACTTGGGCATTGCCTTGACCCAAGCATCGTGAATAATCGATCCATAAGTGCTCGCAATTTCAGTTCGGTTTTGAGGCCGGGCCGACGATAGCCCGGCGATAATGCGAGGATCGACACCCCGAGCCTTCCACACTTCGGATAATCGCTGCCAGCGTAGATCTTGCAGGTTGCGATTCTGAACAGCGGCAATGTCACCGGCAGCATTAGGAAGCTGTTGCGAGTCGAGCATCAGGTCGTGCCAGGGTCCGAACAGCGGATCGTCTGGATAGGCTCGCCGTGCAATTAATTGCCGCCAGCGTTTGGTGACTTGAGGCCGCAATTGATCTGGGATTAGGGACAAAAAGAAAATTGTCGTTTCGGCGACGTCAGGTTCCGTAGTCGCTACTTGAACTAAGTAATCGGTCGTTCGCTGACGAGCGATTTCTAGCGTTGATTGATAATGTGATTGTTGGGATTCACGAACTTCCTTTAATTTAGCAGCAAACTCATGCTCATAGGCTTGACCACTTTCGGTAATGGTACCGATCCTCGGGCGGTCGTAGGGTTCGACGCAACTTGCAAAAACTCCATACAGCGAATAGTAGTCCGCGGTTGGTATCGGATCAAATTTGTGGTCATGACAACGTGCGCATCCGACGGTTAAACCGAGAAACCCTCGCGCGACAACGTCGATTTGGTCATCAATGATATCGTGCCGATTATTGTCAAACATCCTGCCCAGTGTAAGCATGCCCAACGCAGCCAGCTCCGGTGCACTTTGTGGCAAATGAAGTCGATCTGCAGCCAGTTGTTCGCGGATGAACTGGTCGAAGGGTTTATCTTCATTGAAAGAGCGGATGACGTAGTCTCGATAGGTATAAGCAAATGGTCGAATCCGTGCGTCGCCGTACATCAAGACTCCATCTTTAGCATCCGAATATCGAGCGACGTCTAACCAATGTCTGCCCCAACGCTCGCCGTACCTTGGAGACGACAGCAACTCAGTGACCAAACGGGGAAAATCATCGCGACTGGTTTGCAATTGTCGGAGTGTGGGAGGAAGGCCCGTCAAATCCAGCACCGTGCGTCTTACCAGTGTCCGCATATCCGCAGGTTCTGTGGCAACAAAGTTCTCCTCGTTTAGATGCCGATCAATCAGGAAGTCGACTGGATGAGAATCCAAGCCGATCGTAGGTGGTGCAATTGGCTGAAATGCCCAATGATCGCGGGCCGCGCGTTCGATATCCGTTTCAACTTTTTCACCCAAGCGAGGATCGGGCGCACCCATGCGAATCCATTGAATTAGATCGGACCTCTCACTGCTCGACAGCGCTCCGCCAGAATCCTCAGGTGGCATCTTGAGCTGGCTGTCCTGATAAGAAATCGCGCGAACCAGCAAACTAGCCGATGGGTCACCCGGAACAATAGCTGGGCCTCGTTGGCCTCCTCGCTGCCAACCCTGCTTTGAATCCAATCGTAACTTGCCCAATGCCTGATCCGGTCCATGGCAATCGTAGCAGTGTTTGACCAATATGGGACGAATGCGGTTTTCAAAAAAAAACTGTTCCGCGATCGTCGTCCGCAGTTGATTGCCTCTGACCGACAATAACGAACATAAACAACCAAGCCAAGCATCCGGCAACTTTTGAAACAAATCGGCAATCAAGCATAGTGCAGCTACGCTTCAATGAGGTGCGTGAAAATTACGAATGTGATATGTAAGATTGTACACCAAGGTTTGTACAGAATTGAAGGATTTGCTGCCTAGCTTTCCGCTCGTGAAGGTTGAATCAACGTTTTGCTGAAACTCGTCGTACCAGCGCTGCAACAAGACTCTCGTCGGTTGGTTGTTGTGTCTCGATGGCTGGTGGCCATCCGAGTCGCTTTAGTTCTGTGGAGATTGCTGAACTGAAGCTGATCGGCGTTAGGGCTGGTAAGTACTGCCCAAATAGCGCATGAGCCGATGTAGCCATAAGTGGACTGGTTATGGTGATCCATTGAATGCGGTTTCTTTCCAGTGCAGCGCGGATGTCTACATTCAAATTTGTTGCAGGTCGACTGTGGTAGAACACGCCTCCGTCCACATGTGCTCCATTGGCAGTCAACCCTTCGATCAGCGCTGGTTGACTTTGGTCTGCTAGGATAGCCAACCAATTCTCACCATTCACCGAAGTACCGAGCTGTTGAATCAGTCCAATGGCACCAAATTGTGATGGGACCACATCCGCACGCACACCAAACTGCAGCAAACGTTCACCGGTCTTGGAGCCGACAACGGCCACTTTGCATCCTGCCAATATGCGAGCGTCCCATCCAAGCTGGTTTACTCTACTGAAAAACGCCTCGACACCATTAACGCTGGAGAACGAGACGCCAGCGTAGGAATGGCGAGCAAGTTTGTCGATATATCGATCAACGGAAGAGAAGTCCGCCAAAGGTTCGATTTCCAAAATCGGTTGGCAATAAACATCGGCTCCCAATTCCCTGAGTTGAGTCGCCAAATTCGATGCTTGAGCCACAGGGCGCGTTACCAAAACACCCACACCGGACAAAGATCGTTTGGTAAACCAATCGAATTGATCGCCTAATCCGCAAACCGCGCCGACGATGACAATAATCGGCGGGCGCAAGCCAGTCAATTTGCCGGGAACTTCACCTAAAGTGCAGCGAATGGTTAATTGATCCGGCCAAGTGCACCGTCGAACTAATGCTGCAGGAACGTCCGGTGACATGCCAGATCTTAAAAGATTTTCCGTCCAGTAGGGTGCGGAAGTAACCCCCATATAGAACACCAAGGTTCCTGGAAAATTGGCAAGCGAGTTCCAATCGATCGGCTGTGGATTTTCATCCTGCTGTTGGCCTGTAACAAAAGCGACCGCTGAAGCGTGCTGGCGGTGGGTCAGGGGAATACCAACGTAACTGGCAGCGGCAAGAGCAGCGGTGATTCCCGGCACAACTTCAAAGGAAATCCCCTGTTCAACTAAATAATCTAACTCATCACCTGTTCTGGCAAATATTGCAGGATCACCACCTTTTAGTCTGACGACATGTTTTCCCGCCTGAGCGCAGGCGACCAATTGGCGATTAATTTCGTCCTGAGTCCACAATAATCCGCTACCATGTTTTCCGACGGACACCCACTCAGCTTGGGGTGCATGGCTTAAGAGCCGCTCATTGGCGAGCGCGTCGTACAGGACGACGTCGGCTTTTCCAAGCAATTCGACACCTCGCACGGTAATTAAACCGGGGTCGCCGGGTCCGGCACCAACGAGGCTGACCCTTCCCCAGTCAGTTTTTGGCAAGGGAAAAAAAGGTGGCTGGACAGAAAGTCTCTGATCAGGCATGATATGCGGTTCCAACAAGCGTCCAAAGTCTGGATTATAAGTGTACGAGATTTGAGCTATGCCCAATACCAAGAGTGCCAAGAAACGTTGGCGAAAGAGTCTAGAACAACGAGATCGCAACCGTGCGGAAAAGGCGAAATTGCGAACGATAATTCGCAAAGCTCGCGAAGCTGTTCGCGATGGAAAGCTGGACGATGCTCAGGCTATTGTACGTGAATCAGGCAGGATGCTGGACCAAGCTGCTGCGAAGGGAATCGTCCACACAAACAAATCTTCGCGATTGAAGAGCAGGTTAAGCCATATGATCGTTTCGGCCAAGGCTAAAGCAGCTTCCTAACGAAGTTGTCTGCTGTTCTCGCCAAATATTAAACCCGATGAATTCAGTTATTGAAATTCATCGGGTTTGGTTTTCTACCGGCTTCGCTTTCAGGCCAAAGATCCGCATCAACAGGCTTAGAAAGAGTACGTTAAGCCGAGGTCCACTCCCTGCATCCAGAAGCTGCTGTCCTGGAAATTAAAGGCAGGACGGTTGCCAGCGGCTCCGCCAAGAGCCTGCGAGAAATCTACTGTCGAATCAATTTGTCGCCCTGCAAGAGCAACGTTTGACCAGTACATAAAGGTGTAGCCACAGGTAAGATAGAGATTGCAATTCACCTGATAGCCCAGCTTTGCCCCTAATTCTGGTATGAAAGCAAACTGGTTGCGTTCAAACGATGTGATATTGCTCTGCTGCGTCAACACGCCACCTGGATAAGCAGTGGATGTGCTATTTGGACCGGGAGTCGTTTCGACCGAAAACCCGGTGATATCAATCGACTCATGCATATTGCCAAAGCTAACTTTCAACAGTGAAGCGAGTGACATGCGATTTCGATGAATGGTGGTTTGCAATCCTAAGTGACCACCGTGAAACGTATTGTCCGCGTCGAACAGGTCCAATGTGCGAAAAACCGTTCCATCAGCAATAAGGTTTCCCGTGAATCGATCCGTTGAAGTGGCATTGATAGCAATCGAATCTTGCAAACGATTGTATGTATAACCACCGAGGAAATCGACTCGATAATCACTGGAACGCGCCATGAGAAAGCGTGCCGAGCCTTCGGCGCCAATCATATCCAAATCGCTATTGGCCACCACAGTACCATCCGCGACCAACGTGCCACCTCCTTGCCGGAACGCAATCACATTAGAATCATTGACGTTGGTGGCTGTGTTATAAAACGGGATGGCAAGGGATGGGGTACCGGTTGAAGTTGAAGAAAATTCTTCTCGCGAGCTAAAGATTCCATACACTCGGCCACCGATGCCGATCTTTTCGCATTCATCTAAATACATGCCTGCAGATAGACGGTAACCGGGCAATAACCCTGACGAAATACCATCCCCACCACCTAACTGTGAGGTGAC
>CAZVBC010000446.1:0-5444 GCA_964625155.1 uncultured Pirellulaceae bacterium
GCAAGTTCGCTTTGGGAATCAGTCCCAACAGCAAGCCAAGTGATACGGCCAGAGCCATCTGCCAAGCTCGATTGTGCCGCGACGAGTTTTTAAGCGTGCGCAAAATCGCGCCACCGCTTGGGCCAGCCATCCCTCAGCCTCCACTGCTAGGTCGAGCAACAAGCCCAACAACAAGGGAATCCTACACGTCAGAGTTCATTCGACGCATGCAACCACGGAACTTTGAGCAAATTTGGCCGTTAAGCCACAAATCGAAGGCCCACCTCAATTGCCAGCAATCCTAAAGCTGTGAAACAAAAAGCTAGCATGCAAAGAGAGTTGGCATCGGGCAAGATTTTCCCATTTGGCGCAGGATTTCACTCGAGTTCAGAGCACCTAGTACACCAAATGGGATAGTCCATATTCGCTTGTAGTCGAAACACTAATTCGAAGTGTGGAAGTCAGAAGCGAGTGGTCAGCGATGGCCACTCACTTCCTTACACTCCTTCTGATTTTCACTCCAATGCGATAAACCTCGCCGCAAAGCGCCCTACGCGTTCGGCACTAACCAAATTCAGCGAAATCCATGTCACATTGGATTTTTCTTTCGGTAGATCCTATTGAGCGATGGCAGTTGTGTCTCCTCGCGAAGATGATGGTTGTAAAACCAACCTCTAAATGGGTCAAACGAAACTCTTCGATGTTGTAACTGTGCAGGCGGAGCCGCACATTTCGATCGGCCGTACGCCGAAACCAAAATGAAAGAACTCCGCAATGGAAACGAAGCGCGTTTGTGAAAAATGTGGTTGCGAACTTGCCAGTGACTCGAATTCACCTTGCCCTGGATGCCTGTTGAAGATCGCCGCCAACGACTCTCACGCGAAACTAAACGACAGTTTTCCGCCCACGCAAGCGTCAAAGCCCAAGCACGCGTTTACAACGCCGACTGTGGAAGAAGTAGGTAAGCTGGTACCTCATCTGCATGTCGAAGCGCTGCTAGGATGTGGTGGCATGGGGGCCGTTTACCGAGCTCGTCAACCGGAACTGGATCGAGTGGTGGCCGTCAAGGTTCTGCCACAACAATTGGGGCGGGATTCCGACCATGAGCAAAGATTTCGGCGCGAGGCTCGTGCGCTTGCCAAGCTGAACCACCCGCACATCATCACACTGTATGATTTTGGGCGCTCACCTGAGTTGATCTATTTCGTGATGGAATTCGTGGACGGAGTTACATTGCGCGAGGCCATCGCCAGTCGAAATCTGAATGCCGGCCAAGCGCTGTCCATCGTCTCGCAAATCTGCGACGCATTGCAATATGCGCACGAAGAGGGAATCGTGCATCGCGACATCAAGCCCGAGAACGTTTTGATCGACGGGCGTGGACGTGTAAAGGTTGCGGATTTTGGATTGGCCAAACTGCTTGCCTCAGACGCGACAAACGACCATCTGACGGGAACCGCGCAAGTCATGGGGACCATGCATTACATGGCTCCCGAGCAGATGAGTGCCACAAAATCAGTAGATCATCGCGCCGATATTTACTCGTTGGGCGTGGTCTTCTACGAATTGCTAACAGGCGAAATCCCGATGGGATGGTTTCCTCCACCGTCTAAGCGAGTCAATGTCGATGTACGCTTGGACCAAGTTGTCTTGCGGACGCTCGAATCCGAACCGAGCCGTCGATATCAACAAATCAGCGAAGTGAAAGTAGCGGTGGATAAGCTGAACGATAACGATGGACCATCGCAACCTGCTGCAAGTTTGCCGCCGATGAAACAACTCGCTAAACACAGCTCCAAAGCACTGATCACGCACCAATTGTTGGATGTCACTGATACCCGCAACAGGATTCTGCACCACGCACTTTTGCTGGTAGCTGTAGCTCTATGCTTGGTTGGCGGACTATCGTGCGTTGCGCTGGCCGCCGGCAATCTTGAAGGCTCGCGTCTGCTGGCGGTGCGAACAGTAGCCGCCGTGACTCTGTTCTCAGGTGTATTGCTCTCGCATATTTCGCATCGAGTAAAGCGAAGGTTGCGTTGGGAAGTGACCTATAAGCAGCATCGCATTGTCTTTGACGGCGGAGGAGCGTTTGCGGAAAAACTGTACCTCGACGACGGACTTGTGCAAGCAGGCGGCTTCGGATTGAAAATGGAAATTCGGACACAAATCAAAGCTGGCGAGGGAATTGGAGACTGGATCGTCGCTTTATACGACGCGCGCTTCTTGATGTGCCGCTGCCGCATTGTCGCAGAAGAAGCTTTGCCGCACGACGATGCCCGAATTCGCGATTAATTCAGAGGGTTTGTAAAGCTTGAAATAGTCTCTGAATCTCGTCTTGCACATCGGCTGGATCGGAGACTGTAAGCTGTATTTCGTCAATCAGCATCTCTCGAAATCGCCGGCGCAATCGACCGGCTGCCTGCCGCGCTGCAGCCTCGGAGATGTGCAACTGGTCAGCGATCTCGCGATAGCCAGCTTCACCGCGCGTACCATCCAGCATTGGTCGTAAAGCGCGAAATCGTGGTCCCTGGCCGGCCAGTTCCATTTCTCGCTCGACCCGTTCAGACGCTCGTTCGATCAACATTAGAGCCCAAGTCCGTTCAAATGCTTGATCCGCCGTGGATTCCACCGATTTTAGTCTGGCTAGTACAGCCTGGCCTTCTGGACTGTGCAAGTCCATGCGCATCCACCCTCCGCCACGCTTCAGAGCGTTTTTTGCTTCATAGGACTTGATCAAGAAGTTGCGTAACGAGGTCAATAGAAATGTGCGCAGCCGTCCACGGTCGGGAGCAGCGCGACGAAAGATGTCTTTTTCGAGCAACCAGGTAAAAAACTCTTGCGTCATTTCGCAGGCATCTTGATCAGACCGAAATCTGCGACGCACGTACGCAAAAATCGGTAACCAGTACCGCTCACACAGCACCGCCAACGCCGATGCTCGCATGTCGCCATCGAGCTGGCGAATTAGACTCCAATTCGTCGTCGAAAAAGGATCGGGTTGTTGGTCAATAATGTTACTGGACATCCGCGTTTATTGTGGTACAGGTCACGGCCATTTGTTCGGGTTTGTCGTCTAGCGACCCTTCGGCACGAAACTCGAGCTGGTATCGACCGGGTAACGTATCCGGCGGCAAAATGATTTTCGCGATGCAGGTCGTTTCATTCTTTTGAAATGCATCAGATTGCATTTGCCATCGTTCGGTCACGACGGTGCCGTCGGGGGCGGTTACTCGCCCCAGTGAAACACGCATTGGATTGGTCATGTTGCTGGTCCGGTCCAGTCGCAAACCAAGCGTGTTCGGACCAGCATTACGATGCATGCTCAGGACCGGCTGCTGCGGCGACATCTTAGCAACGGTCGGCATTGTCCGCAGCATGTTGCGTTTCTCGGAGACGGCCATGAAATGCTGGCGGACACCCTGGGCGTCCACAAACGAAGCATAGGCTTGAGCGTAAAGCTGGGATTGTCCCTGGATGTTGATGTGCATCGTCTCCGGCAGAAAAATTGGCATCATCAGTTGAGACACGCCCGGTTCGACTCGAGTCTCGATAAAATCGATACCGTCCATGTCCCGATTTTGCCGATCCGCTCGCTGGACGATGATGGGTTCGTTGAATCCATCCAGACGTTCGATCGTCATCAAGTAGGGATAGACTGTCCCACGCCTCGCGTACTGATAGGCTTCTTCGCAAGTGAGCCGAAATATCGGTTTGTGACGAATCGTCAGCACGAGTGTCTCGCGGAGCGGCGAATCGATTCCGATCAAATTGCTGTCGTGACCGCGATGTCTCAAGCGGACCGGGTGACGCATCTCTCCATCGTTCATTTTGGCGATGCCGACCAAATTTAGTTCGTATCGGCGGCTGGGAGCCGTTTTCGAAGCAATCACTTTGAGTTTGGTCTCGTTCTTGTCCATGGGGACCACGTTATTCTCGATCGCGACTCCTTCCGGCAGAGGAAACAACGCCAACTCGATGGGGCCTGCAAAACCTCCTCGGCGCTGTACCGAGACGGGAATTTCCAGTGCTGAATCTTGCGTCACGCTAAGACAATCACTACCTGCCAGCAGCGAAAAGTCGGTCTGCGGAGGAACGATTTGCAACTGGTATCCACCAAAACCACCCACGGGTTCAGCGCCATCCAAGCAGGCAACATGCAGTTTGTATGAGCCCTTGGACGGGTTCTTCCAAAAATACTGGACCTTAACTTCATCGACCGCAGGAGTGATCGGTGACCGATAGACAGATTTTCCCTGTTCGTCGAAGATCTGAAAATCTATGATCGATGCGCCACGGCAATCGGCTGGCGAGACGACTCGTACGTCGAGAGGTGCGGGATCGTCGATATGCAACGAGAAAACATCCGTTTGACCCAATTGAAATCGACCATTTACGATTTGGCCAATCTTCAAGTCGCGAACGCTTGAGCGATTGGCCTCAGGGACTATTTGCGCTGCACTTCCAAGGACGCCCAGCGGAATAGGCTGGCTGAGAAGTTCGTCTTGGTAATGGTGATGGTAAAACTGATCCGATGCCGTCTGGTTCTTCGGCAGGACAAGCTCGCGATGCCAAGTTTGGACGGGATGCGCCGGATCTCCCGACATCGCGGAGAAAGTAAATTTCGTTGGTATGTTGGCCGGAGCACCAATCGGAAACACGCTCGCCACAGGTGCACGATGAGTAAGGTTGATGCGGTAAACGTGTGAAGGGCTGCCGTGAAAAGATACGTTACCAATCTGCAGCAAGTAGGTACCGGATGCCGGAGCTTTGAAAGCCAGCAATGGGTCGTCCCCTATAAAGTCTTTTTGCCACTTCAGTCGCTTTCCCGAACTGTCGAGGATAGCCAGCGCGGGTTCGAGCCGCGAGCCAATTCGACGAGCGATGACTTCGCAGTAGACTACCTGGCCAGCGTCCAACTTGAATGCAAAGTAGTCCAAATCCCGCTCACCATGAATTTGACCATTGACAGTCGCAGGAATCTGAACGGATTCAGCATCTTTGGCAGTAGAATTGGACTCGCTTTCGATAAACTCCGGCAAGTCACCGACGATGAAGGGCAAGGACCCCGTGCTGCCACCTGCCGCGCACGAGATATCCCAATAGGCCACACCGAGCGCCGCATCGTTTGCCAAGTCAATCTTTCCGGAAAACTGGCGAGGATAGCTGATGGGGATTTCCGTTGGTGGGCGACGCGGCGACGGCTGACCGACGTTGAAGATCTCTTCCGTCAGCTCACCATCGCCATGAACACCTCGCCCTCGGATAAAGAATCCGGTGTGAGGCGGAGCCTGTTCGACGCCAATGTGTACGTTGACCGTCGATCCTCGCTGGCCCCCTGCAGGAAACAAATGAACACTGTCCGGCAATTTGCTCGGAACGGGCTGCGCAACCAGCGGTTGATTGAACAGTAAGATTGTCGTCAATATGACTGTTGCGAATCCAAGTTTGTAAGCGAGTGATCCGTA
>CAZVBC010000447.1:0-5431 GCA_964625155.1 uncultured Pirellulaceae bacterium
GTATTAATTGGCCAGCGCCACAATGCGCGCCAAGTAATTGTCCTCAGCCCGCGCTATGTCGTTGTTGAACCGCGCGGGCATGGCCGCGCGCTTTTGCGTCACCTAAAAACCAGAGTGTTTGAGGGTGATCAAAGCGTCTTTTGGTAAAGGTAAGCGCGCGGCCCGATGGGCACGCGGTTAAACGATTTCGCGGCAATGGCAAAAAATAAGTTAGGACTAAGTCTATCCCACAACAATCAAAAGTGGCGTAGTCCAACTAATCAATCGCTGGCTCCACGATCACACGAGATGCACCTGTGAGTTAGGGACTTTGCAAAGAATCTCTCAGGTGCCAGGTAGGGTGATTGCTCATCACTGTCGTGTGATTGTGTTCGGTGGACGGAGCCAGGATGTTTAGTCTTTTTCGCGCTGTAGTTCAGCAGCGATTTTCGCGTATTCGTCGCGTTGCTGTTCGGTAATCGACGGGTAGTCAATTTTGAGGCCTTCGAGTTTCGCAGCAATTAGGTCGGCCACGGCTGCTCGAGCATACCATTTGTCGTCGGCCGGAATTACATACCAAGGTGCCCACTTGGTACTAGTTTGAGAAAGTGCGTCCTCATACGCTTTGCGATAGGTAGCCCAGAGTTTTCTTTCCGCAATGTCACGAGGGTTGAATTTCCAGTGTTTTTCCGGTTCCTGGAGGCGTTCTAAGAAACGTTCCTTTTGCGCTGCCTTAGAAACATGTAGAAAGAACTTGAGGATTAATGTTCCGTGAGCCGTCAACGAGCGTTCGAACGCATTGATTTCGCGATAGCGCTGGTCCCAAAGTTTGTCCAACGATTTGGGCTTCAGTGACTTGAGTTTGGCAATGCGTTGTGCTGGCAAGAAATCAGGATGAACACGCACGACGATAACTTCTTCGTAGTACGATCGGTTAAAGAGACTGATCATGCCTTTCTCGGGCAAGTAAGCTCCAGGGCGCCATAAGAAATGATGTTCAAGTTCGGTTGAATTCGGGGCTTTGAACGCATAGGCCCGACAGCCTAACGGATTGACGCCACTCATCACATGCCGAATGATGCCATCTTTGCCCGATGCATCCATTCCTTGCAGAATAACCAACAATCCATAGCGGTCATTGGCATAGAGGCGATCCTGTGCATCGCGCAACGCCGTTATATCATCCGCAAAAGCTTCTTCACCTTGGCTTCGATCCAGCAACTCCTTTCCTCCCTTGGTGGATAGTTTGCCTAGATTTACTTTACTGCCTGGCTTGACCTCAAATTGGCTAACATCGAAGCGGTGTTTGTTGCTCATCAGTCCCTCAGTCAACTACTTTTAGGATGCAGGTCGTCCAGCGGCCTTTCGCACGCAACAACTTCTCTAAAAAACGACCAACCATTAAAGAACTAAAAAATTTCTTTGCACCAAGACCAGAGGTGTCATAGCCATGTCGTTAAATAAAGTACGCGGACGACGCAACGGCAGAAATGAGTCGTGCGGCGTTCGAACAGAGCCAAGCCATGACTCGCCACATAGTTCCGCAACGAAGCGCCTTTTCGCGGGAAAGGTTTTTCTCAAGAGAGGTGCACGAGAAAGCATCATGCAGTAATAGTGAGACGCAATTCTCATTTTGCAATACCAGCAAATCACAATTTGTCAAAATCAGCAAAGTGAGTTGAGGTAACTATGCAGCCAGTCAGTGCAACTAAACACGTGGAAGCGTTTTTATTGATGAATAAGCGGCGAATCAACTCCGGGTACAGTAATTGCAGCATGAACAAAATTACCCGCTTTCTTGTCAACTTTGCAAGCTTGATCTGTTCGTAGCGATTAACAAGAAGTTTGGTTTCCAAAAGTACGTTCTTCAAGGAGGACAAAAATGTTAGTTCTAAGTCGTAAAGAGGGTGAGAAACTGGTCATCGGTGACAACATCACTTTAGTTGTTTCGAGGATCTCTGGAAATCGTGTTACGCTGGGTATCGAAGCACCATCAGAAATTCGCATCGTGAGAGGCGAACTCAAACCGCTCGGTGATGAAAGCAAAGTTGTCCCCATTCGCCGGGCTACTGCCGTGACTATCGATGTGGAAAGCCTGGCTATGGAAAAGCAAGCTATCTGAGGCACAACATTTGGGAACCGAACAGTCGTCCTTCTAAACCGGAAGGACGTAAAGGGGGGGGCTTCGGTCACCCGAGTGTGCTAACGAATATCCACATTCGCCAACGTTTGTACGATCGTCTCGGCCAAGCGAGTCGCCGGCCAGTTGGTCTCAAACGCTTGACTGTGGTGCAGAACCAGAGTCCGCGCAGCTACATCACTCGTGTTTTGCAGCGGATGAGCGATACGACAGCGACGCGCAGAGCGGCGATGAAAACCAGGGAAACCGTGCCCAGCATGAATTTCCAATCCGCGTAGACGTTGTACCAGTTCACGAATTTGTCCAGACTCCGGCACTTCGCCAGAGTTCGATCGATCAATTGAAAATTCTATGGGTTTTACGATCCAGCCGTATTGGTAAATTCCTGCGGAATCTAAATGCTGACGTGCGGGAGCACAAAGCGGAGCCTGCATCTGAGCGAGAATTGTTTGCAGTTCAAGGAAATAAGCTCGATTGTGTTCGTTGAACGCATTCAGGTAAGGGAGCTGTGCAAGCACTAGGGCTGCCTGCAACTGGCTGAGCGCGTACGGTCCACTACCGGCTCCAGCAGCGATGCGAATTCGCTGTGCTAGCTCGGCATCGTTCGTGATAACTGCTCCGCCGCGTCCAGAAGAAATTACTTTTCCGCCACCGAAACTGACAATCCCCACGTCACCCCCAACGCCGGCCACCTTGGATCCAATCTGTGCGCCAATCGCTTGGCAAGCATCTTCAACCAGCATTACTTGTCGTTCGAGGCACCAATTCTTTATATCCTCAATTGCTTGCAATTGCCCGTGTAAGTGTGAAACAATCAGCGCTCGGCAATTGGGTGAGTATGCTTGCTCGATTGCACGTGGCTCAATCGTCCACTGGTTTGCAACTACATCCACCAAGACTGGGCGTGCTCCACAGCGCTCGATCGCCCAAAAATTGCCAGGATAATCGTATCCGGACAATAACACTTCAGCCTCGGAGCCTACTTTCATGGCTCGCAGAGCGATTTCCAGAGCAGCGGTTCCGCTCGCACAAAGTTCGACGAACTCGACATGGAATTGCGTGCGCATTTGCTGGATCAACTGCTCGGAAGTTTGACCAACGTAGTTTTTCCAATCATCTGTGCGCAGTAATTCGGACACAACAGCGTCGACAGAATCGCGAATTTGGCTCTGTAGTAAAGTCATCGTCAGTCGTTCGGTTGTGATCGATCAGGGGAAAAGTGATATTTCGCTGTGAGCACTATTGTCTGTAAATTGCCGTTTTCGACGCTGAGAATTACGCAAGCCGGATGTTTGGCCAAAGCGATCACCCGTGTGCGTCAGTTTTGCAAGCAATTTCAAGTAACATCATAGGGAGTATGCTTGATGCCCGAAGAGACACAACCTGCAAGTCTGCCAGAAACCGTTGGGAATTCCATCGGCCAACTTGGTGAGATGGTATCAGCATTTCTAAAGGGTGATTTCCGGTTTGCTAACTCCCTGATGAGTGGCAAACTCAGCGAAGCGGCGATCGCGATTCTCACCTTAATTGTCACTTACTTTTTCGCGAGACTGCTGTCGCGATGGGTAACAACTGGAGTTTGTCGGCGAGTGGATGAAACGCTGGGGAAGTTTCTGGGTAGATTGACATTTTACG
Source organism: uncultured Pirellulaceae bacterium (assembly GCA_964625155.1). GTDB lineage: Bacteria > Planctomycetota > Planctomycetia > Pirellulales > Pirellulaceae > Aureliella. Next base: position 3,755 of record CAZVBC010000447.1, read on the forward strand.
CTATCATGATTTGTGTGGGGATGAGCATACTCAGTTCCGTTGGAGCTGATGTTGCCGGTCCGGCTGCAGTTTTCACGGCTGCGGGTTTTGCTGTGGGTTTAGCTTTTCAAGGCACGCTCAGCAACTTCGCATCAGGAATATTGTTAATGGTTTTTAGGCCATTCAAAGTGGGAGACATGGTTATTGCTGCGGGAGTTACTGGCCGAGTAAATGAAATTGACTTGTTTACGACGACTCTCGACACACCAGACAATCGGCGGCTAATCGTACCAAACAGTTCTATATCTGGTTCCACAATTGAGAACGTGACTTATCACGCGCATCGTCGCGTCGATGTGCAAGTTGGTGTTGCCTACCGTTGCGGACTCGAAGAAACTCGCCAGGCGCTCGCGACCGCTGCGGATTCGCTCGCTGAATTAATGATTCCGGGAGAAAACCGAGGTTATCAGATCTTGCTCACCAACCTCGGAGCCAGTTCCGTCGATTGGACAGTTCGTTTTTGGGCTGCGACAGAAAATTTCTTTAAAGTCAAGGAAAGACTGACGGCAGAGATTAAGAAGCAAATTGAAACTGCGGGTCTAGAAATCCCTTTCCCACAAATGCAACTGCATATTTCGCCGGACTCTACCTCTTCGGATCCACAGGTGGAACACCCTGGTGTACTCAAAATGCGTCCCAGATTACGAACCGACCTTCGTCAAGCTGGATGAGTAGTCGCGCGAACGCTCAGAGTTAAAAACCTATCGATTGCAAATCTCTCAACCGAGAGGTTTGCCATCCACTTCGTTAATTATGCGGCCGCGCGTGTCGACTGTTTCAGGGTCACGCGAATACTGTCCGTCTCAACGTGAATTTGCGATCCAGCCGAAGATGACTGAATAAAGTGCCTGAGTTCTTCGAAGGTAGGGTAACTGGAATCCGTACCAAACAATCGAGCGTCATCAATGACGATGACATAATTCTGCATCGGAGAATTGAGAATATGAGACAGCTCTTCGAAAATTGGTGTATCGCTGGCTCCGCGTGCTGTGGCACCCGCAGAATAATGTCCGTCCAGCCAAAAAAGGGTTGGACGATCAAGTCTAGGAAGAAGTCTGGCGAGTTCCACGCCGCTATCGCCATGGACAATTTCAACGTTGGTGCATTTTTGAAATCGACGTCGAGCCGCGATATACAGTTGCTCGCTCAATTCTATCGAGAAAATCTTGTGAAACGATTCTAACATGGCTGCGACCATATCACCTCGAAAGGTCCCAGTTTCGACCAAGATCTCCAAACCGTAGTCATGCGCCAATCCTCGCAAGACTTGTTGTTTAACAGAATGTGGAGGTGGATTTGGGTATCCACTGCGTACCCACTTGGCGTACTCTCTGGCCTGTCGTCGCTGAACTCGAAAATCGCGCAGTGCTCGGATAGTCTGACTCAATGGAAATGGCATCTTTCGGCCCTGTAGTTCGCTACAATACTGCTTGCTCAAATTTTGGCAAAGGCAGGTGAATTGAATGCAAGATAGTTTCAGCGAAAAACTACATTGAAATTGGCAATTACCGCAAGCCGAAAGTAACAGATTGCGAGCGACAAAGTTCCGAATGCTAGCTAACGTCTCGCCATAATCATCGGCCGTGTGCCGCGTCTCCACGTTAAGCCATATGAGATCAATTGAAACGCAGAGGACGC
>CAZVBC010000448.1:0-5393 GCA_964625155.1 uncultured Pirellulaceae bacterium
GATCACCCGACGTAAAGCTTTGCGGCATCGAGAACTACAGAATTTTTTGAGCGGCATCGGATAACCTACTGCGGTCAGTTTCGCTGAGTTTCCTCTGCGAGAGCTGGCAATCAGAGAAGTTGAAATTCGGGCTGACTCATTGCCAACCGCAAGGTTATGAAAATCTAACCGAAATACTCCACTTAATGGGGCGCTGATTCTTTTGACCGCCGGGTTATATGGCTTGCCTGCCCAAAAGGGAATGCGAAATCACCTGACGGTTCGCTTGGATTTCGGCTTAAGGGTCAATTCGAGATTGGTGTAGTCGATGCGTAGTTCTTTTGCCAAAAGCAGCCCGACGCCAAGCAGAGGCGTTTGACCTAAGTTCGCTATCACTTCCAAATCTCTGACTCGGCCAAACCAATTCAACTGGCAGTGATAAGTCGATAACTCCACCTGCGAACCATCGGCTAAAACGCCGTCGATTGAGCCGGTGACTTCCAACTGCAGGTCTTCAATTACTGAGCTGGGAAGGACCAAATCTCCCGTGAACCCTGTGTCGATCCAAGCATCAACAATCGTTCCGTCAGGGTGTTTGGGACAGAGAATTTGAATGGGCAGAATCGCTCTGCCAGAATCATCAACGATTCCCTTCATCGAGTTTGCATTCCGAAGTGTACTGCTGCAGCATGGCCGATTCGAAATGTGTGGACGAGTCGATTGGGAAATTTCTCTCGGGATTGACCGATCGCGTCACTCATGGTGTCCGCTACGAAGTACTCGCCCGATAGGGGTTCAACAGCAACAAATCGATTCAGATGCTGAGCTTCAAGCTGGCTCCTAATGGCCTCAAAAATTGGGCGAGCAGCGGCGGCAACGGATTGCTGGTTTTTCATGGGAACCTCCGAATTCTTGTTCAGCCAACTATTTTATCATACCTCAAAGTCGATGTAACGGCCAACGTCTAGTCGAAACAGGCCGACTTCAATGATCAAACCAGAATGCTTGCCTACCGTTCCACCAAGTCGTTCACAGTTAACTAGGCTTCGACACATGAGTCACTTTGCCTGAACTGTAATGGATCGTACAGCTTGAAATTCTTCTCGCGGAACCACGACGTATTCATCGTTTATCAGAAGCTCAACATCGCGGTGATTCATTGCCTTTACGACGCCGATCTTTCCACGTGACCATGGGTCCGACCAGCCTGGCGCTGATCCTCGAACGAATTCGATGGGCTCGCCCGTAGTCATTTTCTGCTTTAAGAAATCATACAGACTTGGTTCGCCCGGTACTCCCCATTCGGCCAAATAGCCTTCGGACAGGAATCCCCATCGCAAGCGAATGCTGTTGTGATGCGATCCATAGGAATAGAATGCAAAAAGCGATTTTGCGTCGCTTTCTAACCTCTTTGTTAAAGCTGACTGTTTTCCGTTGCGATAGTAGTCGCGCATTTTGACCGAATCGCCGAGCGGTTTGCTAATCCCTGTCGAAGACGTGATTAGCATCTCCGTAGTGATTGAAAGCTTGCGTCCACTCTTGTTGATCTGCTTCGATTTCGGATGATGTGCAAGATCGATGAGCCGCCACGGAAGCACGTCTTTGATGCCAAGTCCATCCAAGACACGACGCGGATTCAAGCCAATTAACACAGAGTACTGTTTCAATTTGTTTGCGATCGAGAGAACAGTTTCAGAGTGCGAAGTTTCAATACTCCGTTGATTTATGTCCAACAAAGTCGTCGCAACGAGTTGCTCATCGACATAGAAGCCGTGAATGATTGCTCGCTTGGGGCTACCTGCGGCCTCATTGAGTGGCACAGACTCGCCGATGGGTCGAACCAAAGCATCGGGATTACGCTTTACTCGGATTCCGATCTCGAATAGCCGCACCCTCATTTCGATGGAGTTTAGCTCAAGATCAATCTTGCCATCGGGCAGCTGAACGAGCGGCAGTCGCCCAGCAAAGGACTTCTTGAGTGACAGCACTGGATCACCAGTGACAGGATTCCAACCGCGCGCGACCAAATAATCTGCTACTTCCTCGATTGCCATTGGCCTACCATGCATCAAAATCGCCAGCGCGAACAACTGAATGGGCTTTATGTTGTGTTGGTCGATATAGGCGTCGATCGATGGGAATGATATCCCAAGGAATTCGCAGTAAGCGGAACTTCGCTCAGGAGTCGCCAGATCATTTCGGTCTTCTTTTGGCATTTGCAATATCAGCTCAGTCGGTTCAATCAGTTGGAAAACCAGTATGAACTATACCAAATCCTGAAGAGCTTCTCAGCAGAGAAAAACCCGCACTTGTCGGACCTTTTCACGGCGTACATTCAAGTCCGGCCGACAGACTATAATCTCCGGTATTTGCTTGATTGCATCGAGAATTGAACTTTGAGGTGTGTACTGGTGTCAGAGGTAGACTCTAACGAAAGCAGCTTTGCGTCCATCGCAGGGGGAGCGGGAGGACCAGACCAAAAGCAATCAGCAGCGATTTACTCGCGTCAGTCACGCGTTCGAGGTATCGCCTATAGTTCCTGCCAAAGCCAAATTGATATGTGTCGAGAGTTGGCTACCAGCAAAGACTGGAGCATAGCTCAAGTATACTCCGACAATGGGTACTCCAGCGAAACACTCGATCGACCGTAGATGTCTCAATTGATGGCTGCCATCGAGATGGGCGAAGTGCAACGCTTGGTTGTCTATAGCCTCGATCGACTTACCAGACGGATGATTCATTTCCAGCAACTGTTGAAACTATTTGAACGGCGTAGTGTGACGCTGGCTGTCGTGAACGATCCAAGCTTTAGCGACAATGCAACAGGTCGGTTGTAGGCCAACATCATTGCGGCCGCCAATGAGTTTCAGCTTGACTTGACGAAAGAGCGAATGGCGGACATACGAGCGGCTTACAAGTGTGACGGAAAACGTGTCGCGGGCCGTGTTCCATTTGGTTACCGAACAGATCCTGCGACCAAACAGATGGTTGTAATCGAAGAGCAAGCTCGGAGGGTACATGATTTCTTCGCGTTGGCGGCTGGTGGAAGTCGCCCGAGCGGATTTGGCTGGATTGGCCAACTTGCAGAGCTGGCCGGATCAACGTGGCGAGACAGGCAAATGGACTGCTAGGCGAATCCTGAAACTGCTGAACAATCGAGTCTACATCGGTGAGATTCCTAACGGCAATTTGACTTTGCCGGGAGCACATCAAGCGATTGTAGGTGTTACGGTGTTCAATGAAGTCCAAAACTTGCTGGCTAGAAGAAGGGCTAGCGACACCAAGCCGCACACGAAGACAAATCCAAGTTCCCGTGTTCACTCATACCTGTCTGGCAAGCTCATCTGCGGTCAGTGCAGTCGACCGATGAGCACCAGTAACTCGCACCGAGGCCCGAAACGATACATCTACTATCGTTGTCGTTCCGATAGCGGTGGTAAGCCGCGCTGTCCGGGAGTCAATGTCGGGGCGTATTTGCTAGAACAGTTTATCGCTAGTGCTATCTCAGATGTCGACGATCCCAAGTCAGAGATACCGCTCGCGATGCGTGAGAATTGGCTCCAACTGGATGAGCGCCAACGCCAAAATCGATTGCCGCAGACCATTCTGAGGGTTATCTACACTCACAGCAGCGGCCAAGTGACGATCGAGATCGAACCAGACGCTGCTGCCGAGTTTGAGCCGAATGAGCTTCAAACGGAGGAGGGCAAGCCAATCTCGGAAAATTAGAATAGAGACTTTTTCGCGAACATAACCCGACCAACGCCCTCAAACAATGTTCAACCCTACCGAACCGGACCAAACCAAATCTCTCGAGCATGCGAGAAATTGTGTTCGACTTGGGGCAACAACTGCATTTTAAGTTGGTAAAAGCGGTTTTTGGGGAGCCAATTTAGAGAGTCTCTCGGAGAGAAAAAATCACTTAACCCGGAGGTCAGAGAGACAAGAGAGTCAGAGATTTTGTCGCCCAGAGTGTCTTTCGACTGCCCTTGGGTTATGAGAAAGAGACTCTGGACGAAGAGTTCCCGCTAATGGGGTAATGTGCGTTTCACCCTTGAAAACACTGGGTAAAATACGAAATAAGGCCGGCAACGATTGCAAGAATCATTACCGACCTTAGTCACTTTACCCGCTGGTTTGAAAACGGTTGGGAACTACCGTCGGAGCTAGCGCCACCAATCGAGACTGCCTTCTGATGCTCCGCCCAAACGCCCCCAGTTGTTTCTCCAGGACCAACAATTCCAACTGGGAAATTACTCGTATCGGCAACGTAGTCAGTACGCCGACCCAAACGAGTTCACAACTGCGGACGATTCGCATCTTCCGAAACCAGCAGCGTATTCGATAGTCCATCCGTAATCATCGCAGCACGCGACCCTTCGCGATCATTCATGATCCCTTTGCGACGCTCAGCATTTGCCGTACCCGAGTAACCTGGCGCGTAACTAGAAACACTGACGCTCGCATAGTCCCAAGCGGCAGCGGTTCTTGTGCCGTAGGCTGCTGATTTGCTGGTTGCTGTCCGCCCTGTATCAGCAGATGGGCAACTGTAAACTTGCAACGGTAACACGATGACATTCGCATTTGGGGCGTCATCCATGAGCAGCGGCGATTCCTCAATAGCTCGCCACAGCTTGGTCATCCGTGTTCACTCCTTTTGCTGCTCTTGCACCAGTCTTCATGACAAATCTTCGTAGCTGCAGCCACTGCTCTACGTGGCGTGCGTTTTCATCGCGTGTGTATGCCGAAGAATTGCCGGTATACAACGACAGTGTGCGACGTGCTTTGACGTGACGATACTTGATCCGAAAGGTCGCACGATCCAGCGGCCCTTCGGCTTGAAACGTCCCGCCACGCCACTTGAGATCCGCGAAAAAATCATCAGCTCCATGGATGATGTAGCGATTGAAAGGCCCACCCAGTAGAACGCGATAGTTGAGCAAGACGATCTCTTCGATGGCATCGATCTCGCCCGGCGACAAAGCATCCTCGCCAAGTTCCGAAAGGGGCGCGAGCGTATAGCGTGAGAAGATTCCAAAATACTCGGGATCGTCGAACAACAAGTGGCCGAAGATTCGACAATACATCGGGTAGGTGCTCTTCAAGCTCGAACTGAGCATCAGCACTTCTTCGCTCAGGTCGTAGATCATTGAGTCCTTCCGAGCCTCGCGAAAGGTGACCGTATCCATGCCATCGTCATCGATCGTGGGCTTGCGACGGAACGGATCGCCGCGTCGGATACTGATCTGAACTTCGTCATTAACGATACGCGGAGTCATGAACAACTTACGGCCGCGATTGTGTTCGGCGAACCAATCGCCGGCATCCTTGATGGCTAGGTTCAATCGATCTTCCGTGATGGTGATTGGAAGTATTCCCGTCGACTGGACAGGTTGAAAGCACTCCATGCGTCT
>CAZVBC010000449.1:0-5390 GCA_964625155.1 uncultured Pirellulaceae bacterium
GACTACATGGCTCCCGAACAAGCTGAACGATCGGAAGCTGTTGACTATCGCGCTGATTTGTACGCGATCGGTGCAACGCTGTTCCGATTGTTGTGTGGCCGAGCGCCGTTGGCTGCCGCGCCGAACATGTCGCTGTTGGAAAAAGTACGCATGCTGGCCGAGCAGAACGCACCGCGACTTTCCTCGCTACGGGAGGACGTACCTGCTGAACTCGTTCAACTGGTCGCGACGCTGCTCAGTCGACAACCGAGCGCCCGTCCGGCCAGCGCAGCTCACGTGGCTGAAGCGTTGCAGCCGTTTTGCACAGGAGCCAACCTACCTGAGCTGCTCGCGCTGGCTCGCCGTAATGCTCAGCAGGACGAGTCGGTCGAAGACCTGAACCCAGGTTTGCGCGAGATTCGATCTTCAAATACGCACAATCGCCTCGCCGCCGTTGGAAAGCGGACAGTCCGCAAGCTGGAAGCTTTTGCCACAGTTTGGACTGCCGCCGTGCTGATTCCGTTAGCAATTGCGGCTGGAATTCTGATCACCCTGGAGACACAAAAAGGGCTGTTGGTCATTCAGTCGGACAGCGAAGTACAAGTTAAAATTGCCAAGGACGGCACGACGGTGAAGGACTTGACCGTTCTTCCTGGCGCAACCACGACGCGGCTCCGAGCCGACAAGTACGAAATCACGCTGGTCACACCCAGCGATTCGATTTCGATCGACAAGGACCAGTTCACTCTCAAGAGCAGCGGAACCGTCGTCGCCACTGTGAAACATGAGTCAAAGCCTGATTTGCAACCTTCGGATTTAGCTTTGGGCACAACGTTACTTGCCGGTCCAAGCCAATCTCTGCAATCCGTTCCCGCTTCCGGTGACATATATAACGGCAAACCACTCGCTGAATGGCTGTCGAAATATCAAAGGGAGCGTGACGATAGAAGCCGACAGGAGTCGGTCGCGGCGATCGCTGGCCTGACTGATTCTAACACGATAGAAGAGATCGCGCCCATTTTGTTGAAGACTCTTCGCGAGTCAGTGATAGGCGTTGACGCTGGACTCCCGGGTAAGTTTTGGCAGTGGGAATCACTCCGTATATTGCGCAGTGCTCAATCAAAAAAGATGTACTTCGAAATGCTCGCCAAGGAATTCGAACGCCATGACCCCGCTTGGACTCTCTTCTTGCTTGGCTGCGAAAAGGAGGCACGCTACGAATCCATGCCTCAGCTTCTGATCGAACAGGTGGGCAAGTTACTCACCGAAAGCAAGATGCTGGACAAGAAGACTGTCGTGGCGGCAGGTTCATTGCTTGTAAAGATCGCATACAGCTTTCCGGACGCTGAAACAGCCAGCGCAGTATCAGCACCTCTGAGTCTATTGAAGCCGCACTACTTTTTTGAAAATGAACTGGGGCCTTGGCCCGACAGCCTTGCGGACTTTAGACGTGAAATGTCGCGCCGAGTGATCGCAGACGAAAACGCTGCTGCGGAATCGGCCATTCTGGCAATCCACTTTCTGCTAACGTCGCCCTACATTCCTGCCGATGTTCCGTTGTTTGCCAACCGCATGGAGCTGTTACTCGCCGACCAAAATCGGATGACGGCAACAGCGTCGGCAAGAGCGAATTTTAGGCAAGAGCAATTTCCCGTGGGCTTTCAGAACTTCATTGAGATTGATTTTTCAAGTGGCAATGGTGCAAACCAGATGTTGGAATTGCTTTTCGCATCGGCACGGCGGAATTTAGGCGCCGGTATCCTACCGACCATCAAACATGTCGTCGACGTTCTTTCAGTCCAATCCAATGCAGTAGAGCTCGCTGACTACTTTTCCACACCATCTAACAGTCTACCGGGCGTAAGGTTGCGTTTTCCTCAAATGGAGATCGAATTTCATGGGGGAATCCCACATCGCTTGCCAAAGAGTTGGCAAGAGTCAAGTCACGAGCAGCGCATGGTTGGACTCATTCTGGCGTATGCAAGACGGACGATAGAGGCTATCGAAAAAATCGATCCAAACCAATCCACGGTCGGCCAACGTCCGCAGGCCAACTCCGCCGGGACTATTTCGCAAGCCACGTCGGACAAAGCGCAGCTAAGACCACCAGAAAATCTAGGTGATGCGCATGGCACGCCTTCGTCGACGTCAGACAAGTTGCCGATCCACTCTGGACGCACGCTAGAAGAATGGTTCGATGTCTTGGAACGCGATCGGGATACTGAAATTCGCAGATCTGCCATCCGAGCCATCGGTATGTTAACGCCCCCGCAAGACAACTTGGAAATCAGTCGCAAACTGTTGACGATTGCGAAAGCGGGAAAGCCAAACCAGTGGATGGCTCGATCGAAAAACTTGACGTCGATCGATGTAAAACAGTTCCCTCTCGGATCGGTCCAGTCGCCGCCACCCTCCGTCGCGCTGGACACAGCCTTGTGGTCTGTTTTGACAAAAATCAATTCTCCCGACTTAGTCGCGGAGTTGCTCAAAAGTGATCTACTGACTGAAGACGTAGATTGGACCAAGCGATGGCTGATCGTTCTAGTAGACAGTCTCAACTTCAGATCGGACGATCCAATTATCGGCATTGTTACCGATTGGCTTCTGAAGCCCGCCAACGTCGAGCGGTTCGACCAATCAGCCGCTGCGCAGATGCGCGAGTTCCTACTGCACTCACAGTACGCCTCGCGCGACGTGGACGAAGCGCGAGTGGCACAAATGTTGAACACTATTCGCGCTAGCAAATTAGGAGTTCGTGCCGTCTTGACCAGCTGGCCAAGGATGTATTATGGTCGATCGTCACAACACACCAGCATGGCCGAATTGCAATCCATCCACGCTCCCGCGCTCATGATCGTCGAACAAGCCGTCATGAAGATCGCGGTTGAAGTCTTGCTCAACCAGAGCGCCACGCCGGAAGAGCTGACGGTTGCTGCATGCCGCATCGCTTCGGGGCCGGATATCGATCCAACCGAGCGAGTCCAGATCATCTCGCGGCTTGGCCAGTTGATTTCCACGGTGGCAACTGATGTCGATCGACGTACCGCAGTCCAGCAAAGCGAGTATTCGATCAATATCCAAACAAAACGCTCCAAAGACTATGCGATGTGGTATGGCATCCCCAACCTTCCAAGCCAAAATGTATTTGTACAACCATCAGGAAGATCCATCCAATCGGGAGCGGGGTGGCCCATCCGCTACGTCGACTCAGAGATCTTGGCGTACCTCGCGCTGGCCAGGCGTTTGAGTGCCACAGTGGATCTACGTGCCCAGGTGCACCAACTGCTGTTGGCCACGGAAGAGGCGTGCGTAACCGTCGAAGTGTCAGCGAGGAAGAAATACTCCGGCACCCAACTGCAGGTGCTTTCCGCAACTTGGCCGATGCACCTTACGCGGCCTCCGTTGGAATCTATCACACGCAAGACATGGATCGATGCATTTATCTACGTTGCAACTCGTGACTGTTTCGACACTGAACTCCAAATCGACCCCCAATGGATGAAGGCCAAGGAGTTGTTCAACAAACGACTGAAGTTGGCAATCTACGACCGCGATTCCGACGACAAACTTTCAGCGAGTGAGGCGCAGGACTTGCCAATCGAGTCCATAGATGCCAATGAAGATGGGTACATTGATGTCGGCGAAATAGTACTGCGGTCAAATACTCCACCTCCGCTGGCGAACCAGGGGACCATTTCGGAACCAGAATTAGAGCACGTCAAAGGTAACGACAAATCAGGTTCTTGCACTATCTGCACGGCAATGGAATTCTAGTATGGAAACGATTGCATTTTCCTTATATCCTTAGGGGTAGTTATTGGGGCGAGGAGGGAAGTTAAATGCCAAGAGAAGTGAGTTTAGCATTCAGTGCCGAAGGATTAACTGCGTTGGCAGATATGGCACTCGCACCCAAGCACCAATCTCGTTTAGACAACCTCCGAACTAGAAACAACGAAGGCAAGCTCTCACCAGAAGAAACGCAGGAACTTGACCTTCTGTTGAAAAAAATAGACGAACTCAATCTTGTAAAAGCGAGAGCACTTGCGGCTCTGCAACGAATCAAGATTGAGGAATAGTGGTGAGCGATTATATTCCCGCTGAAATCAGACGGCGTATCCGAGACCATTACCGTCAGCGGTGCGCTTATTGCCAAACGAGTGAGTCGCTCACGGTTGTTACCTTCGAGGTCGAACACATACTTCCGCTGTCTCTTGGAGGACTAACGCAGTTCGAGAACCTTTGTCTCGCGTGTCCAACCTGCAATCGACACAAGTCCAATCGCGTTGTTGGATTTACAGATGAAGGACTCGAATGTCGATTGTTTCACCCACAACTTGATTGCTGGCACGATCATTTTGATTGGTCAGTAAATGGAACGCTGATCGTTGGTTTGTCGGAGGTCGGGATTGCTACCATCAACCTGTTGCATCTGAACCGACCGCAAGTTGTCGAAGTGCGATCGCTCTGGGGCATCATGAGAAAGCATCCACCTGACTGATTTCTTTCCTGAGGTTATGAAGGGTTCTTACGAGGTGAAGCCGCCATTCGAAATCCAATTACCGCTAAATACAATTATGAGTTCGTTGAGTAGCGAAGATTCGGAATCTCGCACTATTCTCGAAAACGTCAGTTGGGAAAGCTTCGTTGCATTAGCAGATGCGCGTGAAGGCAGCGTTCCACGCATGACCTACAACGAAGGAGTTCTGGAATTGATGAGCCCGAAACGAAAACACGAGAATTTTGGCTGCCTAATTGGACGGATGATCGAAGCGTATTCGGAAGTCAAAGGGATCGAAATTCTGAGCGTTGCTTCAGTTACCGTGAAGCGCAGCGATCTCAAGAAAGCTTACGAGGCGGACGAGTCCTACTACGTAACGAACATCGATCGAGTGCTTGCGAAAGAAGAACTTGATTTCGAAGTGGACCCAGCGCCAGATCTGGTGGTTGAGGTAGAGTTCACGTCATCCGCCATCGACAAGATGGAGCTTTTTGCGGCCATGCAGGTACGCGAAGTCTTGCGGCATGACGGCACGTCAGTCCAGTTCTATCGCTTGGTAAACGGGCAATACGATTTGATTCCAAGCAGTTTTGAATTGCCTGGTTTGGAGGCCTCACTGATCAATCGTTTTCTCGACCAACGATTGCAGGCCGGTGAAACAACCCTCATTCGCGCGTTTCGAAGCGCGATTGGATAACCTTCCTACCGAAATCAGACGAAGTATCCGAGATCATAACCACGGACATGGGCGATTCCGCAAAACCTGTCAATCGCCAAGTACCTGTATCCGGATGGCTACCTGTGAGCGTGACATGCGAACTAGTGACGGTAAGAAGTTGGCTGCTATCGGCCAACTTCGGCAAGAGTTGGGTAAACGCCAACACCAAGCCTTGGTCCGTATTTCATCGAGCCA
>CAZVBC010000450.1:0-5353 GCA_964625155.1 uncultured Pirellulaceae bacterium
CGACGCCAACAAGCGTACCTTCCAATCGCGAACAGGCTAGTATGTTATTAGTATCCGATCGCTCGGCTAGTATTTCAGGCGTTACTAACCAGCCCCAGCCAACGATTCCTGATGTACATGACCCACTGCAAGTTAGTTCAATTACTTCGGCCCAGCAGGGCGTTCAAACGACTCCAGAGTATGCGGCCAGCGTCGCGCTGACACCCAGTTCTCGAAGCATTACTAGTTTTACGGTTGAGAAGACTCTGGCCGCAGTCCCGACTGGTGTCTTACCGGAGTCGAATAATAGGGAGCCAGTGCGTCCGGCATTGAAACAGGATTCTCGGCAGTTCGCGGTAGCTTCGGATGCGGAGTTGCTGAGAATGTTGAGCGATTTTTCGCCGCAGGTTGCACAGGCTGCTGCCCTGGAATTTCGCAGGCGGGGCATGAGCGACGAACGTTTGCAGATGGCTGCTGAGTTGGCTAGCGGAACCGCGCAGATTAGGCTGCGTATAATCGACGATTTAATCCGCTTGCGCGATATCAATCCGCAACCGTGGTTGTTGTGGATGGCGGATGTAGGACAGCCCCCCGTGCGTCTCAAGGCTGTTTCTTTGCTGGCAACCGTCAACGATGCTGACGTTCGGCGCGAACTTCAACTGATGCTCAATCGTGAACCGGAAGGAGAGATTGCAACGGTAATTCGTCAAGCGTTGTTGAGTGGAGCGACGGTCCGCTAGTGTCGAGATTGAAATTTCGGTATGCAGAGTCTGCGGAGTGCTCAACGAGCAGTATAATTTAACTGCGAGTGCGAAAGCTGGCGTGTCCCCGTATTTTGCTAGATGGGAAAAATACGGTTCAACTTCTCAGGCCGCAATTCCAATTCGCGACACTAAAATTGTGTCACAGCTCAATTTTAGGGATCGGTGGGGCAAAGACTCTGCTGAATCAGTTGAGCAGTCTCGGTAGGAACCTCGCTCTCCGGTTTCCGCCAATCCAAATTTTTAGCTGTCTCAAAGGACTAGCTAGCAACCAGCTCCTTTCATTGATCTGATTCAACATCATGCGTTTTGACAATCCATTGCAGCTCTACAGACATCTGGCAGACTATGTGGCGCTTGACGACCACGATCTCAGTAACATAGAGCGCGCGGCCAAGTGGTTGGCGCCAGCATTCGGGGCGCTGGTCGACGATTTCTATGAGCAAATCCAGCGACATGACCGCACGCGGGCGACGATTCGTGGCGGTGACGAGCAGATTTCACGATTAAAGCAAACACTACACACTTGGTTGACTCAATTATTTTCCGGGCAGTATGACGAAACCTACGTCGATCGCAGAATCGCGGTAGGGAAACGCCACGTAGATTTGGGATTGGAAGCTGTTTATACCCATGTCGCCATGGCTCGTTTGCGAGAACGTATTAATTACGAACTTGCAATGCGTTGGTCCGGAGACAGTCGGGAGCTAGCGGCTGTGCTAGCATCGATCTCGAAGGTAATTGATTTGGATTTATCTCTAATTCAGTTTGCATATGCAGCCGAATCAGCAGCCCGATTACAAAATGCGGAACGATTGGCTACCCTGGGGCAGATATCAGGTGGTATTGCCCATGAATTGCGCAACCCGTTGAATGTGATCCAAACTTCTCTTTATATTCTGCAAGAATCTCCTAATACCGACGCAAAACATACTCAGGAGCACTTTCAGAGAATTCAAAGGCAAGTCCGACTGGCCGCACGAGTTATCGCCGCGCTGACAGATTTCGCAAGGTTAAAGCCTCCAAAATTCCAGCCGATTCAAGTAGCCACTTTGGTTCGTGAATCGCTCGCCGATTTGGAGGTTCCCGAAAGCATCACGATGAATGACTTAACGAAATCGGATGAAACTTTGGTCATTCACGCGGATTATGCACAGATGCAGATCGCTCTGCGCAACATTTTTACGAACGCGGTTGAGGCGGTGGGACAATCGGGTACAATCCAAGTGCGTGCAGAGCACATACAACATGGGCCAACCGGTCCGAGTATTTCGATTAGTGTCACCGATAGTGGCCCAGGAGTGCCAGTTGAAATTCAACAGCGCATTTCTGAGCCGCTGTTTACGACTAAGACGCGGGGACTGGGGTTGGGATTGGCATTGACTCGTGCGATTGTTAACCGGCACCAAGGGACGTTGTTGGTCGACAGCCGACCGGGCCAGCCGACAACTTTCAGCATTGTATTGCCGAGTGAGCCAATTATAAACGTAAGTTGATACGGCATCCTAGCCAACGAGGTTTGATATCTCTGAGTTGAGTAGACAGATGCAAGATTCGACCGGCAACCAGAACGTCAATGTTTTGATCGTGGATGACGATCCAGATGCTGTAGCCAACTTGCAGTCTTTGTTATCGCACTTTGGTTATCGAACGAGTGGATTTGTCGATCCTCAACAAGCCATAGATGAAGCCACATCCTGTCGCTTTGATGCGGCGGTACTCGACTATCGCATGCCTGGTATGAATGGAATAGAGCTGTGCCAGGAACTGAAAGCCATTGATCCGCAGATGTCGGTGGCTTTGCATTCCGCGTTTCTTCCTGACGATCAAGTTGATGGTTGCACTGCATGTAAGGCGCAATTGCTGGCCAAGCCTCTGGACCTGTCGGCCTTGATTACTTTCGTTGAAAATGCGCGTCGAAGTGAGCGGTTTGCTGCCATTGATCTCGTCACACAGAACGATTCGAACGTATCGAATTAATACGAGCTTCTTCCTCTTGCTTCTGCCAGTTGCGATTTCATTTGGTCATTACCACGATGGAAATCGCGTTTACTACCGATCGCTGCAATCCGTCGATTGCAAATAGTCGACATCTACGTACACTGGTTGCTCGTGGAGACAGGAAAAGAATATGGTGATCGTAAATCGAGGTCAATTGCATGTCGATTGGATTGGCGATTCGAGCCTTTATTGCTGTTTTGTCCAACCGTGAGCTGGCGCAGCGAGTTGCGCAATTGCTCCAACCAGAGAACGCGCCTGCTCAACAGCCCGAAGCTGCCGTGGAGACGAGAAGGGGCTCTACTGGCGGCGCAGGGGATGTGAATGGGCCAGCAAGACCGACCTCTCAAAGGGAAGTGGCTGCGCGCAGCGATGCACTCACATTACTAAGCACTCTGCAGAGAGAAGCTCGATTGCTCGATTTGGTTGCCGAACCGCTCGACGGCTATAGCGACGTACAGATTGGTGCCGCAGCCCGTGAAGTTATTCGCGATTGTCGCAAGTCGCTTGATCGCATATTCGCGATCGCACCATTGGACGATCGTTCAGAAGGCTCAGTGTGCGAGGTCGCAAGTTCGTCGGCTATACGTACCAGGATAATTGGCAACGTTACAGGTGCTGGCGACACGGGTGTCATTACTCATCGTGGTTGGAAGGCCTCGCAGTGTGCATTGCCAACATGGACTGGGGCGAGCGAAGACCGATGGGTTCTTGCCCCTGTAGAAATCGAAGTTAGTAGCCATGCAAGTCGCTAAGTTTAGTATCGGTATCGATCTAGGGACGACTAATACCCTTTTAGCGTATGCAGAGATGCAGGCTGCGCTGCCGGATGTGCACGTATTGCCGATACCTCAAGTCGTTGCACCGGGACAAGTGGAGTCACTAGAATCTCTCCCCAGTTTTATCTACTTGCCCAGCGATGCGGAAATCAATTCAGGCCAATTGTCGATGCTAGGTCGTTCCGCAAAAGATCCAATAGTTGGCAGTTATGCCAGGCAGATTTCGGCTGACCAGCCCGAACGCGTAGTGTCGGCTGCGAAGAGTTGGTTATGTCATAGCCAGGTTGATCGCCATGCACCAATTTTGCCTTGGAATGCTTCGAAAGAGATTGCAAAAATCTCGCCTGTAGATGCGTCCCGAATCATTCTGCAACATGTAGTGGCCGCGTGGACCAAAGAGTTTCCAACAGCCCCATTAGCTGAACAATATGTCACTCTCACGGTTCCCGCATCGTTTGACATGGCAGCTAGAGAATTGACGCGCGAAGCTGCCATTGCGGCTGGTTTGCCGGCGGATTTTGTACTGCTGGAGGAACCGCAAGCGGCCGTCTATTGCTGGCTGAATCGTAAGGGTGATCGCTGGCGACGCGAACTGCATGAAGGTGATTTGTTATTGGTCGTTGATGTTGGTGGCGGAACTACTGACCTGACCTTGGTGCGAGTCACGCAAGAAGCTGGCGAGTTGACTTTGCGCAGGCAGGCGGTGGGGAACCATTTATTGGTTGGTGGTGACAATATGGATTTGGCGCTAGCGCACTATGCGGCGTCGAAGTTCAGTGAAAAAGGGGTCAAGCTGAATGCTTGGCAGGCAGTGGCTTTGTGGCATGCTTGCCGCAAGGCCAAGGAGTCGTTGCTAGCCACGGGTGGTAAACAGACAGAGACGATCTCGATTCTGGGGCGCGGTTCGAAGTTAATTGGAGGGACAGTCTCGATCGAAGTCGAGCGAGAGGAAGTATTGGGGTTGTTAGCGGGCGGTTTTCTGGGGCGATGTGCGATCAACGATCGACCTGTGCGTGATGCGGCCACGGGATTCCAGGAACTTGGATTGCCCTTCGAAGTCGATTCCGCGATCACTCGCCATATTGCGGCCTTTCTCTCGGACAACAGAGAAGCGACAACGTTGCCAGCACTGCCGACACACATCTTGTTGAACGGAGGTGTTTTTAAGTCGTCTTTGTTGCGTGAGCAATTGGCCGAAGTGCTTGCCAGTTGGCACGATCAAAAACAGACACCGCAGGTGTTGGGTGGTGTGGAGGACTTGGATCGAGCTGTGGCCTGCGGGGCGGCATTTTACGGATGGTCAAAACAGCATGGAGGGATACGTATTCGCGGCGGTACCGCGCGGAGTTATTATGTGGGTATCGAAACGGCAGGGTTGGCTATCCCCGGAGTTCCTCGTCCTCTCCAAGCCATTTGTGTTGTCCCGTTTGGTATGGAGGAAGGAACGGAAATGGATGTCCCCGGACGAGAAGTCGGGTTAGTAGTCGGCCGGCAAGTTCGCTTTCGCTTTTTTGCATCTGCCAATCGCAAGAGTGATAAAGTTGGGGCGGTACTACGCGAGTGGGACGACCAAGACCTGCAAGAGACCGCACCTATGGAATTGTCTTTCGCGGCTGAACAACAGCCCGGTGAGGGGTATGTACCGGTCAGATTTCACAGCCGCGTTTCTGAATTAGGCATGTTCGAACTATGGTGTCACAGCACGCAGGATGCACAGCGTTGGAAACTGGAGTTCAACGTTCGTGAAGACAGCTAGTGAAACACCATGTCGCGGCATCAAGTAACTGAATCAGCCTTTGAGGACAGCCCAAGCCGTTTCATTGTAGGGATTGACTT
>CAZVBC010000451.1:0-5330 GCA_964625155.1 uncultured Pirellulaceae bacterium
GGTAGTCAAGAGTGTTCGCTCGACTGGATAGGCACTTAGTTGGTTGTGGACGGTATGCTCGATCGCACGTAACAGCGCTGCAAAGTGACCGTATGGCTTGCCATCTTCAAGTTTATACCAGGTTGCCAAGGGTTGCGTAATTCCTTTCAACTTCACAGCTACTGCAAAATCACTGGCCACACCGTTGGCCATGACTACGGCAGATTTCAAACCATCGCGGTGCTTTATCAAATAGACCGCAGAGCTTTTTTGTGTTTTCCAATTAGCATTCCTTTTCCGCGAGGCTGGCAGTGTCTGCAGCGCTGCATCCAACAGTTCCGCAGACCATCTACCGGTTTGTTGAGCCTCATCAATCGCCATTCCCTGTATGGCTTGGACACTGCTAACTCCGGTTTCGCCACCACGACGACGTTCGATCATGCATTGCAATCCTTCCAATGCATGAAATCCGTAAGCTTCCAAGCCACCATATCCGACGGAAACAGCCTCTTCAATTTCGCAATCTCGCGGCAGCTCCAGCAGCGGTTCGCGATGGGCAACCGGGACGCTGGAACCGGCAATCAGCGGAAATTTCATTTGTTTAGCGGTGGTCACCATGTGTTCCGCATCCGACCAGGAGAACGATAAGTGTTTATCGTTGAAAACTGGTACCGTTTGACCAACACGTCGAAACGTGGCTGTGATCGCATCAAAAAAACGGCGACGCGGATACAAATGCTGGTGCGTCTTCGCATCGTATCCGTATTCGCCATGCTCACCAATGCTCAACACGCCGGAGACGGCAAGTTTGTCGGAACCCAGCGTCAGGGCCTCATCGATCGAGTTGCAAATGCGAAATCCGTACTTTTGCGAGAGCGAGCGACTGAGATCATTTGCTGGAGTTTGCTCCACGTACATAGAAGCCAGTTCCAGGTCTGGCCCTTGCCCTCCGTCCTGTCGGAAGCCTGCCAGGATCTTGCCCACGATGACATCCGCATGAGAATTCTGTTTGTAGACTGTAACCACCGCCGCAACAGGCAGCTTCTTGCGCTGGAAGGCAAAGCTCGGCGCGGGCCAATTTAGCACGGCAGAAACGGCGCAAGTACCAACTCCGGTCCGTATCATTTCGCGGCGATTGCTGTGGGACATGATTGCAATTCCTCCGATCCAAGTTCACTTGCAGAGTAAATTGATATATTAATCGTTTGCGGCGCCACTAGCGACACAACTTCATTACGGCGTAACTGCACAATAACTAGGTGAATCGGATTTTGCGCATTGGTCATTTGTCTTGCAAGATCATAGAATGAACTTGGGTTGTGGACTTGGTTCTCGTGCACTTGGTTATTGAGTAGTTACGATAAACGCATCAGATAGAAACCGGACGCTAGCGCGATCCGGCTGATTAGTCCATCATCCAATTATTCGAAACAGTCATGATGAGTGATAACCACTCCAGTTATTTTATTACTTGGACTGTCGACGTCATTATTTGCAAGGTGGTGAGCGACTATTCGTTGTGAGACACATAACATCAGCCGGAAGGCGTTGGCCTCCGGTTTCCGATATTCGATGAACTTGGCTTGTTTTGTTTTCTATCGATGGAACAAGGTTTAGTACGTGAACGTCCCACGAGATTTTGCCCAGCAAACCAGAGACGCGTTTCTCAAAGATGACTTGGAACAGCTTGTACGGTTGGCAATCCGCGAGGACCTTTCGCGTGGTTTCGACTTGACAACAATAGCCACAGTTCCAGAAGATCTTCCCGCAACGGCGCACGTAGTGGCTAGAGCTGCGGGTACAGCCGCTGGCTTGGAATTGGTGGATTGGATCGTTGAAACTCTACAGTGTCCGCTTCGCGTGACGATAAAGGTGCATGACGGACAGGCTTTCGCGCCAGGCGATTGCTTGGCAACTCTCAGCGGCTTGGCTCGTGATGTTTTGACATGCGAGCGAACCATCTTAAATTTTCTAGGGCGTTTGTGTGGCATCGCCACTTGGACAGCTCAACATGTGGCGTTGATAGCCGATTTGAAAGTCCGCTTGTACGATACTCGCAAAACCACACCTGGCTGGCGACGTCTGGAGAAGTATGCTGTGCGATGTGGAGGTGCCAACAATCATCGCAGCGGCTTGTACGACGCAATTCTGATTAAAGACAACCATTTGGCCTGCCATGCTCGCCGTACCGGCAAGCTTCTTCGCCCCGGCGAAGCCGTGCGGCTAGCACGTGAATTCCTGCGTCAGCAACCCGATGCGCCACAGGATGCCATTGTGGAGATCGAAGTCGATTCGCTGGAACAATTCTCTGATGCTTTGTCATCAGCACCTGACATCATCTTGTTAGATAATATGCAACCACATCAATTGGCTGAGGCTGTACAGTTGCGCAACCAGCAAAATACTTTCGTGCAACTCGAAGCGTCTGGCGGTGTTCGCCTGGAGACTTTGCGAGCCATCGCCTTAAGCGGAGTTGAGCGGATCAGCGTCGGTGCGTTAACTCATTCTGCCGTGAACCTAGACCTTGGTCTCGATTGGCGAATTGGTGAGTGACTTGATTGGAAATGCACATGCACGTGGTAAATCGTTATAGATTAACGCTTTGCGAAAAAGAATTCGGTTGAAAACAGGTCTCGAACTCCTTGCATTTGGGATAATCTCTCATATCCTTACCCTTCGTGGCTCGTAACATCCTCGATTTGAGGAAGGTTAGGCATCCTACAATGTGTTGCTTCGAGAATCCATGAGTCAGCTCCTCCTGTACTATCAACGACCCGAGCCTGCAACTTGGGTATTTCTCTCGACGTTCTTGATGTTCGGACTGTACTTTGTCTTTCACCGAGTATGGAGCGTACGCAATCTCGATCTGTTGTTGCTAACATTGTTAGCACCTGGATTGATGATGGTGTATGAAGGACGTAAGGCTCGCATGGGTACGGTTGAGTCCATTGCGCAAGGTGCACCTCTTGCGGAAAATTCACTCTTGCGTCCGGTAACTCGCGAACATGATCCTAAACTACCGCAACGTGAGTCAAAACAACTTGGTGAATCACTGACCTTTGTAGTCGCCAAACAAGGTGTGAGCTCTCTGGTGACACAAGTTGCGGCGCGCAACGAAACGCCGAGCGATCGATTCAAGTTGCTGGGTACGAGGACAATTGATTCAGAGCAGTTGGAGTTTTGGGGATTCGCTGCATTGTTAGTCGCATGCGGATTGCTGACGGTGCGGATGTTAGTGGATCCGGCACTGGTGCGACGTCCGTTGCTGGAACCAAATTTGTCCATTGGCGGATTGAGCTTTATTGGCATCGCGTTGTTTTTCTTTCTGATGGGCAATATCGTTACAAGCAATCCGCGTGAGGAAAGCGAACGGAGTCCTAAACTAGGTCCAGGTTATGCCTTGCTTAACATGTTGCCAGAATTGCCAACCACGCCGGAGCACGAAGGTCAACCATGGGCAGCGCCAAAAACCGGTGGGTGGGAACAGAATCTCGCTCGTGTGCTCGCCATCGTTTCTAACATGGCGATCGTCTTCGGCATCGTGGCGGTTGGCTATTGGCATTTCGACAACATTAAAACTGGTATCGGCTGTGCCACCATGTATTTGCTCTTGCCCTACACTGCGCAAATGACTGGGAACGTCGAGCATGCCTTACCCGCCGCTCTCCTGACGCTCGCCGTATTAGCCTATCGTCAACCACTTGTCGCGGGTTGCCTGCTTGGGCTGGCGGCTGGGTTAGTGTACTACCCATTTTTTATTCTTCCCTTGTGGATCAGCTTTTATTGGCAACGAGGGCTGGGGCGGCTGTTAACTGGGTTGGTGGCCATGTTAATCTTGCTTTGCAGTCTGCTGCTGCTGGACGGAGTCACGTCCATCACGAGTCACTTGCGACAGATGTTTGGATTATGGATTCCTCGCATGAAGGATCTTGACGGCATTTGGGGTGGGCCCGGAATGAACCCTGAATTTCGTTTGCCTGTCTTGGTTGGATTCATTCTTTTGAGTGCTTCGTTTGCGTTTTGGCCAACTCGCAAAAATCTCGGCACATTAATATGCGGAAGTGCTGCAATCATGTTGGCTGCTCAGTTCTGGCATGGTTATGGTGGAGGACTGTTTATGGCTTGGTTCCTACCGCTAGTACTCCTCACCATGTTTCGTCCCAATCTAGACGACCGCATTGGCAGCCGAGTAGTTTCCCCAAACTGGCGCGGTAACGGTCGCATCACTATGTCTGCCTAATCGGATTATTCTGCCGCAAATCTTCGAGCAAGCACCTGTAATTTATTGCTCGAAGATAGCACTCAACTTCGCGACCTGCCAAAGCGAGAAATCTCTTCTGGAGCATCTCTCCTCAACCTGCTGCACGAGAATTCGAATTCTCGTTGCGAAATGCAGTACACGTAAAACTACGCTCGCTGCATATGCTGGATTACAGAAATTACAGAAAAGACTGTGCAATGTCGTCAAAAGTTCATTTGACAGACACCTATTGACAACTAGTATCGAAGTTGAACTGTTTCTTAATTATCTGTAGTATTGGAGTTAGGTATGCGAAGTGTTTTGTTAGTCTATTTGTTAAACTTGTTTCTATGTGGATGGTGTGCTCCGTTGTCTGCCGACGTATTGGTAACCAGTGCTGTACTGGACAATACGTTGTATGAAAGTCCAACAGGGGCCTTCAGTAATGGTGTAGGCGATTTCCTCTTTACGGGTCGAGTAGATGCGGGCGGGAATAGGCTCTTGCGACGAGCATTGGTGGCTTTTGATCTATCGGCCATTCCTTCTGGATCAATAGTAACATCTGCTTCATTGCGTCTAGGGATGAATCGATCCGTTCAAATTGGAGCTACCAGCGTCAGCTTGCATCGAATGACGCGTCTTTGGGGCGAAGGGACGTCGAACGCCAACGGACAGGAAGGCACTGGTGCCGCTTCGACGAATGGTGACGCGACTTGGATTCATAGTTCGTTTTCGGGGACGAATTGGACGACAGCCGGTGGTGATTTCATTAATACTGCCAGCGCGACTGAGGTGCTCAATGCAAACGGGAACTACACCTGGGGATCAAATGCCTCGATGGTTGCCGATGTTCAGCAGTGGGTGAATAATTCCAGCAACAACTTTGGCTGGATTCTTTTGGGAGATGAGTCTAACGCAAACTTGGCTACAGCGCTGCGATTCTTGTCACGAACTGGAACAGAATCTGCGACGAACTTTAACCGTCCTCAGTTGACGGTCGAGTTTTCGGCCGTACCGGAACCAACCTCTGGTTTGCTGGTTGTGGCTTCCGCAGGACTATTCGGGCTGAGGAAGTGGCGTCAAAGCAGGGCCAAGGTACTCTGCCGATAGC
>CAZVBC010000452.1:0-5266 GCA_964625155.1 uncultured Pirellulaceae bacterium
GGCAATGCAGTCGGAGATATGAACATTGGCAATACAATAACTGAAGTGCGAGTCAACGCGATCGACACCGGACTCGTCCGCGCTAATCAATCGCCCGATCCCAATTCAGTTGGTGCTACGAACATTTACGACATCAACAAAGACGGCCGAGTCAACGCCATCGACACAGCCTTGGTGCGAGCCAACCAAACGAATCCAACCATCGGACTATTCACTGCTCCCGACTCTGCAGCGCTGAGTTCTGCCAGCCGAGTCGCCGATCCGGAAGATGATTTGACATATCTTGCACCGTGGGTCGAAGCCGCCAAGAAGTCTTCGTCCTATGAGTTCGTTCAATTGTTTTTGCAAAAGGACTTTGAAACGTCGCAGCGATTGATTCTCTCGAACAACACAACGCAGAATGCCACTTCAAGCGAACAACTCAAGCGAGAATCAGGAGAACCATCGGAAACTCGCCGCTCCGACGAGGTGGATCTAATCGACACCATCTTTGCAGCCATCGAACGTGATTCTTTGGTCTCAGCCTTGACGCCATACAACTTGAAGAACCAATCGTAAATCGCCGTTTCAATTTCACCCTATCGGAGAATCCAAATGATTAGCAGAGTACTATGCCTACCCTCACTGCTGGGTGCGACCATCTTTTTCAGCAGCATGGAAGCAGTTCATTCGGCCATCGTTATTTCCATACAACCAGGGACGTTTCAGCAGAACTCGGGAGTTCAGTCATTAGGTATTGTGGCTCGATCCACAAGTTCGGATCTGGTAACGGCGTTTGCCACGGATATCAGGCTCGCGGCTGGGATTTTTGACACTCCTCCCGGGACGTTCATGCAATCCGGTCAGATTGGCACTGGTAGTACTGGAGCATCTTCTTTTACGCGTAGTTCAAATACATTGGCGTCACTGAGTTTGGAGTTCAACATACCGTCGAACCCTCCAACAAACGCGCAACTGTTCCCGTTGACGGATGGTCTATTGGCCACGATTCGCGTCAATGTAAACGGATTGAATCCCGGAAACTACGGAATTACCTTTGAAAACTCAAACGTTTTAAATGCGGCTGGCAATCTCGTTTCGACAACTGCGAATGCAGGTTCATTTACAATAACTCCCGTTCCTGAGCCCTCATCCGCATTGCTCGTGCTGGCCGGAATTGTTGGCATAGCGAGAGGGCGAAAGCTCATTAAAATGCATCGGTAAAGGCGGCGAGAAATCAGGAGGGAAGGCTCCGCCGTTCATGCGCATGAACGGCCTTCAAGGGCTGTCGTGCGTTACGAAACGCTCGCAAATGACGTAGGTCGCGATGGCCAAACTGCTACTTCCTTGTCCAAGGAGTGGTCCACGTTATGTGAGCCAAAGTATGTCGATTCTGGTGAGAAGTACAGTACGAAGCGAATAGAGTGCTAAAGTGGCTTCGGTAGCCCGCTGGATACGCCCTCGAATCGTTAAGCGTAAGCATAAATGCAAAGATGCCTGCCAGAATTCTGAGGGGCTTCATCCATCCTGGCGGCATCTTGCCAGTGTTATCGGGTCAGATCGCAGGACGCAATGAACCTCAGTATTCAAGAAAACATCAAAACTGTGATCACGCGGGTGCGCGACATGGCAGCGCAGCACGCAAGGATTGACTTCCGATGAGAAGCGGAAGGATTGGACGCATCCGGAAGATTCGCGCCATTCGTTGAAGACGGAATCAACGACATGGCAAAACCATTTTGCAGATTCTAAGCTGGAATCTGATTAGGCGGCTTCTTCTTTGGGAGGTCGGCAAACGATGCGTCCATCGATTGGCAGGCTGTCGAGTTGAATCGTGTGGCCACCGTCTTTATTGGTCCAGGCGGCTCCGATGCGGTTCCAGAAAGCCTTTTCGCCTTCACCTCGAACTGTGTAGGCAATCAAATCTGGCTTGCGGCCTTTAGAATTGTCTTCGGACATAGTTCCTCCTGCGTTTGTTGCGTTGGACTATTCATAGCCAATTCGCTCGGAGATGCAAGCGGATTGTGAAACCAATTGTCCAGTGGCAGGGCCAAATGCTTGGCGGCGAGCATGGCGCATATTACACATAAGTCGCGTACAACATCGACACAGGAAAGACGAGCTATTGGAGTCGAGACCCACCGTTTGAATCCAGTGGCATGGACCATGCGTATAGTTGCGTCATCATGCTACGCGTCATTCAAACCAAATCCGCAGAAGGTGCAAAGTCGTATTACTCGCGCTCAGATTATCTGAGCGAAGGGCAGGAGCTTGTAGGCAAGTGGGGCGGCAAAGGCGCTACCATGCTGGGTTTGTCGGGGACCGTGGACAAACAGAGCTTCGACCGGTTATGCGACAACCAGGACCCGCGAACCGGCGAACGATTGACGCTACGTACCAAAGCAAATCGATCAGTAGGGTACGATTTCAATTTTCATTCGCCTAAGGGTCTGTCACTGGCTTATTTTCTGAATGGCGACTCGCGGATTCTGGACGCATTTCAAGAAAGCGTCGAAGAGACGATGAAGGATGTTGAGCAAGACACAATAACTCGAGTGCGCAAAGATGGTCGCATGGAGGAACGCCAGACTGGCAATCTGGTCTATGGCGGATTCGTGCATTTTACGACTCGCGAAGTGGATAACGAAGTCGATCCGCATTTGCACGGTCATCGCATGATTTTTAACGTTTGTTGGGATAGTCAGGAAAACGCTATGAAAGCCGTGCAGTTCAGGGAATTGAAGCGGGATGCGTCTTTCTATGAAGCCGCTTTCCACGCGAGATTGGCAGCCCGCATTAAGGCACTTGGATACGACGTTGAACGCCATGGCCGGGATTGGGACATTGCTGGAATTAATCGAAAGACCATTGACAAGTTTTCCCGGCGAACACTGCAAATCGAAGCGTTGGCTGAGGAGCTTGGAATTGAAGATGCCAAAGAGAAAGATGGACTTGGGGCGAAGAGCCGTACTAAGAAGAGTTATGGTAAATCGCTGGAAGAACTAATCGACAAGTGGAGAAAAAGAATGGATCAATCGGAAGCCGATGCCCTGCGGCAAATCACGGGAAATGCCATCGGCAGGGGACCAGTCAAGCCAAAAAGCCGTGAAGCGGAAGCGGTTGCGTATGCCAAGCTGCATTGCTTCGAACGCGATTCGGTAGTGCCAAAACGCAAGTTGCTCACCGAAGCATTGCGTCATGGTCTCGGCGACGTAAGCGTTGAAGAGGTGCTACGCGAAACTGAGCGGCAGCGGATTATCAATCGAACCATGAATGGCCGGGAATGGGCCACCAGCTTGGAAATGCTAATCGAGGAATCCGACATGCTGAACTGGGCGAGAGAAGGTAAGAAGTCAGTCGCCCCGCTGAACGACCATTGGACGGTCAGCCGTGACTGGTTGAACGATGATCAGAAGAAAGCGGTGCAGCACATTCTAAAATCGAAGGATCGATGCATTCTTGTACAAGGCGGCGCTGGAACCGGTAAAACCACACTGATGCGTGAAGCGGTCGAAGGCATCGAGGCAGGTGGGTGTAAGGTACTAACTTTTGCTCCATCGGCGGAAGCGAGCAGGGGTGTGCTGGCGAAAGAAGGATTCCATGCGACGACTGTGGCGGAGTTGCTGGTCAATAAGGAGTTGCAGGCAAGCGTCCGCAATAATGTGATCTGGATCGATGAGGCTGGCCTTCTTGGGACTCGGACATTGAAGAAAGTCATGGACATTGCCGAACGGGAACAAAGCAGGCTGATACTTTCAGGTGATTGGCGACAACATGGCAGCGTCGAAGCGGGTGCGGCGATGCGCTTGCTAGAGCAGCAGGCGGGACTTGTACCTGCCCGCGTTCGGAAAATTCAGAGGCAGGATGGGGCCTATCGCGAAACTGTCGCACTGCTCGCGGAAGGAAAGGCTGCGGAAGGACTGGCGGCGCTCGACCGGCTAGGCTGGGTACATGAGATGGACGATGTGGACGAACGGATGAACATGATCGCCAAACGCTATGCAAATGGCATGGATGGCGGGGAATCGGTGCTTGCCATCGCTCCCACGCACGCGGAGGCCGACCTGTTGCACGCGAGTATCCGAAGTGAGCTGATACGACGCGAGATAGTTGACAAAACGGATCACGAAATACTGCAACTCAGCCCAATGCGGCTCACGGAGGCCGAAAAGACTGATCCGCAACGCATCAGCGAGGGTGACGTGATGGTGTTTCATCGCAAGGTCAAAGAAATCGAAAAAGATGCTCGGCTGGATGCAACGCCGGACAACGCGAAACGATTTGCCAAGTCGGCGAAGCAATTCGAGGTGTTTCGCAAACAATCGATGCGAGTTGCTCAGGGAGACATGATTCGCTTCACACGGAATGGAAAAACCAAGAATGGACTTCACGCCTTGCATAACGGCTCAGTGTATCGCGTGAAGGAATTCAACAAGCAGGGCGACTTCGTTCTGGATAATGGTTGGATCGTCGATCGAGATTACGGATTCATCGGCAGTGGATACACGTCCACATCGCACGCCTCGCAAGGAAAAACAGTAGACCGGGTGCTGATTTCCGAATCAAGCATGTCGTACCGGGCGGCAGGCACCGAGCAGTTTTATGTGTCAGTCAGCCGTGGCCGCAAACAGGCAGAAATCTTTACCGACTGCCGTGAAGGTCTGGCGGAAGCCATCGGTAAGAGCGACCCACGCATCTCTGCCACCGAATTGCTTGACGATAAAACCGTTGAACGTGTACAGCGTCAGAGATGGCAGCAACAAAACGAACATACGCAACGCGAGCGACAGAAAGAACTGGTGTATGAGCGAGACTAGCCTTAGAACATTCGCAGCTCAGAATAACGTAAAGCGCTTTGCGGTGCCGGAGCCAAAGTTTGAAGAGGAAGATGAAAACAAAGCGTATTCCTTCGGTCGGATCGGTCCCAAAGCGGAACACTTTCTTGATATCGTTCGAGCCGATGGATTTCATCAGGCCATCGCTTATATCGATATCCGGCGCATTGAAAGCTCTGACCCCAAATGCGGTTTTTCCATTACGACGGCAATGCAAAAATATGTGTTTGAAGGATTCAATCTGACCAAGTGCTTCAATTTCCTGCTGCAATGTCGGGTCGCCGAACTCCGTGAAGCAAACCGACCGACCGCTATGGGCGCTCAAGCGGACGAATCGATAATCGCCAAGCTCTCAGTTCAGAATCCGTATTAGGAACCTCGTTGCTTGTGAGTGGAAGCAATTTCTCCTGTCAACAATTAGCGTTTTCTGCATGGCAAAGAAAGGATAGTGC
>CAZVBC010000453.1:0-5255 GCA_964625155.1 uncultured Pirellulaceae bacterium
TTGCCAAGTATCAGCAAGCATCGCTTGAGAAAAAAGTGTTACGAAAAAACGGCTGTTGACGAAAGGCAATTAAAAGTGCATCGATACCTCTATTTCGCCTATGGCATTGTATGCCACCTGATGTTTTTGGTTTTGTTTTTGTACCTGATGGGGTTTGTCGGCAATTTTGGCGTACCCAAGACGATCGATTCAGGAACGCGCGAGCCGCTGGCATTTGCAATTTCAATCAATCTGCTTTTGATGGGGCTATTCGCCGTTCAGCATTCTGTCATGGCGCGACCAGCCTTCAAACGCATGTGGACTCGTATTGTTCCTCAGCCAATCGAGCGCAGCACGTATGTTTTGATGTCTTGCGTTGTGACAAGCGTGTTGATGTGGCAATGGCGGAGTATCGATTTCGTCATTTGGGACCTGCGCAGTTCCGGGCTGCGAATTGCGTTGTGGTGCCTGTTTGTAGCTGGTTGGTTGCTGGTCCCGGGGGTGAGCCTGCTGATCAACCACTTCGACCTGTTTGGAACTCGACAGGTATGGTTACATCTCAGAGGGCACAAACAAACCTCGCTTCCCTTTCGCGAACCTTCGCTTTATAAACGCGTACGACACCCTTTGTATGTCGGCTGGGCAATTGCGTTTTGGGCGACACCGACCATGACGGCGGGCCATCTAATGTTCGCATTGGTCATGACTGGGTACATGGCGGTCGCAGTGATATTCGAGGAACGTGATTTGGTAGCGCACTTTGGACAACAGTACGAAGATTATCAACGTCGAGTGCCAATGTTCTTGCCAAAGCTGAAGCTGCGATCGAACGCCGGTGAAAACCAAGAATTACTCAGTTCGATTTCGCAAGATGACTCTCGTGCGGGCATGTGCCGCGCCTAACGATTACGAAAACTTTCTGCACTAGATTCCGGACGCATTTCCTCGAAGGTAGCACGGTTTCTGGAGCCACCGTTGATCATGATTGCACCAAGCCGATACTCTCGATTTGAGTCTTCTCAACTGGGAGAAAATAGTGGTTACAATGAGAGCCGTTGTTCAGCGATCAAGGCCTATCCCTCTCGGAGGATGGAATCAATGTCGTCGCCTGGCTCAGTTTCCAATTGGATTCTGGCTCTCAAAGATGGTGATTCAGCGGCCGCTCAGCCACTTTGGGAGCGGTACTACAGGCAATTGGTTGCTTTGGCTCGCAAGAAATTGAATGCTTCTCGCCGAAGTGCCGCTGACGAAGAGGACGTTGTTCAAAATGCATTCCATAGTTTCTTCCGTGCGGTCGGTGAGGGACGCTTTCCACAACTGGAAGATCGCGATAGCCTTTGGCGGCTGCTGGTGGTTATCACTGCCAACAAAGCGATCAAGCAACTGGAGCACGATAATCGTAAGAAGCGGGGCGGTGGGGCGGCCGAAAATCGAATCGCTACCTTCTCTCTGAACCCTGACGACGAAGCTCAGTTGGTGCAGTGCGTTGGCTCGGAGCCAACCCCCGATTTTGCTGCGCAGATCGCTGAGGAATATCGTCAATTGCTTGATTTGCTCGGTGATGACTCGTTGCGACGGGTGGCCGTTTGGAAGATGGAGGGCTATGGCAACGACGAAATTGCGGAAATGCTTGACTGTTCACTTCGCACAGTAGGCCGCAAACTTGAATCGATTCGCATAATATGGAGCGCGGAGCAAGGATCGTGAGCGCCAATATCTCGTCAAGGGCAATTACGCCCAGCCAAGTTCGAATGGTCGAGCAAGTCTGCGATCGATTCGAAACGGCTTGGAAGGCTGGCGAGCGTCCAAGGCTGGAGGCCTATATTGAGCAGGTGGACGAAACCGCGCGAACACCGCTACTGCGCGAATTGGTTTCGATCGACTGGGAATATCGCATCCGGACGGGCGATGTCGCAAGTGCATCCGACTATGAAGCTCGTTTTCCATCGCTGGGTGCTTTACTGGAAAAGATTGGAATCGAAGTTGCCAGCGCAACCTCGTCACGAGCGGGGCAGCCGCAGCGATTTGCTCAGTACAAAGTTGTCCGCGAACTGGGCCGCGGTGGCATGGGAGTTGTTTACGAGGCAGAACACCAGTCGCTGGGGCGTCGCGTCGCCATCAAAGTACTG
Source organism: uncultured Pirellulaceae bacterium (assembly GCA_964625155.1). Taxonomy (GTDB): domain Bacteria; phylum Planctomycetota; class Planctomycetia; order Pirellulales; family Pirellulaceae; genus Aureliella. Next base: position 2,109 of record CAZVBC010000453.1, read on the forward strand.
CCCACGCTGAATGTCACAGATTTCACGTCCCGCGAACGTTTTCGACGCGAAGCGCAGCTAACGGCACGACTCCACCATCCCAATATTGTCCAGATCTTTGAAGTCGGCGAGCACAAGGGCCAACCATTCTTAGCACTCGAATTCGTACATGGACCAAGTCTTCGCGAACGATTGAGGCAATCTCCACAGCCTCCTCGAGAAGCTGCGGCTATCGTTGCAACTCTGGCCCGCGCGATTCACTACGCTCATGAGCAAGGAATCGTACATCGGGATCTCAAACCGGCAAACGTCTTGCTGGCCGATCCCAAAACTGACACTCATGTTTCCGCGTCTGATGGGACGAACTTGCCAGTTTCACTATCGCACTATATTCCCAAAGTTACTGACTTTGGATTGGCTCAACCCGTCGGAGAAGGCGACATTACTGCGACCGGAGCTATCGTCGGAACGCCAGCTTACATGGCGCCCGAACAGGCCAGTGGAAAGAGCAAGCAGCAACTGATTGGCCCCTCGGTAGACATCTACGCGCTAGGGGCCATTCTGTACGAAATCATCTCCGGTCGCCCCGTCTTTCAAGGCGTCACGGCATTGGAGGCACTCGATCAAGTGCGCACGCAAGAACCAGTATCACCCATGCGACTTCAACCACTGGTGCCGCGCGACTTAGATACGATTTGCCTAAAATGCCTCGAGAAAGAACCAGCCAAACGATACAGCAGTGCGCAGTCGCTGGCGGACGATTTGCAGCGTTTCTTGAGCGGCGAACCAATTGCCGCTCGGCGCTCTCGAACCGGCGAGCGCGTGAAGCGATGGTGTCGGCGAAACCAATCGTTAGTGGTTGCCGGTGTACTGGGAGTCGTCGCACTGCTGTCGGCGATGGGTTTGGCAATTAACTATGCCTTTACCATTCAGATTCAGCGAGAGCAACAACTGACTCAGTCGGCGCTCGAGGACGCCAATTTTCAGCGCAGCCGAGCGGAACAGAACGCGAACAACCTTGTGCACCAAGAGGCATTGACGCGTGCCGCCTTGGTCGATGCCGAGAGATTTCGAAAACAAGCCGAAAGGCAGTCTGCAGATTTCGCACTCGAGCGAGGTCTCTCGCTGCTGGACCAAGGAGATGTTGCACGTGGCATGCTGATGCTGGGGCGCAGTTTAGAACTTGCACAGCCATCAGCGACAGAGCTGGAACATGTCATTCGATCGAATTTGAGTGCCGCCCAGAACCGTTTTTTGTATCAGTTGAGATTGGTGCTGGATCACGGCGGCGAAGCTCAGGCGCTTGCCTTTAGTCCAGACGGCAAGTCACTGTGGACGGGAAGTCGGGTGAACCCACCTCAACGTTGGAATGTACATTCCGGATTGCCCGAAGGTGCGCCACTACCACACAATGGAGAGATTCGTGCAATCGAAGTTAGCGCCGATGGCCGCTTGGTCGCAACGGCTAGTACTGACAAGACGGCTCGATTGTGGGAATCAGCGACCGGCAAGCCCTATGGAAAACCGCTGGAACACAAGCACTGGGTTCACGCCGTCGCGTTTAATTCCGACGGCAGTTTGGTCGTGACCGGCAGTGCCGATGGGACGGCTCGGTTATGGGAAGCAGCCACGGGAGAATTGCGTGGGACCTTTCTTCCTCCCGGATGGATTCAATCCGTCGCCTTTAGTCCCGATGGTCAGACGATTGCCATGGCCGCCGGGCCGCGCGTCTGGTTATACGATGCAGGCACGACCAAACAAGTTGGCGAACCCATGGCGCATCCAGGTGAAGTGTGGACGATCGCTTTCAAACCCGATGGCAAAGTTTTGCTTACCGGTTGCGAAGATGGTACCGCCAGACTCTGGGAAGCGAACAGCGGCAAGCCGCTTGGATTCCCGCTGTTACACCAAGGCCCGGTGCGATCTGTCGGGTACAGCCATGACGGAACCAGTCTGTGGAGCGGCGATGCGACTGGCAGAGTCCGGATGTGGGATACGGTGAAAATGGCGCCACTGGGAATTCCCCTTCAAAATCAATCCGCGATCTACGCTGTTGCCATGAACTCCGATCAGACTTGCCTGGCAACGGGCAGTGCTGATGGTAAGGTCAGACTCTGGCAAAAGGCCCCAGCGCAGACGCCTGCCAGAGTATTGCCTCACGAGCGTTTGGCTTACTGTGTGGCGGTCAGCCCAGATGGCAAGTCAGTAGCCACTGGCACAGCAGACCAGCAACTTCGGATTTGGGATGTAGCGACTGGTAAACGAGTTGGCAACCCAATGAGCCATGATGCATCCATCCTAGGAGTCGCATTCAGTCCTGATGGGAAAACAATCCTTACCGCCAGTTCCGACAAGACCGCGCGATTATGGAATTTCGCGGACAACACACAACGCGGAACCCCTTTGCCACACGACGACCATGTCTATGCGGTCGCCTTCAGCCCCGACGGGGAATTCGTTGTGACCAGCGCGAAAGACTCGACCGCTCGCCGTTGGAATGCAAGCACCGGAGCACCTATTGGCTCGCCATTAATTCATCCGCATTGGGTTCATGCTGTAGCCGTCAGCCCCGATAGCAAAACGATCCTCACAGGTTGCGAGGACGCGCGAGCACGCCTGTGGGATGCGAGGACCGGCGCCGAGCTCGGCGAACCACTGCAACATCGCGGCCCAGTTCGAAGCGTCGCCTTCAGCCCCGATGGTTCCAAGATTGTGACCGGTACGTGGGATGATGGCATGGCTCAAGTCTGGGATGTGACAAAGCGAACCCCGGTTGGTCCTCCCATGCCACACCAGGAGCATGTGCTTGCAGTTGAATTTAGCCCCAATGGAAAATCAGTTGCGACTGGAACTTGGGATGGCACGGCTCGCCTCTGGGACGTCGCCACTGGTAAGCCGCTAGGACCACCGCTAGAGCATCAACGTACGATTCGCGACGTCACGTTCAGCCCGGACGGGAATACACTCTGGACCGCTGCCTTCGATCGAACGGTCCGCGCATGGACGCTGCCCCAACCCATCAAGGGCGATGTGGACCAAGTCGTTCTGTGGATTCAAGCTTTGACCGGAATCGAGCTAAACTCCGACGGCTTGTTCCGCGACCTCGACGCCACAGCATGGCAACAGAAACAAAGCCGATTGAATCAACAGTAATTCGTGGCAAAACGA
>CAZVBC010000454.1:0-5246 GCA_964625155.1 uncultured Pirellulaceae bacterium
ATTCCGCGAGACGAAATAATTGGGATGAATGGTCGTAATCATGAATGCGGGCAGAATATCCTCGGGCTTCTTTCCATTTATGCCATCAAAGGAAAGTAGCTCCGAATAGAAATAGCTTTCGCCAACGCCTGGAATAACTACCGCGTCGTTTTTTGACGCGAACTCGGCGATCCGATCAAAATTTTGTCGGAGCGTATTTCCAATTGGTTTGTCCCAATTGTACTAGTCCAAAGTGTAGAGATAGAAGCTTCGCGAAACGGACTCCGGGATTTCAGCGAGCGAGTGGATTTTCAATCCCATTCTCGTGCATACCTCTTTCGAATAACGGCCCGGATCAGCGGGGACCGGGAGTTGAGTGTCCATTCGTGAAGAATGACACCGGTCCTCCGCTGCATCCGATGGTTATCTGGTCCAATCCGGAAATGCTAGCACTGCTCGCTAGATTGATCTAGGCTGATTGTCGTCGTTTAAGTATCATCCGTTGTCAACACGAGTAGGTAGCATGGCAAAAAGCGAGGAACCAACACGAAAACGTCGAACGCGTGAACACGTTATCGAGGACTTGAGTGAAAACCACTTGGAGCGAAGTGTTCTATTGAAAGGTCATTTGTTGCGTCGACCCGAACGTGATTACGGCGTTGACGTGACCATGTTTCATTTCGACTCCGACGGCGCGATTGAGAACGGAGAAGTACGATTTCAGTTAAAAGCAACGGAACGGTTGCAAGTTATCAAGAAGGGAACGGTGATTTCGTTTCCGATCAATACCGGGGACCTTCACTATTGGTCGTTAGAGATTCATCCGTTTATTCTCGTCGTGTTTGACGCGATTGAAGATAGGGCGTTCTGGCTCCACGTTCAGGAATACATCACCGACAATCCCGAGCGCGTTGACCCTGACAAAGAAACAGTCAATGTGCATATTCCGATGAGCAACAGATTGACCGTAGGGTCAATCGATCACTTTCACAAATTATCACTTCAGACAATCGATAAACTTAGAAACCAGGGAGGGTTTCCCTATGTCACACACAAACCAAAATGAAATTGCATTTGATGCGTTGCAAGATTATTTGCGAGAAATTGGATTTGACCAATCAATCAAAATCAACAACTCCTTGGCGTTCCATCGACGTGAGTCCGGGACGATTATAACGTTGTCGATTCCAGCGGACGGACGAACTGTCCGTTCGGCGGATTTGTTATCGATCGCTATGCGGCTTGAGGCTGAGGGTATTGTCGGCGAATCAGTGCTAGATCAGATTAAATCAGGTAAGTTGCCCATGGCCTCGTAGGAGAAGTCGGTTGAATCCCATCACGTACCAATCTCTGTTTGCATATTTACGAAACCTCGGTTTCAGTGATATTTCGAACTCTAACTACGAGAGAGTATTTGAGCACCGGGAGCTCGGCATTTTGCTCGCAGTCTCAATGCTAGACAATCCGTCTGAGGATCGCGTCGCGCGAGATGCTGACATACTATCGGCGCAGTTTCAATTGCAACAGCACGGGCTACTCGAAGGCAAGCTGGTCGACGATGCGGCCCAGCACGCACATGAACTCTGAGCCAGATAACATATTGCAAACTAACCGGGGTGAGAGTTCTCGATGGATAGATTCAATCCATCGAGAACTCTCACCCCGGTTAGTTTGGGCGTTGAGCTGAGGCGATGGAGCGGTGGGCACTGGGCGAGGGTCGATGCGTGCTATGCGGATTCCAGTTGCCGGGGCTGTTGCCTTGTGTGGATTGTAGCGGTGGTGATGTGCCAGTGGCAAGCGCGTCGACGAGAATCATGGAGCGACCATTTAAGAATGGCAGCCAGAGGACTGTACGAATGGGGTGCGGTTAAAACGATTGAACGGGGTGACGCGAGGTTGGCTCGGGATGATCGCGCGCGGGGATGGGCTCGGCTGGGACGAGTGGCTATTATGCAATAGTTGGCCGTCGGCAGGGCCGAACGAGACTGGTGGTGAATTATGAAGACGATACGCGAACTTCGGTTTTTTCCGGGTAGTCGACAGAGGTGATTGCTTCTGGACCCGACAGCTCGAACGGCACGCTCTACATTGGGAACTGGACTGCATTCCGGCTCTCAATTTGTTGTTTCGAACGATATGGATTGATCGAGTTCCGACTTCTGTCGACGAAATCTCGACCAGAGCCGGCGTCCCAATGACTCGACGATTGCAAGAACAATAAAGTTTAACGACGTCCAAACAAATGTGACAGGTACGCCCGTAATCGGTGCAAGTGACCGTCCAGTGTCATTAGTAACTCGGTTCATTGCGAGTTTGGCCTCTTCAGTCATTTCGCTTTCGCTGAACGATCGGTCTCCATCAAGATCATGCTTGTAAAGTTCCACGTCCAATGCGAATTCCATCGCTTGGACAGCGGCAAGCAAGACGAGATATGCGATGATGACGGCAATCACAAATAGGATCGCCCAATGAATCCGACGATTCCCAAGGCAAGCGTTGACACACCAGCATATGAGCGGGGTAGCCGCGTAGACGACCTGCAATACTCGGGCGACAACCATATAGGCTTTCGTTTCGGTTGGACTTTTGTGCGACAAACGGCACACATCAGTAAGTCGGTAACTGCTCAATAACTAGGTGCATCGGATTTTGCGCAAAGGTCATTTGTCGTGCAAGATCTATAGAATGAATTTCGCGCGTGCACTTGGTTGAGTAGTTGCGATAAACGCATCAGATAGAAACCGGTCGCTAACGCGTGCTTGGCGAACGTCTTCGAGAAACATGAGATCGATCCGGTCGGCATGGAGGCTTGCGGACCGTTGGGCTGGCTCAACGATCTGGCGATTGTGTGCGGATACAAAACGTTGGTTTGCTCGACGAACGAAGATATGCCTGGAGATTCAGGGCACGAGAATGAATTAACGTCCCCAGTTCATAAAGGTAATCAAAAATTGAAGTACGGTTGCGATCGACACCCAAACAAAGTACGGCAATTGTGCAAGGGCGACCCAGGGAATTCGTGGCCAAATGACGACCGTCATCCAGATGATGGTTCCCCAAACCACCAGAATATCGACGGATGCCAGCGGGAGATTTCGCAATCCAAATTGGATCGGTGTAAAAACCAAGTTTGCGATCAAGTTGATACCGAACGGCAGGGCAGTCCACCACGGTACTTTACCGCGCATTGCCTGGACGAAAACGAATCCAAATGTAAAGAGGATGATTGGATAAAGAATTTGCCAAATCGTGCCGATCGTCGATGGTGCTGGCGTCCAAGCAGGTTTGTCCAACGAATTGTACCAATCCATCCATGTCATGTGCCGAGCCTTCGGTGAAAGTCGAAATTGAAATACCATGTATTGCAAACCTAAACGGCAGAATATGATCGGGCAAGTGGCTTGATATAAAGTGTGCTTCAGTTCCTGCGTTTCAATTGGTACTGTACGATGCATCTGTTAATTTAACGCTGAGATCCCATTGACCGCAGGGAGCTCAGCCAGCGGTATCGGCTCAGCAGCAATTGCGAAAGCTGAAACGGCAAGCATTTCGTGGTCGGGCTGAATTGTCAAATCGCTGAATTAAGATATGGCCAACAACTCTGTTGTCGAATTTGTCGCGAGTAATTCCAAAGAACATCTGCCCAGCATCTTTTATGGGACTGCATGGAAAGAAGATAACACCCAAGCATTAACGGAGCTAGCGATTGCGCACGGCTTTCGCGCGATCGATACTGCCAATCAGCGGCGTCACTACTTTGAAGAAGGAGTAGGGAAAGGAATTCAGTCAGCCATTGCCAGAGGATTGGTCACACGGCAGAACCTGTTCCTACAAACAAAATTTACCTTTCGAAGCGGTCAAGATCATCGCCTCCCATATGATCCACATGCACCGATTGGGACTCAAGTATTACAGTCAATGGAAGTTTCTCTTTCCCATTTAGGCGTCAATAAGGTCGATTCCTACGTACTGCACGGGCCCAGCCAGCGTCATGGAATAAAGGCTGCGGACTGGGATGCTTGGCGCGCAATGGAACATCTGGCCAAAACGGAGGTAACTCGGCACCTGGGAATCAGCAACATCACCTTCGAACAGTTGCAAACCTTGTGGGAACAAGCGGATATCAAACCTGCCTTTGTACAAAATCGCTGCTTTGCAATTCAAGGATGGGACCGGCAAATTAGACAGTTCTGCACAGCGAACGGCATTTTGTACCAAGGGTTTTCGCTGTTGACCGCTAATCGCGAAGTTTTAGCGAGTCAACCAATACGGCGATTGGCGCAGAAATACGAGCGCACCGTTCCCCAGATCATCTTCCGTTTTGCCCATCAGGTTGGCATGATTATTCTGACCGGAACAACCAATTCGCTCCATATGCAAGATGATTTGAAAATCTTCGATTTTGAACTAACCGACGCTGAAGTTCTGGCGATCGAGAGCATCTGCGGCTGAGTAATATCAGAATGTTTGTTTTGACAGTGGAGATCGCAGCACCAAAATATCAAACTTCTGGTGTTCGATTTCGAAGCCACAATCAGTTGCCTCTTTAAGAACAGACTGAGTTTCGACGGGCTGCTGCTGAAATGACTCGCGAAGGTCAAGCACAATTGTTCGGTAACGTCCAATCACAGGCTGGTTGTTTTGTGTAATGGCCAGGAGGGCAGATTTTCTCTGTAGATACTGTCCTACAGTTTCGACTTCGGCACAACCGACGAGGTGGGATGCAATGCGCCCGGTAGCAAGGACAGGTTCGCGAGAAAGTCTTATTTGTTCAGTGAGTTTAGTTAACCACACGCCATCTGGCTGGTCGGCACGTCTCCGCAATTCCTCACTGCCCACGTAACTGGCGTTCACCACATCGCTGATTGTCGGGCTGCTCCACGGAAATTGGCCGAGAAACAAACTCAAGCACAGGCACGCCGACAGGGCTCCAGCGGCATATCCATATTCCATTTTTTCGTCTGAGAATTCAGCATTCGGGACTGCATTCTCTCGTGGAGATTCTATTCCCACATCTCTGCATCGCGAACCTACGATGGCCGCAAACCACAGTAGAGGCAAGAGATTGGCCGCATACTGAAACGCCAAACTTTGTGCCGGCAGGTGGTCCCAGACGATCAAGACCATCAGGGGAACCACCAACGGTAAAACAAGCCAGTAAGCTCGTCGTATCCCTCCAATAATCATCGGCATGACGAGCGCGGAAATGAAAACGAGAGTACGTGTTCGAAATATTTGCCCCCAGAATTCTTCAGGTCGCAAAAACG
>CAZVBC010000455.1:0-5239 GCA_964625155.1 uncultured Pirellulaceae bacterium
CCGGGCTTCGTAGGACAGAGTGGTCGGTAACGCCGACCGGCTGTAAAGTCAGGGAGAGTGCCACAGAGAACAGACCGCCGCGCGCGATGCGTTGGGAAACCAATCGTCGGTGAGGTAAGGGTGAAACGGTGAGGTAAGAGCTCACCAGCGACTGAGGTGACTTGGTCGGCTTGGTAAACCCCACTCGAAGCAAGATCAAACAGGATGCAGTGCCTACCACTTAGTGGCTAGACCGCGACTTGGTTCCGAGTCGTTTTCGACATTCGGGTAGATCGCTTGAGGCCACGAGCAATTGTGGTCCTAGATAAATGACCGTCATGGTCGAGAACTCACACGAGTTTTTGGCCATTACAAAACCCGGCTTATCGGCGGACCAATTTTCAATACAAACTCCAAGTTTAGTTTTCCTGTAGTTCTCAAGAGAGCACGCTGGTGCGGTTTAAAGCGGCGATGATGTCCGGCATCTTTGCCTGTTGAAAGTTCGCGTGAGCCTCGCGAGACATCGCAGGCTTACGCGTACAGCGGTTGCCGAGGTTGTTCAGAATTCAAACAAGAATTTGCACCAGCCGGAGTCGCCAAATTGTTTGAGCAAGTTCGTCGCTCAGTTGTATTCGTCGCGCTATTGGCTGTTGCTTGGTGCGCGATGACCACGATACATGAGGTTGGCCATATCGTCTGTGGAATCGCCTGCGGGGGTTCGCTGCGCAGTGCCAACCTGATCCCTTGGCATTTGCCTTACAGTTTTTTTGATCCCGACCCGTTTCCGCTTATAACGCTTTGGGGAGGTCCAGTGTTCGGTGTGGCCGTTCCGACCGCCATCGCATGGTGGACCAGACAATCGTGGGCGTGGTTTATCGCCTACTTCTGCATGCTGGCGAATGGTACATACCTTGCGGTCGCATGGGGCACTGGCGATCGCTTTCTTGACACGGCACGCTTGCTTTCTAACGGTACCCATCCGCTCTTGATCGCAATTTATTGTATCGCGTGTATCGGCTGGGGATACGCTGGCTTTCGACAGCAGTGCGTACGAATGCTGTTCTTAAACCCCTTGGTCAAAGATGTCTCAAGCAACAAAACAGATTAAATTCATCCAAGCCACAAATCGTAGGCCGACGAGTGGCAGCTGAAATCCTACCGTCGAAATAGAAGCAGGCACATTTCGTGTGATGTGGTTCGCTAAGGAAGGCACACGGAATGCGCCCGATACTCAAATTTTTGAAATCAGCCACTCTTCTCGAAGGTACGATTGCTACTCGACGCTGCTAAAACGAACAGTTCTTCTTGGGCTCCAAATAGACGCCGCAGATCGTTTATGTTACTGTATGCCGCAGTTTTCTACGGCAATGAGGAACCTATGAAATGAATACTTTGGTGTTTTTGGCTGAGTCGAATTTCGGTACTGTGGCTTGGCCATTGATCGCCGCAGCGGCGGGGGTCGCGACAGTATTAGGGTTGATGTTGGTCTTGCGCTGCAACGCTTTTTTGGCACTCATCGCGGCAGCGCTGGTGGTGGCGTTGTTGTCAGGAATAGGTGGCGCGGACCCAATGAAGGACGTAGGAAACGCGTTGGGGTCGACCGCTGGCAGTATCGCTATATTAATTGCCATGGCGTCGGTGGTTGGCAAATGTATGCTCGACAGTGGATCGGCGGATACGATTGTTTCAACAGCAATCAAATTTACCGGTAAACAGCGTGCTGCATGGGGGCTGATGGGATGTGGTTTCTTGTTGTCGATTCCAGTTTTTTTTGATACAGTTTTTTACTTGTTAGTTCCTTTAGCAAGATCGCTGTACAGCAAGACTCGCAAGGACTACGTGCTGTACGTCATGGCCATCTGTTGCGGTGGCGCAATCACTCATACTCTGGTGCCGCCTACACCCGGGCCGCTGTTGGTCGCAGCAACGTTGGGAGCTGATGTTGGCGCAGTGATGTTGATCGGTATCTTGGTGGGTGGCCCTGCTTCGATTCTGGGCATGTTCTTTTGCAGGCTGATGAATCGCCTACTGAATATTCCGATGCGTCCATTAGGTGGCATGAATGTCGATTCGCCGGCGAATGATGCAGAGGATGCGGCCTTGCAAGGCAAGCCGATTAAAGTGGTGCCGCTCTGGTTGGCACTGGCCCCCGTTCTGTTACCTGTGTTCATGATTACGTTCAGTACAATTGTAACGACGTTGGCTGATGGTGAAGATCGGGCCAAGTTGCAACCTGGCGATGTGATTAACGCGACCGAGTTGGTGCAAACGATTCGCGCAGAGGCAACATCCGGACCAGATACTCCGGGTGCCAGAATTATCGCAAGTTCGAAGTTGAGCGCTACTCAAAGCCAGTTACTTCGTGATGGTACCGGCTCGGGCGAACAGTATGTGGACGCGCTGAATCGAGTCTTGCTGGACCCCAAGCTCTTTTTGCCAGCGTCGTTCACGAAGATTCCGATCGATGAGAAACTGCGAAGTAGCTTGCTGGCAGACCAATTGCGCACTAAACCAGTCGACATGCGCCGCATGAATCGACAGTTACTTGAAACGACATACCCGCAGTGGGTTGCCAAACACCAATGGAATTCAACACTGCGTCTGTGGTCTGATCGACTCACTGGACTGGGAAACGCCAGTTTAGCATTGAGCATCGCTGCCCTGATTTCGATCGCTACTTTGGCTTGGGCGAAAAACCGGTCGCTGACGGCGCTGGCTGGAGATGTTGAGGAATCTCTAATGAGTGGCGGTTTGATAATCCTGATTACAGCGGCCGGTGGCGCGTTTGGCGCGATGTTGCAGCGAGCCAACATCAGCGAGTCCATTCAAAGCATGATTGATCTGCAAGGAGGGGGCGGATTGATGGTCATGATAATCGGCTTTGGCATCGCGGCGATGCTCAAAGTAGCTCAAGGAAGTAGTACCGTGGCGATGATTATCGGCTCCAGCATGGTGGCTGCGATGGTTAATATTGAATCATTGCCCTACCATGCAGGATATTTGGTGACAGCCATCGGTGGAGGCTCACTGATCGGCAGTTGGATGAATGACAGTGGTTTTTGGGTTTATGCAAAAATGGGTGGATTGACGGAATCGGAGTCACTTAAAACGTGGACTCCGTTATTGGCTTGTTTAGGTGTATTGGCGCTTGGATTCAGTTTGTTGTTTGCAACTGTTCTACCCATGAAGGGATAACGGCGCTTTGCCGCGCAATGGTCGAGTGTTGAAATGAAGCACCAGCGCAACGAGTCTCAAAGCGAATTGACGGACGATGGCAGGTCGCATCGACAGGAGCCAGCTCGAACCGATTCGTTCGCTGGTTGTGTGTTTATACTCTTTACGCTTACAGTCACGGCCCTAATGCTGCTGATCAATTCCGTGTTTTGTTTATCGCTACACACTGCGTTTCGCGCTTTTGCTCCCGAGCTGTTTTCTGACAATGCTCAAATCACTACTCCGCTGAGCCAAATGTTTTTCTTCATTGCACCTATCGTGTTGATGATTCTCGAATGGAATTGGCTGGATCGAATGACACGGCACAAGCACTGAAACGGGAACCGTGTTTTCAGCGAATAGCTGTTCAGGTTCTGCAGCTAGTTACAGAGCGACCGAATGGCCATGCCGCCATTCAAGTTTTGTACTCGCTGAAAACCCTTACCTAGCAACAAACAGGCGGCGACATGAGCCCGTTTCCCGCTATGGCAGACGGTGATCGTTGGTTGAGTAGGGTTCAGTTCGTGCCATCGATCGTGTAATTCATCGATCGGGATATGCACCGAACCCGGTAACGGCAATTGCGACACTTCGGCTGGGCTTCGCACGTCGACTACTTGATAGTCGTGTAAGTCCAAATTGCTAACAGCCAGCGTTGGCCGACCTAGGAGATCGTTTTCCGCAACAAACGCTCCCATATGTACCGGATCTTTAGCTGATCCAAACGGTGGCGCGTAGGCTAGATCCAATTGCGCCAACTGGCCAACTGTTGCACCAAAGTGGATCGCCGTAGCCAGTACGTCAATGCGTTTGTCGGCTCCATCACCACCGACCGCTTGTGCCCCTAGTATACGCCCGTCATTGCGATAAATTAGTTTCAATGTCAGCGTATGTGAACCAGGGAAATAACTGGCATGACTCCCTGCTTGGATCGTTGCCGTGCGGCAAGCGATATTGTTGGCCGCGCAAGTTCGTTCGTTTAATCCGGTTGATGCAGCAGTCAGCGAGAACACGCGCACGATCGAGGTGCCCAATACCGGCCCCATTTCGCTGGCCGACTCTGCGGCCGCATGTGCTCCAGCAATTCGCCCAGATCGATTGGCTGGACCTGCCAACGGAACTCGTTGCTCTTTCTCAGTAACGCCGTGCCGATATTCACATATGTCACCAACAGCATAGACGTTCGGAACGCTAGTGCGCATGAACCGATCGACCATCACACCACCCGTGGCGCCCAATTGACAGCCTGCTTGAACGGCCAATTCAGTTCTCGGACGAACGCCTGCCCCGACGATTACCAAGTCAGTTGGAATGGATACTCCGCCCGCCAAGGTTACACCTGTAACCAGTTTTTCATTTCGTTCGAGTCGCTCAACTGCTGAAGACAAATGCACCCGTACGCCCTTGGCAACCATTTCGAGTTCCACAAGTTTGGCCATCTCTGTATCCAGCGGGCCGAGCACTTGAGGTAGACGTTCGACAACGGTCGGGGCAACTCCAATGCGATGGAGTTGCTCGACAACTTCCAAGCCGACGAATCCAGCTCCAACTACGATAGCCCGAGAACATTTCTGCCGGTGTAAGTAATCGATAATTTGATCCATATCTGCCAGCGTCCAAAGCTGGAACAGATTTTCAGCCTGCGGATTCATGAAAGGTGGTGCCAGTGGTTCGGAACCAGTAGCGAGGATTAGTTTGTCATAGGGCAACTTGAATTCTTGGCCCGTGGCGTGATCAATCCCAGAAACCGAATTGGCAATTCCATCAAGGTTAGTAACTTCATGTCGAGTGAGGACGTTGATGCGAAAGCGTTTCCGAAACAAATCGGGGGTTGCCACCAACAGCTTGCTGCGCTGACTGATCTCACCTCCCAAATGGTATGGCAAACCACAATTTGCAAATGAAACATCAGGACCTTTTTCTATCAGCGTTATCTCGGCTGCCTCGTTCACTCTTCGAGCTCGCGCAGCGGCTGAAGCGCCTCCGGCCACTCCTCCGACAATTACAATTCGCTTTCTGTTCGATCTATTCATCGTGGGTTACTCTT